>CANRKX010000036.1 GCA_947631325.1 uncultured Clostridia bacterium | reverse complement strand
TCCTCGTATCTTTCGGCGTCGTTTAGGGTGTAGTATATGGCGTCGTTCACGGCGACGGTGGTTATCGAGCGTATAGTCGCCTCGCTTATGGAAATGAGCACCCTCGTCACGTTGCGCTGGAAGTATATAATAACTCCCGTAATCAAAAGGCAGATAATGACCACCAAAATCCTGAACCTTCTGAACTTTTTATTTTTCCCCTTCCCCCTCGCCATACAATATTGTATGTCAATTCCTCTTGGTTCTTGATTTAAAAATCAAAGCCATCAAAAAGGCGAATACCACGGCGGCGGTCACGCCCGCGGCGGCGGCGGAAAGCGCGCCCGTTATCGCATAAAAAAGCCCCCGCTCCGCTCCCTTCATCGCGCCGCTCGCCAAAAGGTATCCAAACCCCGAAATGGGCACCGTCGCCCCCGCCCCCGCGAACTCGACAAGGGGTTGATAAAGCCCCAACGCCGTCAATGCAACCCCCGCAAGCATGAAGTAGACGAGAATTTTCCCCGCCGTCAAATCGGTAAAGTTTATTATAATCTGCGCAATCAGGCAAATGCCGCCGCCCACGGCAAACGCCTTTAAGTACATTAAAATTATGGATATTATTTCAGATTGCATACTTTCGTCTCCTCCCGCCTTAGCCGCAGTATTCAAGTTCCACCGCATGGCTTATGCAGGGTATCGACTCTCCCTGCCCCGACGACACGGTTGAAAGCAACGCCCCCGTCGCGGCAAACAGCACCCTTTTATACAGCCCCGCGTCCATCTTGGTCAGAACGTATGAATTCAGCACGCTCGCCGAGCACCCCGCGCCGCTTCCGCCCTGAAATTCGCTCTCGATGACCTTATATATTATCTCGCCGCAGTCCACGTGATTTGCCGAGATATCAAACCCCTTCTCCCACGTCAAATCCTTTAAAATCCTGCTGCCGAGCGCCCCCAAATCGCCCGTCAAAATCAGGTCGAAGTCGCCCGGCTCCGTGCCCGTGTCCTTAAAATGTCTCATTATCGTGTCCGCCGCGGCAGGCGCCATTGCCGCGCCCATGTTGTTCACGTCGGTCACGCCCAAGTCGCACACCCTGCCCATCGTTCCGTTTATTATTGCAATCCGCCCGCCCTTTCGCGACAGCACGAGACCCCCCGCGCCCGTCACCGTCCACTGCGCCTGAGGGGGTCGGGTACACCCGAGTTCGAGGGGATATCTGTATTGTCTCTCCGCCGAAGCGAAGTGACTGCCCGTCGCGCAGACGGCGTTTTTGGCATAACCCCCGTCCACAAGGGTCGCCCCCAAAAGCATGCTCTCGCTCATCGTCGAACACGCCGAATACAGCCCGAGGAAGGGGAAGTCGAAGTCCCTTGCGGCAAAGCTCGCCGAAATTATCTGGTTTAATAGGTCGCCCGACAGCAACACGTCTATATCCCCCTGCTTCAATCCCCCCTTTTCGATTGCAAGCGATATGGCGGTTGATAACATCTTGCACTCCGCCTTTTCGTAAGTGCTCTCGCCGTACATGTCGTCTGCGAGCGCGATATCGGCATAAGACCCAATTATCCCCTCGCTCTCCTTGGAGCCGACAACGGCTGCATATGAGAGTATGCGGGGTGAATTTTTGAAAAATATTGTATTTCCCTTTCTCGTCATAAAAATAAATATATCAGCCCGACTATCACGCCCGAGCACACTCCGAACACAATTATCGCCCCCGCGACGGTGAACATTTTCGCCGCCATACCGTAAATCCACCCCTCGGTTTTGAACTCGATAGCGGGCGAAGTGACGCTGTTTGCAAATCCCGTAATGGGCACGATAGACCCCGCCCCCGCATATCTTCCTATCCTGTCGTAAACCCCCAATCCCGTCAGAAGGCAGCCCAAAAATATGAGTATTATCGAGGTCGCGCCAGCCAGCTCGTCGCCCGAAAGTCCGACATATTCAAGGGTGTATCTGATAAATTGTCCTATACAGCATATCAGTCCGCCCACGCCGAAAGCGGCAAGGCAGTTTTTAAAGTGCTTTGTCGGCGGGTCCTGCGTCTTTACGTAATTGAGATAGTTGCGGTTGTAGTTTTCACGGGTCTTTCCTGTCATTTTTGAGTCCGCCCTCCTTCGGCGGTTTGACAAAGCTCTCCCTCTCGTCCCTGCGCGAAAGGTCCACCTCGCGCCTCACTGGTTGTACATCCTGTCGTTTAAATTCAAGGTGACTTTTTCGGGCATAATGCGCGAGAACAGCCTGTACACAGTGTTCTTCGCCCCGCAGATTTTAATGACGGGCGGCTTGTCCGCAATCAGAAGCCCGCAAATAATTTCCGCCACTTCCTGCGGCGACATTCCGCTCTGTTCCATGTTGGCGAGGGCGGCAACCGCCTTATTGACGCTCGCCGAATATCTCCCGCTCTCCTCGCCGTTATACACCTTTCTCTTAAAGGTAAATCCCGTCGAGACCCCTCCGGGGAGCACGCCCGTGACCTTGATTTTATAGGGTTTGAGCTCGCTGTATGCGGCGCGGCAGAACATTTCGAGCGCGGCTTTTGACGAGGAGTAAAAGCTGTCGAAGCTTATGGGAAGGTCGCCCCCCAACGAGCCGACAAGTATAATCCTTCCCCCCTTGTCCTTCATATGGGGTATTATAGATTGCACCGCCCTCAACGCCCCGAAGAAGTTGACTTCGAAAAGGTATTTGTAGTCCTCTTCCTTGGCGTGTTCGATGGGCGCCGCCATAGAAAATCCCGCGCTGTATATGAGCGCAGATATGCCCGACTTTGCCGCCGCCTTCTTTATCGCGCCCTCGAGGGCGGCAGAATCGGCAACGTCCGCAGTTATATTTGTGACCTTTGTGATTTTGCAGGGCGTGCGGGAGATATTCACCACACTCCACCCACGGTTGGAAAGTCTTAAGGCTGTCTCGTATCCTATGCCCGAGCTTCCGCCCACGACAATCGCCGTCTTTTTATTGCTATTCTTTTCCATACCCCTATATTGCGGAATTTTTTATAAACTATTCAGCCGAATGCAATATCGAGTATCATCATCAGCGCAAACCCCGCGATAATGCCTATCGTCGCCCTTATCTTTCCCTCCGCAAAGCTCTCGGGGATGAGTTCGGAACAAACCACCGCTAACATCGCGCCCGCCGAAAAGGAGAGAGCCCAAGGCAGAATTCCGCTCACCGCACCGACGGCAATCGCACCGATAACGCCCGCGACAATCTCCACCGCGCCCGATAAT
This sequence comes from uncultured Clostridia bacterium, assembly GCA_947631325.1. GTDB lineage: Bacteria > Bacillota > Clostridia > Christensenellales > Borkfalkiaceae > Coproplasma. The sequence goes on along the minus strand of CANRKX010000036.1, from coordinate 9,580 downwards.
TGCCCGTAAAAAAAGCTTTTCCATCTCCCCGCGCCGTTTGCCCGCAGGGGAAAGGAGACGCACATTCCCTCGGGAAAGTTCTGAATACCTATCCCCACGGCGAGCATCACCGCCGAGACGAACTCGCCCGCATGCCCCGCCGCGAGCGCGCCGAACGCCACGCCCACCGCAAGCCCTTCGGGTATATTGTGCACGGTTACGGCAATGCACATGACGGCGGAACTCTGCCTTTTTACGTCGCCCGAAAAGAGTTTGAGTCTGCCTATTAAGATATCGGTAAAGATAATCAGCAGCCCACCCAAGACAAAACCGCAGGTGAGTATTAAAAAGGAGGGTTGACGCGCGCTCTCCATCGCGGGCAGAAGGAGCGAAAAGAAGGTAGAGGCGAGCATAATTCCCGCCGCGCCCGACATCATGAACGAAAAAGCCGATTTATTGACCCTTTTGCAGACGAACACCAGCCCCGCCCCCGCCGCCGTCAAGAGATAGGTGAACGAAGTGGCGATAAGTGCGAGCTGCCAACCGCTTAAACTCTGTATTTCCACAAAAATTTCTCCGAAGTGTCTTTATATACATTGTATGAGCTATCCGCTTCCACCCGTTCGTGCTCTCTCGGTGCAACTTTCTATTAACATTTTCGCAGCTCGTCCTATGCTGTCATTCTTTACTATTATAAACCCCGCTCGTTCCCTGCTGTCATCCCGCGCGAGGGCGTAAGCCCGCTACCCTGCCGAGGGTTCCCGCTTGCGAGAAACGGCAGAGCGATTAAGAATCACGCTCATCCTATGCTGTCATTCTTTACTATTATAAACCCCGCCCGTTCAATGCTGTCATTCTGACCGAATGAGAAGCCTGCGAAGCAGGTTCGATTGAGTGGAAGAATCCCCTGGTGGTCTCGGCGGCTGCTTCTAATAATCTCACCTCATTGTAACCTTCCCCATTTCAAAGGGGGAAGGTGTCTTTTTCGTAACGAAGCGAGAAAAAGACGGATGAAGGTTGCAAGAACCCCCCCACAAAAACGCGGCGCGCGACCCCCTCTCTCGGGGGTCGCGCGCCGCAAAACCGTAAAGCCCAATTTCAAACTCAACCCAAATCAAAACCCAAACTCAATCCAACACAGTCGTACACCTTAAAATATGCACATATATCAATGTTTTTATTGTTTTCCGCCCTTTCCGCTCCTATCGCCAACGTCATTTCCGCTGTCGCTCAATCGCTCGTCAACGCCGCCCGCACGGGCGTCCTCGCCGTCACCCATTTCATAATTTCCGCCCCTTTCAGCCTTTCCGCTCTCCCCCTCTTGGGCTCCGTTTTCCGTCAAAATATTCATATCGCCCGCCTGCGCGCTCTCTTCAACCTCGCTTGCCTTTCTCTTCCCGCGCACTCCGTCCACGAGGTTTTTAAGCCAACTTTCCAATTTATCCTGATATTTGAACGACAGCACGGCGAGCACGACGCACACCACGGCAATCGCAATCCACACGGGTATTCCCCACCCGCTGAAAGGTATCAGCTGCCCGCTTCCCATATAGCAGTACATCGCCACGATCGCGGGTCTCACGACAAGCATAGTCACCCCGAAGAAGATAAAATTCATCCTCGTCAGCCCCGCCACAAGACAGAGTATGTCGTCGGGGAAGAAAGGCAAAATCTGCATAATCACAAACAGCACCTTGCCGCGCCGACCGAGATAGTCGGCATATTTATCGGTAAGCTCTTTGCCCGCAATCCACTCGACTATCCTTCTTCCGAAAAATCTGCCCAAAACGTAACATATCACCGCGCCGATAAGCACCCCCGCCGAGGCGAGCAGGGTGGCGATAAGCGGTCCCCAGATTATCGTGCCGGGGATATAGCAGACGACGGCGGGCAGGGGCAAAATCACCACTTGAAGTATTTGCACCAGCACATACACCGCCATCGACCAGCCGCCCGCGCCCCTCAATATTTCGGTTAGTCTGTCTATCTTTTCGGCGTCGCTGTCGTATTCGCCCAGCCCCGCCGTGAAGTTAAGAATTATTACGGCGGTAAAGACGACGGCGACAAGGCAGGAAAGGACGAGCGCGGTCTTTAAAAGGGCGTCCTTTTTAATGCACAAAAACAGGGTGGACAGCCCAAAAGCAAGCCCCCCCGCCGCATACAGAATGACCTTTATTATAACGCCCCAACCGCTCATCAAAAAGGCTGTGCCCAAAATGACGTACAGCGATATGGCGACTATTATCGAATAGACGGCTGTCTTTGCGCTCTTTTTCATTATCCCTCCGCCGCTGAACGCGCCCCAAAAGTCAAGTCAAAATTTAAAGTTTATCCGAAAGCTCAAATATATCAATATTTTTCGACCGCTCTGTTCCTGTACGTAACGAATTTAATCAGATATCCGTTGGTCTCCTGCGGCTCGCTCTCGGATACCACTTCAAAATTTGGATTTTCATCAAGATTTTCGAAGAACGCGTCGGCGTCGCCCACGGCGTCCACCTTGGTCACAAGCACCTCTTCGCAGTAGGACAAAAGGGTCTTATACATCATCTGTCCGCCGATTACGTACACCTTCTTGCCCTCAGCTTCGCGCCCCTTTATTATTTTAAGCAGCTCGTCGAGAGATTGCACAATAAGGCAGTCCTCCCGCTCCTCGCCCCCGGGGAAGAGGACGATATTTTCCCTGTCTTTAAGCGGCTTTCCGCCGGGGAATGAGCGCAGAGTATTTGAACCCATGACGACCACGTTTCCCGTCGTCGTCTCCTTGAAAAACTTCATATCGGCGGGAATTCTGAACATAAGCGCGTTGGCTTTGCCAATCCCCCAATTTTTATCGGCATGTAAAATCGCCCGCATATATCCTCCCTTTACTCGGCAACGGGTATTATATATTTCTTTTGGTTGCACATGTAATTTTCGACGGTAAAGCTGTCCACCGTGAAGTCGTAAAAGTCCATAACGTTCCCGTCCAACTTAACTTTTGGCGCGGGGTAGCGGGGCATTTCGATAATCTCCTTCACCATGTCAACGTGCCTGTCGTAGATATGCGCGTCGGCAATGACGTGCACGAGTTCGCCCGCTTCCAGCCCCGAAACTTGGGCAATCATCATCAGAAGCGCGGCGTATTGCGCCACATTCCAGTTATTCGCCGTCAGCATGTCGGCGGAACGCTGGTTCAAAATGGCGTTTAAAGTATTTCCCGACACGTTGAAAGTCATCGAGTAGGCGCAAGGGTATAAATTCATCTCGTGCAAATCGGCAAAAGTATATATATTTGTCATTATACGGCGGCTCGCGGGGTTGTGCTTCAAGTCGTAAAGCACCCTGTCCACTTGGTCGAACTCCCCCTCTTTATATTTATGTTTTACGCCAAGTTGATAGCCGTACGCCTTGCCTATGCTTCCGTTCTCGTCCGTCCATTGGTCCCATATCCTCGAATGAAGGTCCTTGACGTTGTTCGATTTCTTCTGCCATATCCACAAAATCTCGTCTAAGCACGACTTGAACGCCGTGCGGCGGATAGTGAGCAGCGGAAATTCCTCCCTTAAATCGTATCTGTTCACAATGCCGAACTTCTTCACGGTGTGCGCGGGTGTGCCGTCCGACCAGCGCGGTCTCACCTCCCTGTCGGTGTCCCATACGCCGTGCTCCAAAATCTCGTGCATGTTCTCAACAAAAATATCGTCCGCCCTACTCATTTTTTAACTTCCTTATTATTTTTTATTCCTCAAAACGCGTCCTTGACGCTCTTCGACCATTTTTTTGCGATATATCGCCATTTTATGCCCTGCGGCACAAACTTCAACAAAAATTGCGCCATCTTATTCAGCCCGCCGACGACGACCTTTTTTCTTCCTCTGTCGGTATATTTAAGGCTCTTTTTTACTATGTATTGGGGGGATTTTGCCGCCCTTCTCGCCCAAAAGCCGAGGCTCTCTATATATCTTTTCACGTCCTCTCGGGTGTATATAGATCCTGCGACGATTGCCGTTATCTCAACGCCCTTGCCCCTCACTTCACGGGATAGCGCAACCGAAAATGAAGTGAGGGCGCCCTTTAACGCCGAATATATCGCAAAGTATGGCATGGGCTGCGCCCCGCACACGCTCGAAATGTTCGTTATCTTCAGGCTCTCCGCCCCGTGTTTTAGCGCAAACAGCGTGAATGCCGCCGCTCCCTCGAAGTTCGCCCTTATCTGAAAGGTGAGCTTTTCTTGGTCGTAATCCTCGAATTTTTTCTGTATATCCGCCCCCGCACAGTTTATAAGCCGAGAAAATTTCAGATCCCCCGCATATTCAAACAGGGCTTCTCTCTCCCCCTCGTTCTGCAAATTTGCGGGATAAAATTTTACGTTGATTGAGGGATATTGTGCGGTCAATTTATCTTTCAGCTCTTGAAGCTTGTCGACGCTCCTGCCCGTCAGAAAGAGGTTTTCGCCCCTTTCGGCAAGCTCATAACAAAAGCACTTCCCGAGCACGCCCGTCGCGCCCGTCACCAGCGAGTAGGTCATCTGTCGTCCGCTTCCAAATCTATAAAATCAAACTTCTCCACATCGAACAGCCCCGTATCGAGTAGTTTAAGCTTCGGAATGACCCCGAGCGACAAAAAGGCAAGCCCCAAAAAGGGGTCGATATCCCCGCTCACGCCCATTTCGCGCGCAATCGCAACAAGCTTTTCGCTCTCCTCAACGAATTTTTCGGCGGGCTCAGACGACATCAGCCCCGCAATGTCGAGGGCAACGGCTTTCGCCCCTTCGCCCCGCCTTGCAATCGCCAAGCCGCCGCCGATTTTTCTCAACTCGTTGCACACCTCAGCCATGCTCTCATCGTCGTCGCCGACCACAATCAGATTGTGCGAATCGTGCGCCACCGTCAAGCCCAGCGCGCCCCCTTTAAGCCCGTAGCCCTTTAAAAATCCCTTTGCGATATTGCCCGTCCGCCCGTGCCTTTCGACGACGGCGAGCTTTAATATTCCCTCTTTTAGTATAGCCTTTCCGCCCTCCACGCCGACTTCAACTATTTCGCGGTCGGTCGCAGCTTGGGCGGGTATCATCTTTATGGCGTTGACCCTTTTGGATTTTAATGAAATTTTAAAGCTGTCCGCGCAGACCTTCTCGAATTTCACCGTATTTTTCACGCACTCTGGAAGGGGCTGTCTTTTGGGGATTTTAAGGAGTTTTCCGTCCTTTGCCGCCACCTCTCCGCCCTTTATGACGTATGCGGCTTCGAAGTCCTTCAAATCGTTTAAGACGACTATATCTGCGACATATGCTGGCGCGATTGCCCCCCGACGTTTTAAATTATAGCACTCCGCCGCGTTCAGCGTTGCGCAAGTTATCGCGCGGACGGGATCGATACCCATCTTCACGAGTTCGCGGAGGGCGGCGTCAATGTGCCCCTCTCTCATGAGGTCGGCGGCGTGCCTGTCGTCCGTGCAGATGGCAAACCGCCTGAAATTTTTATCGTTCATCGCCCTTGCGACGCGCAGATTTTTCGCCGTCGAACCGTGCCTTAAAAGCACGTATTCGCCCTTTGACACCTTCTCCAAGGCTTCGTCCGCCGTCATGCACTCGTGGTCGGTGAAGATGCCCGCCGCGATATAGCCATTTAAATCATATCCCGTCAGCGAGGGGGCGTGTCCGTCCACAATCTTCCCCGCCGCATGCGCCGCCGCAATCTTGTCCATTGCTTCTCTATCCCCCGCCAAAACCGCAGGGTAATTCATGAATTCTCCCAATCCGAAGAAGATATCCCGCCCGATATTCTCTTTAACGTCCTTTGATTTTAAGATAGCCCCGCTCGTCTCGAAGGGCGTCGCGGGAACGCACGAGGGGAAGTTTAAATATATGTCGAGGGGCAGATTTTTTGAGCAGTTTGCTATATATTCGCACCCCGCCACCCCGCAGACGTTCGCAATTTCGTGGGGGTCGGCAACGACCGCCGCCGTGCCGCGCGGGGTAACGAGGGCGCAGAACTCCTCGGGCGACAGCTGCGAACTCTCGATATGAACGTGCGCGTCTATGTATGCGGGCGCAATCACCTTACCCGTGCAGTCAATTTGCCTTTCCCCCTCATATTCGCCCGTGCCGACGATAACGCCGTCAACAATTCCGACGTCGCCCCGCCTTAAAACGCCCGAAAAGACGTCGACATACAGTCCGCCCTTCAAAACGAGGTCGCACTTCAACTGCCTTCTTGCCGCCTTAATAATCCTTTCAAGCATATCTTTCACCTTTTTATAATTATATCACGCCTTTTTCAAAATGTAAAGCGCGGCGGGCATAAAGTGATATGCCCGCCGCGCTCCAAAACAAAATATATCAAAATTTTACTTTATCAAAGCCGTCCGCATGGCGTTCAGCACGGCAATCAACATTACTCCCACGTCGGCGACGACCGAAATTATAAGGGGGAAGTTGGCGATAGCCACTCCGCAAGCCATAATCGCAAGCTTTATGGCGAGCGAACCTCCGATATTCTCCTTAACTATCCGCCTCGTGCCGCGGGCAATCTTTCTGCCCTTGGGAAGAAGGGCGATATTGTCCGAAACAAGGACGACGTCGCTCGCCTCGATAGCCGCGTCCGAACCCACCTTTCCCATGGAAACGGCGCAGTCGGCGCACGTCATTACGGGCGCGTCGTTTATGCCGTCGCCGACGTACAAAAGCTTTCCGCCCTTTTTCAGCTCCTCCGCCTTCTCGAGCTTTCCGTCTGGCAGAAGTTCGGCAAGACAGTCGTCTATTTGCGCCGCTTTCGCAATTTCCTCGGCGCGCTCGCGCTTGTCGCCCGTCAGCATAACAGTCCTCTTTATTCCGCCCTTTTTAAGCTCGCAAACGGCTCCTTCAACCCCCTCTTTTATGGTGTCGTCAACCTCGATAACTCCGACATATTCCCCATCCAATGCCACGTATACAAGGGTGGACAGGCTGTTGATTTTTTGGAATTTTATTCCCTCGTTTTCAAGTAATTTTGAGTTTCCGCAGAGTAATTTTTTGCCCTCGACTTTGGCAATTACGCCCAATCCCGCAATCTCCTCGGCGTCCTCGGCGATAACCCCGCTTTCAATTTCCGCAAAGGCGGCGGCGATTGGGTGAGAAGAGAATTTTTCGGCAGCCGCGGCGAGCGACAACGCCCTCTCTGACGAACTGCTCTTTATTTTAAAAGAACCCTCGGTTATAGTGCCCGTCTTGTCAAAGGCGGCAATCTCCGCCGTCGCAAGTTCGTCAAGGCAGGTTGAACCCTTTACGAGTATTCCGAACTTCGCGCATCTCCCTATTCCGCCGAAGTAGGAAAGCGGCACCGATATTACGAGGGCGCAAGGGCAGGATATTACGAGGAACGTAAGAGCCTTATATATCCAGCTCCTGTAAGTCTCCCACAAAAACGCCCCGCCGACGGCGCAGATTACGGTGGGCACGAGCGCGGCGACAATCAACGCCGCAATGCACACCGCGGGGGTGTAGTACTTGGCGAACACTGTTATGAATTTTTCGGGCTTGGATTTCTTCGCCGAAGAATTTTCCACGAGCTCCAAAATCTTCGCCACCGCCGAGTCCTCGTACTTCCTTATGACCTCGGCTTTTACGACGCCCGACAAATTTATACTTCCCGACAGAACTTCGTCCCCCTCCTTAACGTCGCGGGGCAGAGGCTCGCCGTTTAACGACTTGACGTCGAGAGAGGTCGACCCCTCTACTATCCTGCAATCGACGGGCGCCTTCTCACCCGCCTTGATTAAAATTATGTCTCCAACAATCAATTCGTCGGGGGATATTACCCGTTGAACGCCCTTTTCGATGATCGTCGCGGTGGGGCTCTTCAAGTCCATGAGAGCAGAAATGGAGTTCCTCGACGACCCGACCGCAATGCCCTGCAAAAGCTCGCCGAGCTCGTATAAGAGCATTACCGCCACTCCCTCGAAAAATCCGTCACCCTCGAAAATTCCAAGTAAAATCGCGCCTATCGACGCCACCGTCATCAAGAAATTCTCGTCGAAAATCTTGCCCTTTACAATGTTCTTCGCAGTGTTTATAAGCACCGTGTGCCCCGCCGCAAGGTATGCCGCGGCATACAGGCAGTACGCCGCAATCATCCCACCAAGGCTTTGCGCCATCACGCCCGTCAAATCGAGAACGAGGGCGGGCACGAACAGCGCGGCGGCAACCGCAAGACAGATTATATCTTTCAAGTGCGCCCTTATAACCCCCTTCTTTTTGTGTTCGTCCACGATTTTCACGTCCTCGAAGTGGGTTATCGCGTAGATAGCCTTCTCGCGCGCCCCGCCGTCCTCGGCGTTTAAAATTACGCGCATATTCATGAAGTCCACCACGGCTTCCACGCCCTCTATTTTATTCAGCTCTTCTTCCAATTCCCTCCCGCAGTTGGCGCAGCATAGATTTTCAATCTTTATCTTTTCGCCGAAAATCCTCTGCGAGGGCTCTTTATTTTCAGACTGTGTATTATAAGATTGGGTATCTTGGGTTTGCGCATTTCCCGTCGGATTTATCTCTCCCACGACCTTGACTTCCTCGAAGTGATTGCAACAGAATTTTATCTTCTCAAACACCTCTTCGCCGCAGTCCAAATACACCTTTTGAGCCATGAAGTCCACCGAAGCCGACTCCACTCCATCGATTTTCAGTATCTCCTCTTCGAGCTCCCTCGCGCAGTTGGCGCAGTCCAGCCCCTCGAGCTTTAAAATTTTATTCATCGCAGTGCAAGTGCTCCTTTGCCGTTTTCAGCATTATCATAATATGGTCGTCGGCGACGGAGTAAAGCACCTTTTTGCCCTCCCGCCTGCACTTTATAATTCTATTGTCCCTCAACGTGCGCAGTTGGTGAGAGACGGCGCTCTGATTTCCCGCAACCGCCTCCGTTATGTGCTCCACGCACAGCTCTCCCCCCGCGAGAGCCAGCAGAATTTTAAGGCGCGAAGGCTCGCTCAGCGCCTTGAACCTCGCCGCCATCACTCCGACTCCCTCGTCCGAGGGCATCTCGGCAAGCGCCCTCTTCATCCTCTCTTCGTGCAATTGCTCTTCGTCGCAGACCGCCATATCTTCTCCTTTTTTATATGAACCTGTATTCATATGATAATATTATAATAATATGCCGCCCGACAAATGTCAAGCGACAGTCACAAATTTTTTTAAATTTTTTTGTGTATAGCCTCCCTCTCGCCCAATCTCCGTTTAAAGTAATTTTTTCGCGTTCTCGTGTCCCCCCTCAAATCCCAAAAAAAGTTTGCGCGGCGGGCGCAAATTTTCCGCCCGCCGCGCAAACTTCTCTTAAAGCCCTATAAGGGGCGCAAGGTAATTTAATGCAACCCCCGCAAGATAGCCGATTATATACAGCCCGACGACTATAAATAATGTCCTTTTAAGATTTTTGGGATTTTTCAACAAAATCACAAGCCCCATTCCCGCGTTGGTTATCAGCCCCGCCGCCATGCTTCCGAAGGCTATCATTCCGTCAAAGACGTACGCCCTCGCCAAAATCACGCTCGCCGCACAGTTGGGTATGAGCCCCACCGCCGCCGAAACGAGGGGTTGCACCGCCTCGCTCCCCACGAGCGTTTCGGCTATTTTGTCCTCGCCGACATAGTA
>CANRKX010000035.1 GCA_947631325.1 uncultured Clostridia bacterium | reverse complement strand
ACTCTAGAAACGAACTCGCTATTTGCATATATTGAATTTAATACTTCTTCTAAATTCCCCACGAATATTTAACTAAACGGGGGAAAGTTATATTGAGGTAATAATAATTAGAAGTAGTCGCCGCATACCCGATGGGATATTTCGACTGCGCGCGGCGTTTACGCCGCGCTCCGCTCAATATGACACTCTCTGCCGTCGCCCATAGGAAGCCTTGCCAATAGGAAGCCGCGGTTCGGAGAAACGAGCGAGACAAGGCGAACGAGCGACGACCGCAGGGAGTGTACAATGAAGTACACGACCAAGGCGGAGTGAAGTTCAACACAGTATCGCGACGTTTATACGAAGCGCGTTAGCGGGAGCGAGATTTTTGTGAATCTCTACTCCAACTCGTCGAGGGTCAATAGAAAGGCGGGGACGAAGTTTGCGAAAAAGTAGTCCACTTCGGGGAGGGAACGGGATAACAGGTCCTCCTTTATGGATTTTTCAGCCTTAATAAACTCGGTGTTGCCGCTGCGACGCTCTTCAAGGCACTTCAAATATGCAGAAAGCCTGTCCGCCGCCTTCATAATCTTATACTCGTAACACTGAGTGTCGGGCTTGACGCTCTTTGCTATCTCGCCGCGGATCTCCTCGGGGAGAGTTTGGAGCAATTTATCGCAGGCGCTGTCCTCGAGCTGCTTATATGCGCCGTGAATGGAGTTGTTGAAGTACTTTATAGGGGTGGGCAAATCGCCCGTCATGACTTCGCTGCACTCGTGATAGACGGCGTAGAGTGTAGCCTTGCCCGCGTCGGCATTGCCGCCGAACACCTTGTTGTTGATTATGGCGAGAGCGTGGGCGAGCATTGCGACCTGTTCGGAGTGTTCCATTATATTTTCTTCGCGCACGGAGCGCATGAGTTGCCACCTCTTTATGTACTTCATTCTGTCCATAAAGGCATAAAAATTGCAGGACATGATATACCTCAAAATATTTTTTATCAATTATATAACATTTCGGCGCAAAATTCAATTGACTTCGGGGAGATATTCAAATATAATTTAAACGTAATTTCCGATGGGGCGGGTTTGCCGAAGTCGGAAAAATAAAAATTTTAAATACCGTCGGGGGTGCCGCAAAATAAGGCGGCTGAGATTATACCCTTTGAATCGGCAAGGTAATACTTGAGCGAAAGTCATAAGGATATTTTGGGTTCCCGAAAATTTTGCAATCGGGGGCTCTTTTTTTCGGCGGTAAAAGGAGGTTTTATGTATCTACCCACACTGCTTGCCGCAGTATCCGAGGAGACTATCGACATAGTCACCTGGATATCCATTGCGGCGCTTGCCGCGCTCGTCGTCGTGCTGATCGTGCTGTGCATTTTCAACAAAAGATTTTCCACTTCTGAAATTGCATTTGCGGGAATCTGCCTTGCGGCGTCGTTCGCGCTGTCATTCATCAAGGTTTCGCCCGTGACTTACGGAGGGTCCATAACCTTGGCGAGCTTTGTGCCGCTGCTTATATACGCGTACAAGTTCGGACCCATCAAGGGAACGCTGGCGGGGCTTATATTCGGGCTTTTGAACTTCATTTCGGACCCCTATATACTCACGCCCATGTCGTTCGTGCTTGACTATCTGCTTGCGTTCGCGTCGATAGGCATTATGGGGTTTGCGCCCAAGCTCGGCAAACTGCCCCTCACCGCGAAAGTTGCGATAGGCGCTGTGTGCGTGTATGTTCTGAGGTTTGTATTCCACCTGCTTTCGGGCATTATATACTTCAACGAGGACGCAATTTGGGTGTCTCTCCCCGAGTGGGCGTTGGCGAATTCCTTCATATATTCGTTCATCTATCAGTGCGTATATATCCCTGCGGACGCCGCGATATCTGTCGGAGTGCTCGTCGCGTTCTCGATGACGCACACCCTCGACAGGTTGTTTGCAATCGTTGACAGGAGCATGAAGAAGGCGGCAGACGTTACGGAAAAGAAGGACGAAGTTGCCGCGGAGACCGTTGCGGCGGACGGGGCGACCGACGTTGCTGACGGAGCGGCTGCGGACGGGACGACCGACGGGGCGGACGGGGCTGCGGACGGGGCTGCGGACGGGGCTGCGGACGAAGAGAACAAAAAAGATTGAAGTTAAGGGAACAAAAAGGGAAAAAGGAAAGCCGCCGCGCGAAAGTATTCGCGCGGCGGGGTTTTTATGAAGTGAAAATAATTAGAATTAGTCGCCGCATACCCGGGGGGATTTCTCCACGCGCTAACGCTTGGTCGAAATGACAGCAGGAAACGGGCGGGCGTTTCAGAATTGCCAACCGAGACCACGAGGGGGTCCCTCCACTCAATCGAACCCGCTATCGCGGGATTCTTATTCGGTCGGGATGACAATCACCTTAACGAGCCGCGCAAATGTTAATGGAAAGCCGTTGCCCATCATAAGCCGTGCCCATAGGAAGCCGTGCTCATAGGAAGCCGCGGCGCAGAGATGCGAGCAGAACAAGGAGCGTGCGGCTTTCGCGAGGGCGCGTACAACGAAGTACGTAACCGAACGAAAACGTAAACGCGACACAGTTATGCGACGCATATATGCGCCGCGAAAGCGGGAGCGAGTTAGACGAATTGAAGGATATCGACGAGCACCGCGAAGGAGATAATCAAAATAAACCCAACCGCGTGGATAATCGCCTCGATTTTACGGGGGACGGGCTTTTTAAAAATCCACTCGATAAGGCAGAAAATTACCTTGCTGCCGTCGAGCGAGGGAATGGGCAAGAGGTTGAAAACTGCCAGATTGACCCCTATATATGCCGCGATTTCGAGGAAATTCCTTATTCCCGTAGAGGCAATTTCCGAAGTCAGTTTTATGGTCGTCACGGGCCCGCCCATGGCGGTCAAGCCGATGTGCCCCGTCAAAAGTTCGCCCACTATCCTGAATATCGTGCCCGCTATCCTGAAGGAGTACAGAAAGCTGTCGGACAGGGCTTGGAAGAAGGGAAGTTTCACCCCCTCGGCGGATAGATCGAAATATCTGACGGTTGCGCCCTCGCCGTCCTCCACCGCATAGGTGCCCACGCCCAAGGCATGCCATAATTTGGCGACTTCGGTCAAACTTTCAAAGTCGCAATCGCGCCTAAGCATTACCGAAATCTCGCTTTCGGCGCCGTCGCGGAGGACGGTCAAATTCACCCTCTCCCCCTGCTTTTTGCCGCGGAGGGCAATTAAGATATCTGTGGACAGAAGGGCGCGCCTGCCCTCGGCGCGGAGAATGATATCGCCCTCGGAAAGGCTGTATTGAGCATATATATTTGCATTTTCGCCCTCTGCGGGGGCGACGGAGTTGACCTTGAACGACATAACTCCGAACGCGAAAATGGAAATTATGATTATGAACAGCGCGAGAAGATAGTTCATTAAAGGTCCCGCTATCAACACCAAAATCCTCTTCCACGGCGACTTTTTATCGAAGGCGTCGTTATCTTCGTCTTTCCCGTCCTCGCCCGCAAAGGCGCAAAAGCCGCCGAGCGGCAAAAGGCGCACGGAGAAAATTTCGCCCGTGCGCTTGGATTTATGTTTGAAAAGTTTGGGACCGAAGCCTATTGCGAACTCGTTTATCTTGAACGAGAGGGCTTTGCCCGCGAGATAATGCCCAAATTCGTGCACGGTCACCATGACCAGCAAAATAAGGATTGCAAGCGCGACGGAGCCTATTGCGTTCATTACCGAAGAAAAAGATAAAAGAGTCATAAAAATATCAATATATATGCTTATTTACGCACTCGCGGGCGTATGCGCGGGCTGCCGAGTCCACCTCCTTTAAGTCGTCGAAAGAGGTGCAATTGAATGAGCCTGTCTTTTCGACGCTCTCTTTTGTGACGTCATATATAGCCGTAAACGCTATCTTACCCGATAAAAATGCCAAAACCGCAACCTCGTCGGCGGCGTTTAATGCGCAAGGCGACGCGCCGCCCCTCTCGGCGCAATACAGGGCTAAATCGAACATGGGATAATCTTCCCTTTTCATGGGCTCGAACGACAGGTTTAAGGGCGAGGCGAAGTTTAGTGAGCCCGAAGATGAAGGGAGCCGCTCGGGATAGCTTAAGGCGAGCTGAATGGGGATTTCCATCGAGGGCACGCCCATCTGCGCCATAACCGCGCCGTCTTTGAACTCGACGAGCGAATGGACGACGCTCGTGGGCTGGATTACGGTAACTATATCAGAATAGGGCACGCCGAAGAGGGCGTGGGCTTCCATTACCTCATATCCCTTGTTCAAGAGGATTGCGCTGTCCACCGTTATCTTTGCGCCCATTTGCCATGTGGGGTGATTGAGGGCTTGGGCGGGGGTGACGTCCTTCAAATCGCAAAACTTTTTACCCCTGAACGCGCCGCCGCTTGCAGTGATAATGAGACGGTTTACCCCCCTTGCCGCGCCGAAATTGAGACACTGCCAGATTGCGGAGTGTTCGCTGTCGACGGGAATGAGGTTGGCGCCCGCCCTTTTTGCGGCGGGAAGGACGATATCGGCGCCCGCAACCAGACTTTCCTTGTTGGCGAGGGCGACATCTTTGCCCGCATTTATGGCGGCGAGGGTGTATTTGAGCCCCGCAAAGCCCGAGGCGGCGTTGAATACCACGTCGGCTTCGGGCAGGGCGGCGAGAGCTTCGTCGTCTACCCCCCAATATTCGGGCTTCAACCTTTCAACCTCGCGGCGGAAGGCAGGGCTATCCTTGCCTGCGCAGAGGGAAATAATTTTAAACCTGTCGGGATGGGCGAGACAGACCTTTATAACCTGACTGCCTATCGAACCCGTACAGCCGATGAGCGATATTTTTTTCATTTTATATTATACCCGAAAATCAAACGATTAATGACCCTTTAAAAAAATCAAAGCCCGACGAGCGGGCTTTTTTTATGAAATTATTATTCCGAATGACAGAAGGACGATGACCGAGCTGTACAGCATGCTGTCGAACCTGTCCAATACTCCGCCGTGACCGGGGAGGCACTTGCCCATGTCCTTTATTCCGCACTCGCGCTTTATCGCGCTCTCGAAGAGGTCGCCTATCTGCGAGAAGATACCCGCTATAAATCCCAAAATCACAAAGCCGACGAGGGGATGGACGACGTCGCTCGTGAAGGTGAGTTGGACGCCGTTCATGTGGAAGAAGAACACCTGTCCGTTGATTCCCCCGCATATATACATCGTGTAATAGGCGAGGATTGCGCCGACGACTCCGCCGATAAGTCCCCCTATCGCGCCGACGACCGTCTTATTGGGCGAGAGCTGGGGGGCGAGTTTTGCGGGGAAGAAGCGCTTTAAAAGGCTGCCGAAGGTGAAGGCGCCCGTGTCGGTCAGAACCGTACACATAAACAGCATTAAAATTGCGACCATGGAGTTGGAAGCGAGATGGTTTATAGCCGACATGAAGGACGAGAGGACGCCGCAATACAGCATGCAAAATACGCAGGTTATAGTGCCCTTGACGGTGGAGCGGCTGTGGTCGAATACAGAGGTTGCCATGAGGAACATGACGTACACGAAAAAGGCGCAGGCGATGGCGAGAAGCCCCGCCTTCATGGTCATCTGCACCGCGACGTAGAGGGGCACGATGACGGCGGCAAAGGCAATCGTTACGGCGCGCTGGGGCACCGAGACGCCGCCCATGGCGTTCAGAAATTCTATGCTGCCGATGACCGAGATGGCGCAGAAGAGGGCGTCGAAGCCGAAGGCCCCGTAATTTCCCGGCAC
Organism: uncultured Clostridia bacterium; assembly: GCA_947631325.1. GTDB lineage: Bacteria > Bacillota > Clostridia > Christensenellales > Borkfalkiaceae > Coproplasma. Next base: position 7,460 of record CANRKX010000035.1, on the reverse strand, counting down.
CGTCCATTTGAGGGCGCAGAGAGCTATCCAGACGACGACGTACACGGCGCTCGTGTACATGCGGGCATGGCTCTTTTTGGGTTTTTCTGTCAATTCTTCATTCATATATAATACCTTCAAAGGTTTTTAAACGTTGATTGGGGTTGGGGTTTAGGCGGACGTCACCCTTTAGGGGCGGAAGTTGCCGCGCCGTAACGCCTATCCCTGCCCGCAAAGTCCGAAAGCGCCCTGTCGAACTCACGCGAGGTGAAGTCGGGGAAGAGAGTTTTGGTGAAATAGAGCTCGGCATAAGCCGCCTGATAGACGAGGAAGTTGGAAAGACGCATTTCTCCCCCCGTCCTTATGATGAGGTCGGGGTCGGGGAGACCCGCAGTGTCGAGATGGGCGGAAAGAGTCTGTTCCGTAATCTCGCCCTCCTCGGCGGCACGGCGAGCGGCGCGGACGATTTCGGGGCGCGAGCCGTAATTTATGGCAAAGACCAAAGTAAACGGCGCGTTCGCGGGGGATTTCGTTTGGGCGTCGGAAAGCAGTTTTTTAACGTCCTGCGGCAAGACGGAAATATCGCCTATCACCCTTATTGCCGCGCCCTCTTTAAAGAGCGATTTGACGTTCACGGCGAAGTACTTCCTCATTAAATCGAAGAGTCCTTCGAGTTCCTCTTTGGGGCGGGCGGCGAGATTTTCGGTGGAAAGGGCGTACACGGTGAGGTAGTTTATACCCCTCTCTTTGGCGTGTGCGGCGAGCTTAATCATCCTCTTCATGCCCGCGGCGTGCCCCATGGAACGGGGCAAAAGGCGTTTTTTTGCCCACCTGCCGTTGCCGTCCATTATAAGCCCTACGTGGCGGGGGATGTTATCGGACATAGGCGCCTCAGACAGTCATTATTTCTTTTTCTTTGGCGGATACTGCCGCGTCGATTTCGGCAATGGCGTCGGAGACGTACTTTTCCACGTCCTTTTCGCTGTTGGCGCTCTCGTCCTCGGAGATGAGCTTATCGTTTTTGAGCTTTTTGAGCTGTTCCATTGCGTCGCGGCGGATATTGCGGGCGGCAACCTTGGCGTCTTCGCCCATCTTTCTGATCTGCTTTGTGAGCTCCTTTCTCCTCTCCTCGGTGAGCTGGGGGAAGGCGAGCCTTATCACCTTGCCGTCGTTGGTGGGGGTGACGCCGATCGACGAGGTCTGAAGAGCCTTTTCGATAGCCTTTAAAAGGGATACGTCCCACGGGGCGATGACGAGACAGCGACCCTCCTGCACGGAAATGTTGGAGGTCTGCGGTATGGGGGTGGGAACGCCGTAATAATCGACGTTTACCTTATCGAGAATGTGGGGGTTGGCGCGGCCCGCGCGGACGGAGACGAACTCCTCCTTCAATACGCTGACCGTCTTTGAAAGCTTGTCGTCGAGGACGAGCATGATTTCTTCAACTTGCTCTATCATATTTTCACTCCTTATTATCTATTACTCTTTATTATTATCTATAACGGTGCCGAGGTGTTCGCCGCAGGCGACGCGGACGATGGAGTTTTCGTCGTCAAGCCCGAAAGCTATGACGGGAATGTTGTTCTCCATACACATGGTAGCCGCGGTGGTATCCATAGCCTTTATACCCTTTTTGATGACGTCGAGATAGTTGATGTGGGTGTACTTTTTGGCGGAGGGATTGAGTTTGGGGTCGCTGTCGTATATACCGTCGATATTCTTCGCCATCATGAGGACGTCTGCCTGTATCTCGCAGGCGCGCTGTGCCGCAGCCGTGTCCGTCGAGCAATAGGGGTTGCCCGTGCCGCACGCCATGATGACCACCCTGCCCTTTTCAAAATGGCTTAAAGTCTTTCTAAGAATGTAGGGCTCGGCGACGGAGGTCATTATAAGAGCCGTCTGGACGCGGGTGGGTATGCCGCGCTGTTCGAGGGCGTCCATCATCGCGAGCGAATTCATGACCGTTGCGAGCATGCCCATGTGGTCGGCGGTAGTTCTATCCATATTTTTACCCTGACGTCCCCGCCAGAAGTTGCCGCCGCCGATGACGAGGGCAATCTGCACGCCCATTTTGTGGACTTCGACAATCTGGTTGACTACGCCCGAAATCACTTCCTCGTCAAGGCCGTGACCCTGTTTGCCCGCGAGCGCTTCGCCCGACAGTTTTATCAATACTCTCTTATATTTCGGCGTCATATAAGCTCCTTTTTGTTTTCTACAATTCATTATAACATACCCAATATCAAATTTCAATGTTTTTTAAAGGAAAATTGGAACGAGGGCGGGGATTATAATGAGGTGGGATTAATCGAACTCGCTTCGCGAGATTCTTAATCGCTCGGGATGACAGGCTTAAAAAGCGGTTTCATTGCTCATCATAAGCCGCGGTTCGGAGAAACGAGCGAGACAAGAAAAGCGAGCATTGACAAGGGGAGTTTACTAAGACGTAAATGACCCGAAGGCAAGCGGAACTTGCGCGAGGGCGAAGCCCGACGCTTTGTAGAAAAATTTTTCGCTGTATAGAGAAAAATTTTTCACAAACACAGTATCGCGACGTTTATACGAAGCGCGAAAGCGGGAGCAATAAAAAAGGCGGCACATAGTGCCGCTTTTTTTTATTACTTTTTCATGGATTCGATTTGTTTTGCGACTTCGTCCTGCAAGTTCTCGCTCTTCTTTTCGAGACCCTCGCCCATTTCGAAGCGGACGAAGCGGACTACTTTGAACTTCTTGCCTATTACGTCGGCAACCTTTTTAGAGTCGTCCTTGACGAAGGGCTGTTCCAAAAGGCAGTTGTCCTGATAGAACTTGCCGAGCTTGCCCTCGACAATCTTTTCGAGGATATTTGCGGGCTTGTTGGCGTTTTTGGGGTCGTTCTGCATCTGGACGAGCATTATCTCCTTTTCCTTTGCGATGACCTCGGCGGGAACCTCGTCGCGGCAGATATAGCCGGGGCGGGAAGCCGCGATTTGCAGGGCGATATCGTGCAGGGTCTCCTCGGAGCCTGCGGTGAAGTCGGCTGCGTCAACCATGACGCCCACCTTGCCGCCCATGTGGATATACGTCTCTATCTTTCCGCTGTTTTCATATATTTCGAAGCGGCGGATGGAGATCTTTTCGCCGATTACTGCCGTCTGATTTATAATATAGTCCTTTACGGTTGCGTCGCCGAGTTTGCAGGCGTTGAGAGCGTCTATGTCGGCGGGCTTATCCTTTGCGATTACCTTTGCAACCTCGTCCACTATGCCGTGGAATTTTTCGCCGCGGGAGACGAAGTCGCTCTCGCAATTTATTTCAAGCAGAACGCCCACGCCGCACTTGTCGCAAACATATGCGCCGACGACGCCCTCTGCGGCTATCCTGCCCTCCTTTTTGACTGCCTTTGCGATGCCGCGCTCCCTCAAAAGCTCGGTTGCCTTTTCCATATCGCCGTCTGCATCGGTCAACGCCTTTTTGCAGTCGAGCATGCCCGCGCCGCTTCTGTCGCGAAGTTCCATTACGTCCTTTGCTGTGAATGACATATCAAATCTCCTTAAACTTATTCTTTATCCGCGTCCTCTGCGGGAACTTCCCCTTGGGGCTCTTCCGCGGCGGCGACTACTTCTTCAATGGATTGGGGCTCTCCCTCTTCGACGTCCTCGGGAAGGACGGGGGTCTCGCCCTGATTTGCCTCAATTACGGCGTTTGCGATGACCGACGAGATGAGCTTTACGGCGCGGATAGCGTCGTCGTTGCCCGGAATGACATAGTCGATGAGGTCGGGGTCGCAGTTGGTGTCGGTTATGGCGACGATGGGGATATTGAGCTTGCGGGCTTCCGCAACGGCGATATCCTCGTTATGGGGATCGACGATGAACATGACGCCCGGAAGCCTTGACATCTCGCGGATGCCGCCCAAATTGGTGTTGAGCTTGTTGTACTCTTCCTTGAGCTTTGCCACTTCCTTTTTGGGGAGAAGGTCGAACTCGCCGTTCTGCTCCATCTTCTCTATCTTTACCATTCTGTCTATGCGCGAGCGGATGGTCTTGAAGTTGGTCAGAGTGCCGCCCAACCAGCGGGAGTTGACATAGTACATGCCGCAGCGTTCCGCCTCTTCCTTTATGGCGTCCTGCGCCTGCTTTTTTGTGCCGACGAAGAGCACCGTCTTGCCCTCCTTAACGCTCTCGCAGACGAACTTGTAGGCGTCCTCGATGAGATCGACCGTGAGCTGAAGGTCGATGATGTGGATGTCGTTCCTTGCGGCATAGATGTACTTATCCATCTTGGGGTTCCATTTTCTCGTCTGGTGACCGAAGTGTACGCCCGCCTCGAGGAGCTGTTTCATTGTTATTACTGCCATTGTATTCCTCCGTTTTCCCTCCCCGACCGCCGTGGTTTTCGGCGCTTTTTTGCGGCAATTGAAAGATTTTTGCCGCCACGGAGCGCCCGACGTTCGGGTGTGAATTTTTTTACAGCCTAAGTATTTTAACAGATTATAATTCTTTTGTAAAGAAATTTTGACCGCTTTAAGGCAAAAAACAGCCGCGCGGTGCAAAAAGCGCACCGCGCGGCAAATAATTCAGTCAAAAATCAACCGAAGAAGTGCCAATTGAGACCGAGCGCATCAGCCCAACCGCAGGAATCGAAGAGGTTGTACTGGCTGAATACGACGACGGTTGCGAGCGAGATGGTGGACATAATCTTAATGAGGATATCCAAAGAAGGTCCTACCGTGTCCTTCAAGGGGTCGCCCACGGTGTCGCCGACGACGGAAGCGTCGTGCGCGGGGCTGCCCTTGGACTGACCTTCGACGCCGCCCGACTCGATATACTTCTTGGCGTTATCCCAAGCGCCGCCCGAGTTGCCGCAGAAGATGGCGAGCATGATAGCCGATATGGTTGCGCCCATGAGCACGCCGCCGACGAACATGGGTCCGAAGATGAAGCCCGTTACGAGGGGGAAGAGTATGCACATTATGCAGGGGATTCTCATCTCCTTCAACGCGCCCGACGAGGAAATTTCGATACAGGTCTTGTAGTCGGGGAGAACTTTGCCCTCGCGCAGTCCCTCTATCTCGTTGAACTGCCTGCGGACTTCCTCAACCATCTTCCTTGCCGCCTTAGCGACTGCGTTTATGAGCATGCCCGAGAACATGTAGGGCAGAGCCGCGCCGCAGAGGGCGCCGCACAGCGTCATGGGGTTGATGAGGTTCAATATGAGCTGTTCAATGAAATTTATTTCCTGGAAGGCGAAGAGATAGCTCGTCATGAGCGAGAGGGCGGCGAAAGCTGCCGAACCTATTGCAAAGCCCTTGCCGATAGCCGCGGTGGTGTTGCCGACGGAGTCGAGCTTGTCGGTTATCTCGCGCACTTCGTCGTCGAGATAGCTCATTTCGGCGATGCCGCCCGCGTTGTCGGAGATGGGACCGTATGTATCTACCGAGACGGTTGCCGCGACAAAGGAGAGCATGCCGAACGCCGCGCATGCGACGCCGTACATTCCCGCGACGGCATAGCTGCCGAAGATGGCGACGGCGAGGACGATGACGGGGAGCATACAGCTTATCATACCCGTTGCAAGGCCCTGCGTTACCGTGAGGGCGGGTCCTTCCTTGGAGCTTTCGGCTATGCCCTTGGTGGGCTTGTAGTCATAGCTCGTGTAGTACTCCGAGATTATACCTATCACTATTCCTGCAACTATACCCATGACAGCCGCAAGCCAGGGGCTGAACGCGCCGAGGCGGAAGCCGATTAATTTGAATTGAATATTATCGATATCGCCGACGCCCGAGCCCACGTCCTTAAACATAAATATGGACAGGATAATTCCCGCGACGACGGTGACGCCCGCAGATATCCATGTGGCGATATTTAGTTCCATATGGACGTTTTTGGATAGGTTGGGCTTTAAGACTATGTAGCTTATGCCTATTATGCAGGCGAGAAGTCCGCAGCCCGCAAAGACGAGCGGGAAGAGCATTAAGCTTGAGAGGAACTTGGCTTCGCCCACGAGATTGTGCATAAAGAGTTCGCCCGCGAGCATTACGGCGGAGAGTATGGCGCCGACATAGCTTTCGAGAAGGTCGCTGCCCAAACCTGCGACGTCGCCGACGTTGTCGCCGACGTTATCGGCTATCGTGGCGGGGTTGCGGGGGTCGTCTTCGGGGATATGTTCCTCCGTCTTGCCGACGAGGTCTGCGCCCATGTCCGCGGCTTTGGTGTATATGCCGCCGCCGACGCGGTTGAACATTGCTATAATCGAGCAGCCCAGCGCATAGCCCGAAAGGGTCATGGTGAAGTTGGTGGGGAGACCTATAAAGTTCTTGGCGCTTTCGGCGGTGTGGTTGGTTATAGCCGCTATCTGACCTGCTCCGAGACCGAAGATGAGATAGACGAGCACCGCGCCGAGAAGGGCGAAGCCCGCGACGCAGAGACCCATAACCGAGCCGCCCTTGAAGGCGACCTTTAAGGTCTTGCCGAGGTCGCGGCTCTCGCGCGCCTTGTTGGTCACGCGGACGTTGCAATAGGTTGCTATCTTCATGCCGACATAGCCCGCGGCGGCGCTCATGATTGCGCCCATAAGGAAGGCAATTGCCGCCTGCCAGCTGATGATGACGAGGACGACGACGGCGACGACTGCGCCAATTATAGCGACAATCTTATACTCGTAATTGATGAATGCATTTGCGCCCGTGCGGATAGCCGAGCCGATTTCCTGCATTCTCTCCGTGCCCTCTTCCATCTTTTTGACGGTGAAGAAGTTGAACGCCGCGTATGCTATCGCAAGGACGACCGCAATGCCGACGACGATCAGAAGAAGTTCCGACATAAATTTTCTCCTTATTATTTAATACTTAACAAGTTTATCACAATAATTTACAAATTGCAACAAAAAAATGAAAATTGGGGGAAAGTTGTGTGGGAAAAGCGATGACGGCGGAAAAAGTGGGAAGGGTATAATGAGGTGGGATTATTAGAAATAGTCGCCGCATACCCGATGGGATCCTTCGACAGGCGCGCGGCGGTCAACGCCGCGCGCCGCTCAGGATGACAGCAAAGGATGAGCCGCGATAATGTTTATAGAAAGCCGTTGCTCATCATAAGCCGCGGGGCAGAGATGCGAGCAGAACAAGGAATAACAGGGAAAAATAATTAGAAATAGTTGCCGCATACCCGGGGGGATCCTTCGACAGGCGCGCGGCGGTCAACGCCGCGCGCCGCTCAATATGACACTCTCTGCCGTCGCCCATAGGAAGCTGCGCTCATCATAAGCCGCGGGGCAGAGATGCGAGCAGAACAAGGAGCGCGAGGAAAACTTGAAGGAGCGTACTAAGACGTACGTGACTGAAAGTTGCCGCAACGCGACACAGTTATGCGACGCATATATGCCCCGCGAAGCGTTAACGGAGGAGGAGACTTGTCAAGTCTCCTCCTCCGTTAACGCACGCTCGCGGTCGGCGACGGCGAGAGCCTCCACCATCTCATCCAGATCGCCCAACATGA
>CANRKX010000034.1 GCA_947631325.1 uncultured Clostridia bacterium | reverse complement strand
GTCAGCTTCGAAATCGACCCCGAGAAGATCGGCGACGTTATCGGCAAGCAGGGCTGCGTGATAAAGAAGATAATGGAGGAGACGGGCACCGAGATAGAGTTCAACGACGACGACAGCGGACGCGGCTATATCGCTTGCGTCGGACCCATCGAGAACGCCGAGCGCGCAAAGGCAATCATTCTTTCCATCGCGCACGACCCCGAAGTGGGAGATATGTTCGTCGGAACGGTCGTAAGAATTCTCAACTTCGGCGCATTCGTCGAGTTTGCACCCGGCAAGGACGGAATGATACACATTTCAAAACTTTCGGACAAGCGCGTCGATAAGGTTGAGGACGTCGTAAACATCGGCGACACCGTAAAGGTCGAGATAATCAAGATAGGCGACAAGGGCGTCGATTTGAAGCTTCTCGAAAAGATGTCTTAAAATCACCAATTCACACCCCCGCCCGTCAATACGGCGCGGGGGTAAATTTTTTTACGGCGGCTTGACAAAGCCGCCGATAAATTCTATACTTTAATCATCGCGAAAAGGGGTGAAAAAGATGAAGAGTTTTATGAGCTACATAAAGGGCGAGAAGTACGACGTCGGCTGTACGGGCGGCGCGGTGTGCGTCTATGACAAGGACGGGCAGGAGTTGAAGGTGTTCAAGGGGCTTAAAAATGCCTATGACGTCGCCTTTGTGCCCAATACAAATAATATAGTCGTCAAGACGGCGGAGGGCACGCTCGCGGTGTTCTCCCTCGACAGAATGTCGCTCTTGAAAAAAATCCGCTTTTCGCAGAGTGCGGGGCAGGAGTACGGCTTCTGCTTCTCCAAAGACGGCAAACTCTTCTATAATATCGAAGTCATATTCGGAATTCGCACGCAGTTGACGGTGTATGATACGGCGACCTTTACGCCGATAAAGAATCTGTTCGACTGGGATGAAAAGAACTTTTTGAACTTTATTGAGCAATACGAGGGCGGATACGTGCTTTTCGGCTATGAGAGGGGCGCGGACGGGGTGTTCAGCCACGGCTTTGCGGCGCAGTTCGACGGCGAAAAGATAATAAGAAAAAGCCAGATAGCCTTAAAGGACTGCGACTATGTAAGGTGGTACAAGCAGGCGGAACTTCGCGGCTTCACCAAGAAAATGCTGCAGTGGTCGCCCGTGAAGGCGGACGGAAATTTTAAGCCCGTAAAGCTATACGAATTGCTCTGATGAAAATAAAATAAGCCCGCCGTGGCGGATAATTCCGTCACGGCGGGCTTTTGCATGGAGATTTACAATTTAATTTTTAAAGCGGGTACAATTCCGTCAGAAGTGACGTGTGCTATGTGACCGTTACCTGAATATCCGTTATAGAAAACAACTTGTCCGTGTGTTTTGCTTGTGGGCGACCTCAACCGCCAGAAAGGTGTATCGTACATATAGTCAAGTCCCTGTATTTTTGCATAATCGGTACCTTTAAGCAGTTTTAACGGGTCGGGTGTGTCGCCCGCGGCGAATCCGTTGACTCCGTTGATTTCTTTATAGCTCAATAAAAAGACGTTATCTTCGGTATTTTCGCAAACATATTCGTATTGACTGAGATAATCTCTTTTATTGGGGTCTACCGAATCGGCGCTGTTATCCACCAAAGTTTTTTCTATAATCTGTTTGCAATAACTATCGAATGCCGTATCATAAAAATCTGCGTTCAACCATGTGCGTATATCGCTGTTCGCGTAGTTGGAAGCATGCACAGTTTTTCCGTTTAGCGTTCTGTCTTCATCGTCTTGATAATACTGTTGACTGTCGACGATCATTTCGGACATCAAGAGCGCGCCACCGTCTTCTTTGGACAATATCCGCCACTCTATCGGTTCAAATTTAAACCAATATACCGTATAGGCATTATAGCCGCTGTTATCTATCATGCTTTCGCTTTTGTCATAGTTTTTTGTCGTCCATTCAGGTCTGTACTTTGAAAAATAGACGCCGCGATACTTTGCGTTTTCATAACTTATGTCCTGATACCACATAAAGTCGCTCTGCTTGCCGTTTGCATAATAGCGATAACTTATCCATTTTCTGTTCGGGAACAATCCGTCGGGCTTGGAACCCGCTTGCTTATTCAGGACGGTTTTTAAGTCGCTGTCTTTTACTTCTGTTTGCGGATACTCGCCGAAATATACCTTTTTGCCGTCAGAACTCAACGTATAGATATCCTGTTCGGTCAGGCAGATTGAGCATCTCTTTTTATTTTCTTTCGTCAGCTCTGTTTCCCATACATGAGCTTGGGGATTTATGGGTATTTCCTCGGTATATGTATGGCTTTCGTCCCAATGACAAGTGTATAATATGCTTCCTGCGGATTTGCAGGTTGCTTCTGCAATTACTTTTCCGCTATCCCATAAATGCCCGTATTTTTCAATAATCAAGTCGTTATCGTCAATTTCCGCCATATTTTCATCGAAATTTTTATGACATAGCGAGCAGCTGTAGTGCTCCTTAACGCCGTCGTTTTCGCAATCGGCAGGCACTTCTTCGATAAGTTCCCCGATATCGTGCGCGTCGGCGTCGATGGGTGTTTCCACCTTATTCGGGGAATATCCGCAACGGCTGCACTCGTCATGTTCGTTAAAGCCCGTGGATGAACAGGTGGACGCCTTGGGCTCCATATGTACCATATTGTGGGCGTTCGGGTCGATAGGAATGGATCTTGTTTCTGTATGCGCGCCGTCCGTTTGGCATACGCGCCTTTCTTCGCCTTCTTCATTGCAAGTGGGGGAAACGGTGACTTGCCATTCGCCCCAGTCATGGGTGTGGGGCTTCGGGGTACAACTTGCGGCTATACAGCACAGCGCGCATAAAACCATCAATAAAATTAAATACTTTGCCTTCATATTTACCTCCTTGGCATGCAATAATTATATTAGGTCTTTTGACCTATGTCAATACTTTTGACCTGAAAATATTTATAATTTATTTATGCCTTATGTTGAGATTATAAAACAGATAATGGTGGAGAGGGGATTGTCGCAGCAGAAATTGGCAGATATCCTCGGTGTAAATCAAACCACGGTCAGTCAATGGCTATTGGGCAGAAAGAAGCCCGGCTATGACAGCATTTTATTGATTTATCAAAAATTCGATATTCTGCCCAACGCGCTTTTCGGAATTGATTGAGAAGCCTTAATTTAAAGGCTTCTTTTTTGTTGACATAGTCAATATTTTTTTGCTATAATAAAACATAAGTTTATAAATCTTTCATAGCCCTTATTTTGTTGTAATTCGCAAGCAAAAGGGGTATAATTCTAATTGCGAACACAGACAGAGTTTTATCATTATAAAAATGAAATTCGAACTTCACTCAAAATTTGAGCCGACGGGCGACCAGCCGCAGGCGATAGAGAGCCTGACCGAGGGCGTTTTGGACGGCATACGCACGCAGGTGCTTGTCGGCGTGACGGGCAGCGGCAAGACGTTTACCATGGCGAACGTCATCAAAAACGTCAACCGACCCACCCTCGTCATAGCCCACAACAAGACGCTTGCGGCACAGCTGTGCAACGAGTTCAAGGAGTTCTTCCCCAATAACAGGGTGGAGTACTTCGTGTCCTACTATGACTACTATCAGCCCGAGAGCTACATACCCTCGACGGACACCTATATAGAAAAGGACATGAGCCTCAACGACGAGATAGATAAGCTCCGCAACTCGGCGACGAGCTCTTTGGGCGAGAGGGAGGACGTGATCGTCGTCGCTTCTGTGAGCTGTATTTACGGCTTGGGCGCGCCCGAGGAGTATTTCAGATTAGCTATCTCCTTGCGCCCCGGAATGGAACTTGAGAGAGACGCGCTTATAAGAAGGCTCGTCGAAATTCAATATGCGAGGAGAGATATAGACTTTCAAAGGTCGTCTTTCAGGGTGCGTGGCGACGCAGTGGAAATATTCCCCGCGTCAAACTCCGAAATCGCCGTGCGCGTGGAGTTCTTCGGCGACGAGATAGACAGAATTTGCGAAGTTGAGGCGGTGAGCGGAACGATAGTGTCCGAGCTCAAACATATACTGATTTTCCCCGCGTCGCAATACGCCGTCGGGTCGGACAAGATGCAAAACGCCCTTGCGATGATTGAGAGGGATATGAACGACGAGGTCAAGGCTTTTCGCGACGAGGGCAAGCTGCTTGAGGCGCAGAGGTTGGAACAGCGGACGACATACGACCTCGAGATGATGAGGGAAATAGGATATTGCAGCGGCGTCGAAAATTACAGCCGATACTTTGACGGTAGGATGCCGGGGGAGCCGTCGTTTACCCTGCTCGATTACTTCCCCGCGGGCAAATTCCTCGTCTTTATCGACGAGAGCCACATGACCATTCCGCAGTTGGGCGCGATGTATCACGGCGACCGCTCGAGAAAGGAAAACCTTGTAAATTACGGATTCAGACTAAAATCGGCATACGACAACAGACCGCTCACCTTTGAGGAGTTCGACGCGCGCGTGCCGCAGCTTATATGCGTTTCGGCGACGCCCGCGGAGTACGAGCTGGGGCAGGCGGGAAATATAGTGGAACAGATAATAAGACCTACAGGGCTTCTCGACCCCGAGGTGGAAGTGAGACCCACAAAGACGCAGATAGACGACCTTTTGGGCGAGATTAAAAGGGTGATTGCCCAAAACGGCAGGGTGCTCGTCACCACGATGACCAAGAAGATGGCGGAAAGCCTTACCGAATATTTAAAGGAACACGCCCTTAAAGTGCGCTATATGCACAGCGATATCGACGCGCTCGAGAGGATTGACATAATCAACGGATTGAGGAGCGGGGAATTTGACGTGTTGTGCGGCATAAATCTCCTTCGCGAGGGGCTGGACTTGCCCGAAGTGAAGCTGGTCGCCATTCTCGACGCCGACAAAGAGGGATTTTTGAGGAGCGAAACTTCCCTTGTACAGACAATAGGCAGGGCGGCGAGAAACGCCGAGGGCAGGGTTATTATGTATGCCGACACCATTACGGGCAGCATGAAACGCGCCATAGATGAGACGACGAGACGGCGCAAAATACAGCAAAAATACAACGAAGAACACGGAATTATACCCAAAACGATAATAAAAGAGGTCAAAAACTCGATAGGGATAACGGGCAAGAAGCAGGCGTTCGGCGATATCAAAATGGCGGATATCCCCGCCGAGATAGAGAAGCTGAAGGCTTTGATGAAGGTGGCTTCGGCACAGCTCGACTTCGAGAGGGCGATTGAGATACGCGACGCAATCGGCGAGCTTAAAAAGAAACTTTTGAAGAGCAAAAAATCATGAAAGAAGAGATATTCGTCAAGGGCGCAAAGGAAAATAATCTTAAAAATATCGACGTGCATATCCCCCGCAACACGCTGACGGTGTTTACGGGGCTTTCGGGCAGCGGAAAATCGACGCTCGCATTCGACACTATCTTTGCCGAGGGGCAGAGGAGATATATCGAGAGCCTTTCCTCATACGCCCGCCAATTCCTCGGGCAGATGGAAAAGCCCGACGTTGAGCTTATCGACGGACTGTCGCCCGCCATATCCATAGACCAAAAGACTACTTCGCACAATCCCCGCTCGACGGTGGGAACGGTGACGGAGATTTACGACTATTTCAGGCTGCTGTTTGCGAGGGTGGGAATTCCCCATTGCCCCAACTGCGGCAGGGAGATAAGAAAGCAGTCAGTAGACGAGATTGCCGACAGGGTGATGACCTTGCCCGAGGGCAGTAAAATCATAATCGAAGCCCCCGTCGTGCGCGGCAAAAAGGGCGAATTCCAAAAGGAACTTGCGGGGTGGAAGAAGTCGGGCTACGGCAGGGTCAAGGTGGACGGCATTATATACGACTTGCAGGAAGAAATACACCCCGAAAAGAACATAAGGCACAACATTTCGGTCGTCATTGACAGGCTTGTCATTAAGGACGGCGTATTGAAAAGACTGACCGAAGCCCTCGAAAACGCCCTTTCGCTTGCGGCGGGGCTCGTGGTTGTGGACTGCGACGGCAAGGAGGAACTCTATTCTTCCAATTACGCCTGCCCCGACTGCGGCATATCTATCGAGGAGATAGAGCCGCGCCTCTTTTCCTTCAATACCCCGTGGGGGGCTTGCCCCGAGTGCTCGGGTTTGGGATTCAGACAGATAATCGACCCCGATTTAATTTGCCCCGATAAGACAAAGACGTTAAGGGAGGGCGCGATTAAGATAAGCGGCTGGAACCTCGACAGCTCGGCGATGACGCAGATGTATTTGAGTTCGCTGTCAAAGGTGTACGGCTTTTCGCTCGACGTGCCCGTCAAGGACCTGCCCGAGGGCGTTTACGACATGTTGATGTACGGCAACGGCGGCGAGCAGATTGACTTGACGTACAACGCATACAGATTTTCGGGGAGCTACAAGACGGCGTGGGAGGGCTTTGCCGCCAATCTTCAGAGGAGATATAATCAGACCTCGTCGGACAGCGTGAAGTGGGATATCGAGAGGTATATGCGCACTTCGGACTGCCCTCTCTGCCACGGAAAGAGACTTAAAAAGGAAGCCCTCGCCGTGACCATCGGCGGCAAAAATATCGCAGAGGTGTGCGATATGTCGGTCGACGATTTGAAGGCGTTCACCGATTTTTCCTTCTTCGGCGCGACCGAGCACATGATTGCGGACGGCATTGTAAAGGAAATAGACAGCCGAATAACCTTTTTGCAGAACGTGGGGCTGGGATATCTCACCCTCTCTCGGTCGGCGGCAACGCTGTCTGGCGGAGAGAGCCAAAGGATAAGGCTCGCCACACAGATAGGAAGCGCGCTGTCGGGCGTCTTATATATCCTCGACGAGCCGAGCATAGGTCTGCACCAGAGGGATAACGAAAAGCTCCTGACATCGTTAAAGGGGCTTCGCGACCTCGGAAATACCCTGATTGTCGTCGAACACGACGAGGACACCATACGCGCGGCGGACTATATCGTCGATATCGGACCGATGGCGGGGGTGCACGGCGGCGAAGTGGTCGCCTGCGGCACACAACAAGATATCATGGACGAGCCGCGTTCCATTACGGGCGATTTCCTCGCGGGGAGAAGAAAGATTGAAGTGCCCGCGGTGAGGTTGAAGCCTTCGGACAAGTGGCTGAAAGCGCACGGGTGCAGGCAGAATAATCTTAAAAATATAGACGTTTCTATCCCTGCGGGGCTCATAACGGCGGTGACGGGCGTTTCGGGAAGCGGGAAGAGCAGCCTTGTGAACGAGATAATCTATCCCCGCCTTGCAAACGTTTTGAACCATGCCCGCCAGATTGAGGGCAATGCCGAGAGCTTTGAAGGGATTGAACACTTCGACAAGATAATCGCAATCGACCAACAGCCCATAGGAAGGACGCCGAGGAGCAACCCCGCGACTTACACGGGCGTGTTCACCGCCATCCGCGACCTGTTTGCGGCGACGCCCGACGCAAAGGAGAGGGGATATAAGAGCGGAAGATTTTCCTTCAACGTCGCGGGAGGGCGGTGCGAACACTGCCAGGGCGACGGCATAATACAGATTGAAATGCACTTCTTGCCCGATATCTATGTGCCCTGCGAGGTGTGCGGGGGGAAGAGATACAACCGCGAGACGCTGGAAGTGAGATACAAGGGCAAGACCATTTCGGACGTTTTGGAGATGACGGTTTCGGAAGCCTGCGAGTTCTTCAAGCCCGTGACCTCGATATACAACAAACTTTCAACATTGGACGACGTGGGGCTGGGATATATAAAACTCGGGCAGAGCGCGACGACCCTTTCGGGCGGCGAAGCGCAGAGGGTCAAGCTTGCGACAGAGCTCTCGAAGAGGAGCACGGGTAAGACTTTCTATATCCTCGACGAGCCGACGACGGGATTGCACAGTTACGACGTGGATAAACTCATTAAGATACTTTCACGTCTCCGTGCGGGCGGAAATACCGTGCTCGTGATAGAGCACAATCTCGACGTCATAAAGTGCGCCGACTGGATAATAGACCTCGGTCCCGAAGGGGGCGACAGGGGCGGAACGGTGATAGCCGAAGGCTCGCCCGAGGATATCGCAAAGGTTGAAAATAGTTACACGGGGCAATTCCTCAAAAAGGTGCTTAAATGAAAAAAAGCGGCAAAAACAAGCCGCTTTTTGCTATTTTGAGCAATTTGTATAGTACTATGTCACGCATAATGGCATATTTTTGCCTTTATTCACCCATTTTGACTCTTTTTTCATATGCTGATAGTATCTGAAAAAAAGGAGTAAAAATTATTAAACCTCTTTCTCTCGGCGGCGAATTTCCGTCGCAGGACAGTATATCTTACGACGCAGTATCCCTCGGCATAATCTCGCCCGCATATGCCTCCCCAACGGGCGAATTGAATACGGTCTTGCAATACATATACCACTCGTTCTTTTTCAGGAAGGCGAAAAAGAGTGACATTGCCGAAAAGCTTTTATCCATTGCCATTGCGGAGATGAAGCACCTCGACATACTCGGGCAGACAATATTGTCGCTCGGCGCCGCGCCCGTTTACTGCCGCAATCCCTATACCCGATTTGATTTTTACAGCACAAAGTTCGTCGCCTATTCGAGGTCGCTAAAAGAGATGCTCGAGGACGACATAATAGGGGAAAGGCACGCCGTGTCGTCATATACGCGGATGCTATCCAAACTCAAAAACGAAGCCGTGAAAGAGGTGATTTCCAAAATTTTGGAGGACGAAAAGTTACACCTTGAGACGCTTGAAGGCATTTTAAAGGATTTTAAGTGTTGACAGCGGCGGGCTTTTTTAGTACAATTTTTAAGTGATGAACAGCATGAATTGCGACGTGGCGATTGTCGGCGGCGGGGCGGCGGGGCTTGCCTGTGCCGTGCGGCTGTCAGCCCGTCGGGACATTAAGATAATTGTGATTGAGGCGGGCACCCGCGCGGGCAAGAAGCTTGCGGCGACGGGAAACGGTCAGGGCAACGTGTCAAACCTCGCTATATCCGCCGAAAATTTCAGGAGCGGAAATATGGCTCTCGTCAAAAAAATTGCCTGCGGCGATTGGCGGGAGGGGCTTGACGTCTTTTCGGATTTCCTGTTCTGCGCCGACGAGAGGGGCAGGGTCTATCCCTCGGGGCGGCAGGCTTCGGCGCTCACCGACAGCCTTTTGTCCTCGCTCAAAGTCGAAAACGTGCGCCTATTGCTATCGACAAGAGTCCAAAAAATCGAGAAGAACAGCAGAACAGAGAGCGGCGGAAATGAGACGGACGGACGCGATTTCCCCATAAAAATCATATTTGACGGCGGGCAGATTTTGTGCAGATACGCCGTGCTTGCGACGGGCGGAAAGGCGCAGCGGCAATTTTTGACGGACGGCTCGGCATATGCCCTCGCCCAAATGCTCGGGCACAAGATTACGCCCCTATATCCCTCGCTCGTGCAATTAAAGACCGACACGACGGACACGAAGACCTTGAAGGGAATTCGCGCGGACTGCAACGTTTGCGCCCTTTCCGACTGCGGCGTGAAGAAGTGCGCCCGCGGGGACGTCATTTTTACCGATTACGGGCTTTCGGGCAACGCGATTTTCAGCGTTTCGCCCCTGTTTGCGGCTTCGGCGGGGGAAATTTTCCTCGACCTTCTTCCGGATTTTGAGGAAGGTGAGATTGCAAGCATTATTTCAAATCGAATTTTGAGCGGGAAGGAGAGGGGCGAGACCCTTTCGGGGCTCGTGCACAACCAGATCGGGCGCGCCGTCATGAGACGGGCAGACAGAGACGCCCAAAAATCGGGGCGCGATTTGGCAGAGTTTAAGCAAGATATTGCTAAAAATTCAAACAATTTAGCGATAAATGAGAGTGCGTTGTGCGACGGAAAGGCTATCGCACACATATTGAAAAATTTCAGCTTGAGGGTGACGGGAACGCTGGGGTTCGACTATGCGCAGGTGACCTGCGGCGGAGTGGACATGCAGGGTGTTGACGAAAATTTGCAGAGCAAAATTGTCAAAAATCTCTACTTTGCGGGTGAGATTCTCGACGTGGACGGCGACTGCGGCGGCTACAATCTGCACTGGGCGTTTACGTCGGCAAAGACGGTGGCGGAGGCGATTTTGAATAGCTATGATAAGGCTTGACAATATTAAGCTTCGCCCCGACGAGAGCGAGCAAAATCTGATTAAAATCGCCCAAAAAAGGCTCAAAAAGCCGATCAAACAGTTCAAAATAGTCAAAAAATCGCTCGACGCGCGCGATAAAAATAATATATTTTGGGTGTATTCCATAGCCTTTTCGGACGAGCCCGAAGAGATGAAACAGCCGCTCGAAAGGCTTGCGCGTCCTCCGAAAGTTGCCGTTATAGGCAGCGGACCCGCGGGGCTCTTTTGCGCACTGCGGCTCGTCGACAGAGGGGTTGCGCCCGTTATTATCGAGCGCGGCGAAAGGGTGGACGAGCGCTCCGAAACCATAAATAAATTTTTCACCGAGAGGGTGTTGAACACCGAGTCCAACGTGCAGTTCGGCGAGGGCGGCGCGGGCACCTATTCGGACGGCAAACTCAATACTCAGACCCACGACGGGCTCAATCGCGACGTGTTGGAATATTTCGCCGCATTCGGTGCGCCGCAGGAAATCTTATATCTCAACAAGCCGCATATCGGCAGTGACAGGCTGAAAAATACCCTTAAAAATATCCGCGGATATATTGAAAACAGGGGCGGAAAATACCTTTTCAATACTAAATTTATCGGCTTTTCGGCAAAGGACGGGGCGATAAAATCAATAAAAATTAAAGACGCGGCGACGGGCGAGGAGGGCGAGATTGAGGTGGATTGCGCCGTTCTCGCCATAGGTCATTCGGCAAGGGACACCTTTGAAATGCTGGCAAAAAGCGGCGTTGAGATGACCGCCCGCGACTTTGCCGTGGGTGTGAGGATTGAGCACCTTGCGCACGAGATTTCGCTTGCGCAGTACGGCAAATACTGCAAATTGCTGCCCGCAGCCGACTACAAACTTGTCAGTCACGCGCACGAGCGCACGGTGTTTACCTTTTGCATGTGCCCCGGCGGGGTGGTCATTCCCGCGGCGAGCGAGAGCGGCGGGGTGGCGGTCAACGGCATGAGCAATTACGCCCGCGACGGCATAAATTCCAATTGCGCTCTCATGGTGCAGATGACGCGGGGGGATTTCGGCGAGGACCTGTTTGCGGGCATGCGCTTTCAACGCGAGATGGAACGGCGGGCATATTTATTGGGCGGCGGGCAATTTAAGGCGCCTATACAACTATATAAAGATTTTAAAGAGGATAGGATTTCATCGCGATTGGGCGAGGTGCAGCCCACTTACGCCGCGGGCACCGAGTTTGCGCCGTTGAACGAGGCGCTTCCGAAAGTTGCGGTGAGCGCGTTGAAGGCGGCTATTCCCGATATGGACAGGCGGCTTCGCGGATTTGCCGCGCCCGACGCCATTTTGACGGGGGTGGAGACGAGATTTTCATCGCCCGTGAGAATTGAGCGCGGCGGAGATTTGCAGAGCGTCACCTTAAAGGGGCTTTTCCCCTGCGGCGAGGGCAGCGGATATTCGGGCGGGATAACGAGTTCCGCCGCCGACGGGCTGAAAGTGGCGGAATGTATATACAATATGTATAAAAACTGAATATATTCATTTAGATTTCATATGGATTTCACAAACCGCCGCTATACTGAAAGACGATAAGAGGCGGTATACACTCAACTTTTTTTCATATTCTCTCTGAGGCGGCGGCGCAGAAATGTGCCGCCGCCTTAAACGTTGTTGGGGGAATGGGGGATAAGAGGCAAAGTGAGGTTAAGAGGATAAAAGAGCGCGCCTGCGGCTTAGGTTAAGCCGCAGGCGCGCGAAAAATGTAAAAATAATCGTAAATGCCGATACAATATCAAAAAATCCGAATAAAAATCAATAGTAATAGGGGGCGTTGGCAACCAAACAGGAAGTCGTTGCAACGAGTGCAATAATAGCTATAACTGAAACAGCAAGCTCAATCGCGCTGATTATTATGCCCGCGAGAGCAAATCCGCCGCCCTCGAGACCCTCTTCATTGCACTTTTTGCGAGCGATAATGCTGCAAATGAGCCCCGCAATCGCAAAAAAGAAGGATAGGACGAAGCCGACAATTGCAATGGTGCAAGTGCGTTTTTCTTCGGTGTTTTTAAAGGGCGCAATCTGCGCGCCGCAATTGGGGCAGACGACTGCGTTGTCGTTGACCTCTTTACCGCAATTTTTACAGTACATATTCTCTCCTTTGTAGTTTGATAGCTCTATTATATTCCCATTATAATGGGAAGTCAAGCATTTTTCCCATTTTTATGGGAAAATATAATTGCTATGAACGAGTTCGGAGAGAGGTTGAGGGCTTTGCGCCTTGAAAAGGGGATAGGTCAGGTTGAACTTGCCAAGGAGTTGCAGGTGGGCAAGTCGGTTATAAGTTTGTGGGAGCTTGGAAAGTGCGAGCCGACGCTGTCGAAACTTATAGCTATTTCTCGGTTTTTCGGGGTGACGATAGATTATCTTGCGGGTCTTGAAGATTAAAAGGAGCGCGCCTGCGGCTTAGGTTAAGCCGCAGGCGCGCGAAATGGTTAAAATAGTCATAAATGCCGATACAATATCAAAAAAATCCGAAAAAATCTATGAAATTTATACCGTTTCGACGTTGATTAGGTTGGAGTTGCCGCTCTTGCCGTTGGGGGTGCCGCCCGTCAAGACTATCTTGTCGCCCTTTTGGACGAGACCCGTGTCAATCGCGGCACGCTTTGCATAGTGGAAGAGGACGTCTACCGAATAGAATTCCTCGCTCATGACGGGGATTACGCCCCAGCTCAACGCCAGCTTTCTGTATGCCTTTTCGTCGGTGGTCATACCTATGATATCAATCATGGGGCGGAACCTCGAAACCGTTCTCGCCGTGCCGCCCGTCCTCGTGCAGACGACGATAACCTTTGCGTCGATATCGTGCGCCAAAGTGCAAGCCGAGTGGGAGAGGGCTTCGGAAAGATTTTTAATGCGATATTCGGAGTCGTCAATGTGGGCAATATATGCGGTGTTCTTTTCAGCCTGTTGAGCTATCTTCGCCATGGCGCGCACTGCTTCGACGGGATATGCGCCCGCCGCCGTCTCGCCCGACAACATTATAGCCGAAGAGCCGTCATACACGGCGTTTGCGACGTCGGAAATTTCCGCACGGGTGGGGCGGGGCTGCTTAATCATAGACTCGAGCATTTCGGTCGCGGTGACGCTGCGCTTGCCGCGCACACGGCAGGCGTTAATTATTGTCTTTTGTATGCCGGGGAGCTCCTCGAAGGGCACTTCAACGCCCAAATCGCCGCGGGCAACCATTACGCCGTCGGCAACGTCGAGAATGGATTCAAGGTTATTTACACCCGAGCGGCTCTCTATCTTTGCTATAATTTCAATCTCCTTTTCGGGCGAACCGCACATTTTGAGCCAATTTCTCACGTCGATGACGTCCTGAGCCTTGGAGACGAAGGAGCACGCAACGAAGTCGACGCCCTGCTCGACGCCGAATTTTATATCCGCCTTGTCCTGCTCTGAAAGATATATCATATCAAGCTCTTTATCGGGGAAGAACATGCTCTTCCTGTTGGAGAGCTCGCCGCCGATAAGAGTTTTGCAATATACGTCGGGCTTTTCGACCTTGACGACTTCGAATACCATAAGCCCGTTGTTTAAAAGTATCTTGTCGCCGGGGAACATCTGCTCGCAGATGCCCTCGAATGAGACGGAGACCCTCGTCTTGTCGCCTATGATATCTTCAGTCGTGAAGATGAAGGGGTCGCCGTCCTTTAAGGTTATTTTGCCGTCCGCAAAGGTCTTAATTCTGAATTCGGGACCTTTAGTATCGAGCATGATGGGGAGGGGGACTTTTTTGCGCTCGCGAAGCCTTTTTATCATGGCTATCTTTTGGGCGTGTTCCTCATGGGTGCCGTGCGAAAAGTTGAGACGGGCAACGTTCATGCCCGCGTCAATCATATCGGACAAAACTATTTCATTGTCGCTTGCGGGACCGAGGGTGCATATGATTTTTGTTTTCTTCATCTTTCACTCCTTAAAAAAATTCTGACTTTACGTATATATTTTAAAATAAAATATCGCAAAAATCAATATGCAATTCAAAAATAGTTGCCCATAAATAAAAAAAGGTGGTAAAATGTTGGGGATTTGAGTTGATTATACGGTCGCGGGCTGCGAAAGCAGCATGAGGAAAGTCCGAGCATCGCAGGGCAGGGCGCCTGCTAACGACAGGTGAAGGCGACTTCAAGGAAAGTGAACAGAAATATACCGCCGCGCTTTAAGGTGCGGTAAGGGCGGAATGGCGAGGTAAGAGCTCACCGTTGCCCCGGCGACGGGGCAAGCCAATTAAACCCCACCCGATGCAAGATTGGGTTTGCGGCTTACTTAAATGTAGGGGATTGCCCGTCCGCCGCAGACCGTGAATATCGCTTGATCGCGCGGGCGACCGCGCGGGTAGATAGATGACCGTACACGACA
>CANRKX010000033.1 GCA_947631325.1 uncultured Clostridia bacterium | reverse complement strand
TTTGCCCTCGGTCACGTACTTCATTGTACGCTCCCGTCGGGACAATCCGCGCTCTCCTTGTTCTGCTCGCATCTCTGTGCCGCGGCGTCCTATGGGCACGGCTTAGGATTGGCAAGGGGTATTTGTCTCTCCGAACCGCGGTGTCCTATGGGCACGGCTTAGGATGGGCAACTCCCGAGTTGTCATTTCGACCGTAGCGGCGACCAGCCGCGGAGTGGAGAAATCCCCCGGGGTATGCGGTGGGCGTTTCAAATTTACGCACCGAGACCACGAGGGGACGAGCGAGGACTTTTCAAAACAGTGGATACCCACTGTTTTGCCGAGCGAGATGAGCGAGCGCATACGTCCGCGCGAGCGGTGACCGAGCAAGGCGATTTTCCTTACGCCTTGCGAGAACTTCCACTCAATCGAACTCGCTTCGCGAGGTTCTTAATCGCTCGGGATGACAGTCACCTTAACAACAATTCTAAAATAATAAATGGCGCAAGCAGGGTTTCCCTGCGCCAGCGCGACCCAATTTGCGCATACCTACGCCTCAGTAGGGTGAATTTGCGCCACTAAATAATACGTGCGCCCCAAATGGTGGCGCAAAGAGGGGCAACGCCCCTAAAAATCACGAAAAATCGCAGTGCCCGCAACGGCACGAGATTTTTGTGAAAAAAAATCTTGGAGGTAAGAAAAAATGGCACATAACGTTATAGCCGAAGCCAAAAGATGCTTAAACTGCAAAAAGCCCCTGTGCAGAACGGGGTGCCCCATAAATACGCCCATTCCCGACATGATCTCCATGTTTTTGAACGGCGAGATAAACAAGGCGGGCAAGATGGTGTTCGAAAACAACCCCCTCTCGGTCGTCTGCTCCATCGTCTGCAACCACGGCAACCAATGCCAAGGTCACTGCGTGCGCGGGCTTAAGGGCGAACCCGTCGAAATCTCCACAATCGAGAATTTCGTCTCCTCGCACTATCTCGACAGTCTCGAACTCGAGAGAGCCGAGCCCAACGGCATAAAAGTCGCCGTCGTCGGCGCGGGCCCTGCGGGAATAGTCATATCCATTAAGATGGCGCAGCTCGGCTACGACGTCACCGTGTTCGAATCCAAGGCGAAGATAGGCGGCGTGTTGCGCTTCGGCATACCCGAATTCAGACTTCCCAAGTCAATCGTGGACAGATACGAAGTGCTCATGCGCCATCTCGGAATAAAGATAAAACCCAATATAACCATAGGCAAGGCGTTCGGCGTTGAAGAGCTCTTCCGCGACGGATTCAAAGCCATATCCATAGGCACGGGCGTGACCTGGCCCATACCCTTGAACATAAAGGGCGAGACGTTGGGACACGTGCATTACGGCGTTCACTTCCTCGAGAGCCCTTCAAGCTATGAATTGGGCAAGAGCATGATAATAATCGGCGCGGGCAACGTCGCCATGGACGTCGCGAGGACGGCTTTGAGAAAGGGCGTGAAGGACGTGAAGATTGTCGTCCGCTCGGACAAGTATTCGGCGAGCAAGGAAGAGGCGGAGTACGCCGAGATAGAGGGGGCGCAGTTCGTCTATAACAAGGCTCCCGTGGAAATCACCGACGAGGGCGTCATGTTTGCCGACACTGTGTGCGACGATGAACACAGGGTGATCTCCACCTCGGACACGGCGGAATTGATGCGCGGCGACTCGGTGATGATATGTATCTCGCAGAGACCTTCCAAACTCATTTTGTCGGACACATACGGCTTGGAGACCAACGAGCGCGGGCTTGCGAAGATAAGCGAGAACGGCGAAACTTCCCGACCCGGGCTGTTTGCGTCGGGCGACGTGGTGCGCGGCGCAAAGACCGTCGTCGAGGCGGCGGAGACTTCCAAGCGCGTCGCCATAGCCATGCACGAGTACCTTCAGAGTCTCCCCAAGGAGTGATTGAAGAGTATTGAAAGGGGTGGGTTATTTTGAAATGGTAACCTCATACCCGATGGGGTCCTTCGGTTGCGCGCGGCGTGAACGCCGCGCTCCTCTCAGGATGACAAGCATAGGACGGGCGGAATAAAAAAATTATAAAAAACGAAAGCGGACATTGATGGATGTCCGCTTTTTATATGCCGATTTTTTAATATATATTGATATTTTTACTCGTTGTCGCCGTCTTTTTCGGCGGGAGAGGAGAAGAGCGATTTAATCATCTTGTTGACGTATAGGACGGGGACTATGGTTATCTTGTCGGCGTATTTTACCGCAGATTTCATGTTTTTGGCGGGCATATATATGCGCTTGAAGCCCATTTTTACGCACTCGGCAACCCGCTTTTCGCAGTAGCCGACGGCGCGCACTTCGCCCGTCAATCCCACTTCGCCGAATATCGCCGTGTACTTATCGATGGGAACGCCCAACTGTGCCGAGGCGAGGGCGGCGCATATGGCGAGGTCGCACGAGGGCTCGTTTAACTTTATCCCGCCCATGGCGTTGACGTACACGTCGCTGCCCGAAAAGGAGATGCCGCACCTCTTTTCGAGCACGGCAATAAGAAGGACGAGTTTATTGTAGTCCACGCCGAGGGGCATTCTCCTCGGAAGCCCGAAGGAAGTCTTGGAAACGAGGGTCTGGATTTCGACGTTCATGCACCTTGCGCCCGTCTGCGCGGGGGTGACAGCCGCGCCCGCCTCTTCGCCGCGGCTCTCCGAGAGGAATATGCCCGAGTAATCGGTTACGGCGCGGACGCCGCTGTCCGTCATCTCGAAAACTCCCACTTCGGCGACGTTGCCGAACCTGTTTTTGACGGCGCGGAGTATTCTGAAATTTTCCTGCTTTTCGCCCTCGAAGTAGAGGACGGTGTCCATTATGTGTTCGAGCACTTTGGGACCCGCAAGCGCGCCCTCCTTGGTGACGTGACCCACTATGAAGAAGGTTATCGAGCGGCTCTTGGCTATGCGCATGAGCTTTGAGGCGCACTCCCTTACCTGCCCCACCGAGCCTGCCGATGAGGAGAGGTCGTCGGTGTATACCGCCTGAATGGAGTCGACGACGCAGAAGTTTACTCCGTCGAGTTCGCTCTCGAGGTTGTCAATACACGTCTCATTCAAAAGCAGCATATTTTCGCAGCCCAACTCCAATCTGCGCGCCCGCATTTTGACCTGCGAACAGCTCTCCTCGGCGGAGAGATACAATACCTTATAATTTTCGGACAGGTGAGCGGCTATCTGCGTCAACAGGGTGGATTTGCCAATCCCCGGGTCGCCGCCTATGAGGACGAGAGAGCCCGCGACTATGCCGCCGCCCAATACCGAGTCGAATTCAGAAATGCCCGAAGAAGTGCGCGAAAAGCTCTCTTCGGTGACCTCATAGAGGGGCTTTGCGCGGTTGAAAGGGGAGGGCTTTGCCGACTTTAAGGGCTCCGCGGTGGAGACCTTTTCCTCAACCATCGTGTTGAAGGTGCCGCAAGAGGGGCAGCGGCCCAGCCATTTTGGGCTCGTCGCGCCGCACTCCGAACAGACGAATTGCGTGAGTGATTTTGCCATAATATTAACCCCTATCGACAACTGTCAATGCATAGGCGCATATGCCAAGCCCCTCGCCGACGAAGCCCAAGCCCTCAGAAGTTCCCGCGGCTATCGCCACTGCGCTTTCGTCAAGCCACGCCGCGCGCGCTATATTTTGCTTCATCTGCGCCGTATAGGGGGCGAGTTTGGGCTTTTCCGCCTGCACGGTTATTGATATGTTCGTCGGCACATATCCCGCTTTCTTCACTTCTTTTAAGGCGCATTTGAACAGCTTTACGCTGTCCGCGCCCGCATATGCGGGGTCGCTGTCGGGGAAGTGCCTCCCTATATCCTCAAGTCCCGCCGCAGAGAAGAGAGAGTCGCAGAGGGCGTGCATTATTACGTCGCCGTCGCTGTGGGCTATAATACCTCTGTCGCAGGGGATTTTTACGCCGCCGAGGGTGACGAAATTGCCATCGCCGAAGGAGTGCACGTCCACGCCAATTCCCGCCCTCTTGCCCGCGGGGGGAGTGACGGGAGGGAGATATCTTTCGAAATCGGAAGCATATGTAAGCTTGATATTGTCCTCGTCGCCCGCGACGATGTGGGGTTTGCCTATAAAGGCGGCGTATACCGAGGAGTCGTCGTAAAACGACTGCCCGCCCGCAAAGGAGTAGGCGCGGCGAATTTCGTCGGTGAAAAAGCCCTGCGGCGTCTGCAATCTCATCACCGAACTCCTGTCGGGAACGGTGGTTATCAGCCCATAGTTGACCCCCGCGAGGGTGTCGGTCACGGGCAGGGCGCATATGCCGCTGCCGAACCTTTCAACGCAGTCTATACACTCTTTAATGAGCTTTTGCGTGACGAAGGGGCGGGCGCCGTCGTGGATTAAGACTATGTCGCCCGTGACGTGCGCGAGGGCGAGGGAGACGCTCTCGGTGCGGGTGGCTCCCCCCGCGATAACCTTATAATTAAAGGGGGCGGCGAGGGCGGTGATTGACTTTATGTCAAAAGCCGACGAGGTCACGATCACCTCGTCCACTTCGGGGATATCGAATTTTTTAAGGGTGTGATAGAGCGCGGGCGCGCCCATTAAAGGGTGCAACAGCTTGTTTTCGTTGAATCCCGCCCTCTTTCCGCTGCCTGCGGCGCAGATGATTGCGCTTACTTTAAGGTTCTTCGTCGTTGTCATACTTTCTTATGGGTTCCTCCGTGACTTCACCGTTGATGGCTTTTTCCGCCCTCTTCTGTTTCAATATCTTTTCGTTTATCCTGCTGTACTTGATGCTCGTGCCGATGACGTCTGTTATATCCATCAGCGTTACGAAGGCGACGGGGTCGCAGCGGGAGACGACCTCTCTTAATTTTGCAACCTGAAAGCGGTTGATTACGCAGTAGATTATCTGCTTTTCGGACTGCGAGTAGTAGCCCTTGCCGTCAATGACGGTGAGCCCCCTGCCGAACTCCTCCGAGAGGGTGCGGCAGACGTGGCTGTACTTGGACGTTATTATAAGCGCGCCCTTGGCTTGGTCGAGACCGTCGGAGATGAAGTCCACCGCCTTGCTCGCCACGAAGTAGGCGACGATGGAGTAGAGGGCGGGCAGAAAGTCGCGCGTCTCCGTCACCCCCGGCACCGCGCCGAAGAAGGCGAGGATGCCGATTATTATATATAGGAATACGTTGAAGATGAGCACGAAGTTGCCGACGGAGAGGTTTATACGCTTTGCGAACATGACGGCGAGACTCTCCATTCCGTCCATGGTGCCGCCGTATCTTATCGCAAGCCCGCTGCCTATACCCGACAAAAGCCCCCCGAAAGCCGCGCAGATGAGCTTGTCCGTGCCGCCTATGGGCGAGAAGCCGCGGGCAATCATGTCGGCGAGCGAGCGGAATACGAATTCGCTCTGAAAGAGAAGGGAGGTGAGGGAGTAGACGGCTATCGCAAACAGCGAGTAGACGGTGAACTCTATGCCCTGTTTTTTCATGGCGAATAAAAAGACGGGGAGGTTCAGGGCGATGAGGGGGATAAAGAGCTGCAGATTGTAGCCCGCGTTCTTTATGACGAGCTGGGTTATGAGCATTGATATGCCCGACATGCCGCTGTCATAGAAGTTGAGCGGCAATAAAAGGAGGGTGACGCCGACGGCGTTGACGACGCCCGCGACGAGCAGCATTATGAAATTTTTGACTTTTAAATGTACGCCCTTTATCTTCATCGTATATCCTTTATGCCATAATTTATTGAGTGATAATTTCATAGAGGGAGGCGGCTTCGTCCTTTTTTACCGTCTCCTTTACGTCGAGTATGCGGAATTTTACTGCTCCGCCCGTGAAAGTTATCTCACACACGTCGCCCGCCTTTACTCTGTGACCGGGCTTTACGGGCTTGCCGTTTACCGAAACTTTGCCCTTGTCGCAGGCTTCTTCGGCGAGCGTCCGCCTCTTCAATATTCGCGAAACTTTTAAAAATTTGTCGATTCTCATTTAATTTCAAAAAAATGCTTGACTTGACCGATTTATGGCGATATAATACTATAATGTATTAAAATGGTCTTTTTATCGCCATTTGACCTTTTTTACCCCCTTTTAAGGGGGCAAAGAGTGGGTGAAAAGGTGGTTTTATGCACCCTTACCATACGATTATACAATAAATAATCGCATTTGTAAATAGCAAAAAATAAAATTTTTAAGAACATTTTTGATTCTTCACGGTGAAAAGATATAGACGTGTAATCGGCAAAATGTCTGAATATATGCGGCGACTACGCCAAAAGGAGTTCTTTTAAATGAATTTACCGATTCACAAGTACGGCAAAACCGAGAGGAGAAAGTTCGGTAAGATTAACGAAGTCATCGACATTCCCGACCTCGTTGAAATTCAGAAGGCGAGCTACGACGCCTTCATAAAAGAGGGCATATCCGACGTCTTTGAGGACTTTATGCCCATAACCGACTACTCCGACCACTACGAGCTCTATTTCCTCGACCACTGGTTCGACGAAAAGCCCAAGTACGACGAGAAGGAGTGCAGAAACCGCGACGCGACTTACGCCCTCCCCATGCACGTAAAGGTCAGGCTCGTAAACAAGGTGAGGGGGGACGTCATGGACCAGGACGTCTTTATGGGCGACTTCCCCCTGATGACCGATTCGGGCTCATTCATCATCAACGGCGCCGAGCGCGTCATCGTCTCGCAGCTCGTCCGTTCGCCCGGCGTGTACAACGCGTCGTCGCGCGATAAGTCGGGCAAGGAGATATTTGCCACTACCGTCATCCCCAACCGCGGCGCATGGCTGGAACTCGAGCAGGACGCGCAGGGCGTTCTGTGGGTTCACGTCGACAGAAAGCGCAAGATATGCGCCACCGTTTTATTGCGCGCCCTCGGCTTCGGCTCGGACAGGTCGTTAATGGACCTCTTCGCAAACGACAAGATGATAGAGAACACCATCGCCAAGGACACGACCAAGTCCGAGAGCGACGGTCTTATAGAGCTGTACAGAAGACTGCGCCCCGGCGAAGTTCCCACCGAAGCGTCCGTTAAACAGCACCTAAATAATCTCTTCTTCGATCCCCGCCGCTACGACGTCGTGAAGGTGGGCAGATATAAGTTCAACAAAAAGCTCAACCTTGCGTACAGATTGCCCGGGTGCAAGCTCGCCGAGGACATTGCAAACCCCGAGACGGGCGAGATTATGGCGCATGCGGGCGATATTGTTTCCGAAGAGCTCGCCGTACAAATTCAGGACGCGGGCGTCAACGAGGCGTTCGTGCTCGTCTCCGACCCCGAGCAGGGCGAAATAAAGCACAAGATAATTTCAAACAACGCCGTCAATTTCAGCGCGCTTTCCGACAAGGGTCACAAGGCCTTCGGACTGCTGCCCATGATATACTATCCCAACTTTAAGTTCATGCAAAAGCTCGCCGCAGAGTGCGAGACGTTGAGCCCCGAAGAGGTTGCGCAAAAGTACTGCGACGAGATAAACGCGATATATTACGTCGCCGAGACCCCCGAGAGCGAGGACGAAAAGCCCGAGGACAAGAAGAACAGGGACAGGAGAAGGGACGTAAGGATAAAGTTCGTTGCGGCTTGCAAGAAGTTCGACGAGCTGTTGAAGTCGGACAGGACGGAATTTACTTCGGACGAAAAGAAGGAGATAAAGCCCGTCGTTGAAAAGCTCAACCATAAGCATATAACGGTGGACGATATAGTCGCTGCAATATCTACCAATATCGACTTGCAGTACGGCATCGGCACCATAGACAACATAGACCACCTCGGCAACCGCCGCGTCCGCTCGGTGGGCGAGCTTCTGCAAAATCAATTGAGGATAGGCATTGCAAGGCTCGAAAAGCTCATAAAGGAGCGCATGGCGACGCAGGACGCAATGGAGATAACCCCCTCGGGGCTCGTGAACGTCAGACCCGTCTCGGCGGTCATCCGCGAATTCTTCGGCTCTTCGCAGCTGTCGCAATTCATGGACCAGACCAACCCCGCGGCGGAATTAACCCATAAGAGAAAGCTCTCCGCGCTCGGTCCCGGCGGCTTGAACCGCGACAGGGCGACATTCGAAGTGCGCGACGTTCACCACTCGCACTACGGCAGACTCTGCCCCATAGAGACCCCCGAAGGTCAGAACATAGGACTTATATCCTCGCTCGCGACCTTCTCCAAAGTAAACGAATACGGCTTTATAATGAGCCCTTATAGAAGGGTCATAAAGGACGAAAACGGCATACCCACCGTAACCGACAAGGTGGATTACCTCACGGCGGACGAGGAGGACAAGTATATCGTCGCACAGGCGAACGAGCCCCTCGACGAGAACAATCACTTCGTTAACTCGCACATAGGCTGCCGTCACCGCGACCTCATAACGCAGTATCCCCCCGAAAAGATGGACTACATGGACGTCAGCCCCAAACAGCTCGTCTCGGTTGCGACCGCCCTTATACCCTTCCTCGAAAACGACGATACCAACCGCGCCCTCATGGGCTCCAACATGCAGCGTCAGGCGGTGCCCCTCATGAAGACGGAGTCGGCGATAGTCGCGACGGGCATAGAGGCGGCTATCGCGCGCGACAGCGGCGTACTCGTCCGCGCAAAGAACGCGGGCGTTGCCGTGGGCGTTGCGGCGGACTGCATTAAAATTCAGGAAGATAACGGACTTATAACCGAATATAAACTTAAAAAGTTCGAGCGTTCCAACCAGATGACCTGCCTCAACCAGCGCCCCATAATCAACACGGGCGACAGGGTGGAAGCGGGCGAGATAATCGCCGACGGTCCCGCGACCTGCAACGGCGAGCTTGCGCTCGGCAAGAATATCCTTGTGGGATATATGGAGTGGGAAGGCTACAACTACGAGGACGCTATATTGATTTCCGAAAAACTCGTTCAGGACGACGTGTTCACTTCGATACACATCGAGGAACACGAGACCGAGGCGAGGGATACAAAGCTCGGCGCGGAGGAGATAACGAGGGATATACCAAACGTCTCCGAGGACGCGCTTAAAGACCTCGACGAGGACGGAATCGTAAGGATAGGCGCAGAGGTTCAGCCGGGCGACATATTGGTCGGCAAGGTTACGCCCAAGGGCGAGACAGAGCTCACCCCCGAGGAGAGACTTCTCCGCGCCATCTTCGGCGAGAAGGCGAGAGAGGTCAGGGATACTTCCCTCAAAGTTCCCCACGGCGAGGGCGGCATAGTCGTCGACGTAAAGATATTCACCCGCGAGAACAAGGACGAACTTTCGCCCGGCGTCTCCAAATTGGTGCGCGTATATATTGCGCAGAAGCGTAAAATTCAGGTCGGCGACAAGATGGCGGGACGTCACGGAAACAAGGGCGTCATCTCCCGCGTGTTGCCGCAGGCGGATATGCCCTTCCTTGCGGACGGCACTCCTTTACAGATAGTCTTAAATCCCCTCGGCGTTCCCTCGCGTATGAATATAGGTCAGGTGCTCGAGGTGCATTTAGGACTCGTGTGCAAGCAGCTCGGCTGGAAGATTGCCACCCCCGTATTCGACGGCGCGACCGAGCAGGATATCAAAAAACTCTTCCAGGAGAACAATATCCTCAATCCCGAGGGCAAGGTGGACGGCAAGATACAGGTGTACGACGGCAGAACGGGCGAACCCTTTGAAAACAGGGTCACCGTCGGCGTACAGTATATGATAAAACTCATTCACCTCGTCGATGACAAGATACACGCGAGGTCGATAGGACCTTACAGCATAGTCACCCAGCAGCCCCTCGGCGGCAAGGCGCAGTTCGGCGGACAGCGTTTCGGCGAGATGGAAGTGTGGGCGCTCGAAGCATACGGCGCGGCGCACGTTTTGCAGGAGATATTGACCGTCAAGTCGGACGATATCGTCGGACGCGTTAAGACGTACGAGAGCATCGTAAAGGGAAACAACATCTCCGAACCGGGCGTTCCCGAGGCGTTCAAGGTGCTTTTAAAGGAGTTGCAGTCGCTCGCGCTCGACGTAAAGGTTCTTACCGAGTCGGGCGAGGAACTCGTGATACGCGAGCTCGACGACGATGACGACTCCATACCTTCGGCAAGGGCGCGCGAGGCGCAGGAAGCCGAGGACGCGAGACCCGAGGAAGAGCTGGAGATTGTCGGCGAACACAGAATAGACGACGAGGACGACGAGCCTATATCCATCTTCGACACCGACGACGAGGATTCTCTGCTTTCCAACGACGACGATGAGGACGAGTTTGCAAGCAAAGACCTTTTCGGCTCGGACAAGGACGAGGACGAGGACGACGAGTTTGACGACCTCGACGATATCGGCGATAAATTCACCCTCTTCGACGAGGATGAGGACGACGGAGACGGGGAAGAGAAGGACCCCGACGACGAGGAAGATAAATAAGGGAGGCAGAATATGTTTGAATTAAATGATTTCAACTCTATTAAGATAAGCGTTGCATCTCCCGAAAAGATAAGGGAACTTTCCAAGGGCGAGGTAACCAAGCCCGAGACCATAAATTACAGGACGCAAAAGCCCGAAAAGGACGGTCTGTTCTGCGAGAGGATATTCGGACCCATGAAGGACTGGGAGTGCCACTGCGGAAAGTACAAGCGCATCCGCTATAAGGGCATAACCTGCGAGAAGTGCGGCGTCGAGATAACCCGCGCTAAAGTAAGAAGGGAGAGAATGGGGCATATCGAGCTCGCCGCTCCCGTCTCGCACATATGGTATTTCAGGGGCGTTCCCTCGAGGATAGGTCTTATCCTCGACATGAGCCCCAAAGCCCTCGAACAGGTCATATACTTCGCGGCGTACGTCGTAATAGACCCCGGCACGGTGCCCATAGTCGAATATAAACAGGTCATAAACGACAAGGAACTGCGCGACATAGAGGAACAGTACGGCGACAGCGAAAAGACGGGGCTCAAAGTGGGAATGGGCGCCGAAGCAATACGCGAGCTTTTGATGGCGGTCGACCTCGACAAGGAGTGCGAGGAGACGAGAAAGATTATAGAGACGAGCTCGGCGAGCCAGAAGAGGGTCAAGGCGGTCAAGAGGATTGAGATACTCGAAGCGTTCAGAAAGAGCGGCAATCGCCCCGAATGGATGATTTTGACCGTTCTGCCCGTCCTTCCCCCCGATCTTCGCCCCATGTTGCAGCTGGACGGCGGCAGATACGCTTCGTCGGATTTGAACGACCTTTACAGGCGGGTAATCAACAGAAATAACCGCTTGAAGCGCATGATAGATCTCGGCGCGCCCGAGATGATAGTCAAGAACGAAAAGAGAATGTTGCAGGAGGCGGTGGACGCCCTCATAGACAACGGCAGGCGCGGCAAGGCGCTTTCGGGTCCTTCAAACAGGGAGTTGAAGTCGCTCTCGGGCATGCTCCGCGGCAAACAGGGCAGATTCCGCCAAAACCTCCTCGGCAAGCGCGTGGACTATTCGGGACGTTCGGTTATAGTCGTCGGGCCCGAACTCAAACTCTATCAGTGCGGTCTCCCCAAGGAGATGGCGATAGAGCTCTTCAAGCCCTTCGTGATGAAAAAGCTCGTCGAAAGCGGGCAATGCCATAATATAAAGAGCGCAAAGCGCACGGTGGAAAAGGCGAAACCCTTCGTTTGGGACGTTTTGGAAGAGGTCATAAAGGAACACCCCGTCCTCTTGAACCGCGCGCCCACGTTGCACAGGCTCTCCATTCAGGCTTTCGAGCCCGTCCTTATAGAGGGCAGGGCGATAAAGATACACCCGCTCGTCTGCACGGCGTTCAACGCCGACTTCGACGGCGACCAGATGGCGGTGCACGTGCCCCTTTCGGTTGAGGCGCAGGCTGAGGCGAGATACCTCATGCTGTCTTCGAACAATATATTGAAACTGTCGGACGGCAAGCCCGTAATGCAGCCCTCGCAGGACATGGTCATGGGCGCATATTACCTGACCATTATCCGCCGCGAGGACGGAAAGTACTACAAGTGGAGCGGCGACAGATACTATGAGTGCGCGGAGGGAGACGAGGGCGCGGAGCTCTACAAAGCCAACGCCTATATCTCCGAGGACGAGGCGATGATCGCCTACCAGCTCAAATTAATCCACATGCAGGATGAAATTCGCGTAAGGCGCACCATAAAGATAGACGACCCCGCTTCCCCCTATAACGGCGAGACCGTGCAGGGGCTTGTGAAGACGACGGTCGGCAGAATAATCTTCAACAACAACATGCCGCAGGACCTCGGCTTTGTAAAGCGCGAGAGCAAAGAGGACTATTTAAAGTACGAGATATCCTACGAATTCTTGGGCGACGCGGTTGCGGTCGGCAAGAAGCAGCTCGGCAAGATTGTCGAGAGGTGCTTCAAGACGGGCGGCGCGCCGAGGGCGGCGGACGTGCTCGACAGGATTAAGACGTTGGGCTACAAGTACTCGACGGTGGGAGCCGTCACGACTTCGGTCTTTGACATGCATATCCCCGCCGCAAAACAGCAGATTGTAGCCGAGACAGAGCAGAAAGTAATCAATATCGAAAAGAAGTATCAGCGCGGACTGTTGCGCGAGGAAGAGAGATACAACGCCGTAATCGACGCTTGGGACGACGCGACCGACAGGGTTACCGAGGAATTGAAGAAGTCGCTCGACAAGTTCAACCCCATTTGGATGATGGCGAACTCGGGCGCGCGCGGCTCTATCGACCAGATGAAACAGCTTTCGGGCATGCGCGGACTGATGGTCAACCCCCAAGGCAAAAAGATTGAGGTTCCCGTTAAATCGTGTTTCAGGCAGGGACTCTCCGTTCTCGAATACTTCATATCCTCGCACGGCGGACGTAAAGGTCTTGCCGATACAGCCCTTAAAACGGCGGACTCGGGCTATCTTACCCGCCGTCTCGTCGACGTCTCGCAGGACGTCATAGTAAGGGAAGAGGACTGCATGGCGGGCAGCAAGAAGCCCCGCGGAATGGTCGTAAAAGCCATCATGGGTCCCAACGGCGAGGTTATCGAGGGACTTGCGGACAGAATTCAGGGCAGATTTGTCGCCGAGGAAGTCAAGGACAAGGACGGAAACGTAATAGTCGGACAGAACGAGTTCGTGACCGACGCTATCGCAAAGAAGATCGTGGACGCGGGCATCGAACAAGTCTCCATCCGCTCGGTATTCACCTGCAATTCACGCTTCGGCGTCTGCGCGAAGTGCTATGGCAAGAACATGGCTACGAATACACCTGTAATGCCCGGTGAAGCGGTGGGCGTAATTGCGGCGCAGTCGATAGGCGAGCCCGGCACACAGCTCACAATGCGTACCTTCCATACGGGCGGTATTGCGGCGACGGGCGATATTACCCAAGGTCTTCCCCGTGTCGAAGAGCTTTTCGAAGCGAGAAAGCCCAAGGGCTGCGCGACCCTATGCGAAGTCTCGGGCGTGGTATCCGTGGACGATAAAGAGGGCGAAAAGCTCATCGTCGTGCGCGACCCCATATCAAAAGAAGTCAAGAAGGAATACAAGCTGCCCTTCAACGCCGAACTTCACGTCAAGGACGGCGACGAGGTGCAGCCCGGAACGCAGCTCAACGCGGGCTCCGTTTACCCGCAGGATATACTGAGGGTTTCGGGCGTAAAGGGCGTACAGGACTATATCCTCGAACAGGTTCAGTCGGTCTATCGCTCGCAGGGCGTCGATATTAACGACAAACACGTCGAGATAATCGTCCGTCAGATGTTGAGAAAGGTCAGAATAGAGAGCGCAGGCTCCACCGACCTTCTCCCCGGCGAGACTGTGGATATGTTCACCGTAGAGGAGGAGAACAGAAAAGCCATCGAAAAAGGCGGCACGCCCGCACTTCAGAAGCGCGTTCTGCTCGGCATAACCAAGGCGGCGCTCTCCACCGATTCCTTCCTGTCGGCGGCGTCATTCCAGGAGACTGCGAGGGTTCTGACCGACGCGGCTATCAAGAATAAGGTAGATCCCCTTATAGGACTTAAGGAGAACGTAATTATCGGCAAACTCATACCCGCGGGCACGGGCGTAAAAGAATACAAGAATATGTCCCCCGCGATAAACCCAAACTTTACGAGCGTCGTGACGCCCGCAGGGGAGACTGATAAATAAATTGTTCCGACCCGACTTCAAGTCGGGTCGGATATTTAAAAATATCAATATATATGGCGGATTTTGAGGATTTGAGGTTGTGCGACCTCCTACAAAAATTCAACGATACGATAGAGGAAATCTATGGGCGGAAGTCGCTCTCTCTGTACGGGTGCGCCGGCAAGCAATTGCAGGCGGTGTACGACTTTTTCGTGACCGCGCAAAAGCCGTATGACAGCGCGCAGAAGACCTTCAAAAGCCTGTTTTCGTCCTTTAATTACGGCGCGGTCATTGTGAACAACGCCCTAAAATGCGGCGGGCTGTCCCCTGATGATAACGAGCTGTTGGGCGAGTGCTTTGAAATAATGCTGACTTGCTGTAAAAAATTGAGAGCGATTATCTTAAACGAAAATATTTAACGGCGTGAAATGTGGCAAGCGCCCCGTGCTTAAAGCACGGGGCGCTTGGATTTTTTGGGGTAGTAAAAGTGCGAAAATATGCATATATATGCTTATTTTTGCACTTTTTTGTCGTCGGCAAGCATGGTGAAAATATACGAAAGACCTGCGCCGAGGGCTATCAACACAATCCCCAATCCCACTTGCAATCCGTCGAAGGGGGCTTGGGGGAAGTTGGCGGGGAAGGTTATGAACAGCGCGGGGAGCGAACCGACGACAAATCCGATTATCGCCCAACGTGTGCCGCGCGGATACTTGGTGAGGAAGAATTTCATAACTCTAGCTATCGTAAAGAAGCCGACGATCAATCCCACCGCGAACACCGCGAGGACGAGGATTGAGTGACCGAAATCTGTCGTGAGGGCGGAAATAGTGCCGAACAACGGCTCATAATAGCCGAATATCATCAATAACATACTGCCGCTCACGCCGGGAACGACGAGCGCGCAGCTGCCGAGCAGGGCGACGGCGAACAGTACGAAATATCCCCATATGGGCATATGCGCACCCAAGTCGGCGGCGGGGAGCTCGGCAAAGAGTTTGCCGAAACATATGGCTATAATCACTATAAAGGGAATTATCGCCGACGCCACGTTGATTTTTTGAAAGCCGAATTTTTTGCTGTCCGAAAAGAGTTTGGGGAGAGACCCGAGCATGAGCCCCGCAAACAGCATGACCGTGGGGAAGGGCGCATATTCGAGGGCGTATTTCAGGGGGAAGTACGCCGCCGCGAACGCCGCCACCGCGCCGAGGAGGACGGGAATTATGAGCGACATGCTCTCCTTGAACTTCCTGAACACGCTGCCGAGGGCTTCGATGAGGGCGTCATATACGTCGAGGAGGACGGCTATCGTGCCCCCCGAAACGCCCGGGATAATCATCGCAACGCCGATTGCCGCGCCGCTTATAAAATTTTTAAAGAATTTTTTGACCTTTGACATCTTTCAAATTCCGTATATGTATGCCTGTTTTTGTGCGAATATGCCGATATGCGCATAT
>CANRKX010000032.1 GCA_947631325.1 uncultured Clostridia bacterium | reverse complement strand
GCCGTCACCCCGACGAAGGCGGAGGGCTATTTAAACCTTGAAATGGGCTTCGAGAGCCTCGACTTCACCAAATTCACTTTAACTTTCGAGTCACAGCAGTATTCCGCCACCGAGGATAAAAAGACGGTAAACTATATTGTATTCTACCCCGACGGCGCGGGCAAGCTCAACGTTCTCGTGACCGACGATAAGGAGACTGCCGAAAGCGATTATGAGTTTGACTCAACCGCAACTTCAATCGGCGGCGATGTAATTAAAATTTCCCTCTCGGGCGGCGATGGCGGCGAATATGCCGTCTCGATATCCGACGGACAGGGCGCAGAAGTTACCGGCACCTTCAAGAACGTCGGCAGCAGCTATGCAAGATACGTATCTTCCTCGACCGACCCCGTAACCCCCCTATCTTTCACGGCAGACTTAAAAGAGGGGGCTGACGGCGCGGCGTCTCCCCGAGTATGCATGACTCTCTTCTCCCTCAACGGGCAGAGTTTCGAGCTCGCCGATACGAGTACCCGCCCCATCACGGCGGTCAACGGCGAAAACGGCTCCGTCGAT
This sequence comes from uncultured Clostridia bacterium, assembly GCA_947631325.1. Taxonomy (GTDB): domain Bacteria; phylum Bacillota; class Clostridia; order Christensenellales; family Borkfalkiaceae; genus Coproplasma. The sequence goes on along the minus strand of CANRKX010000032.1, from coordinate 15,291 downwards.
CACTACACGGGCGGACAGGTCAACGACACGACTCCCCCCGTGCTCTGCCTGAACGACGGAGTGACCTATATTAAGACGGGCGGCGAAATCACCTTCTCCACGCAGGTCATCGACGTGCTCACCCAATCCCCCACGACGGAGACGGGCTACTACATTCTGACCGACGCGCAGGCGGAGGATAGCGACTTCAAGGCAGACGACTACAAGGCTGAAAACCTCTTCAAAGTCGTCCGCGACTCCGACGACCAGTACATGATACCCCACGTCGGCGACTATGAACCCGACGTTGCGACCGACGCCGTAAGCGGCGTATTCGGCGAGGACTTCAACCCCGTCGCCGCAGTTAAGATATACGTCAAGCTCACCGACACGGCTTCCTCGGGCGGACAGACGGCTTACGTCATGCTCGATTGGTTTGTGGACGACAACTACCTTCTCACTATAAACGGCAACAAGTATATCGCCGTTGCAGAGGACAAAGTGGGCGCGTCGTACGCCTATGAAGAGGAAGGAGTGGACGATGCGGCTTGGCAGCAGATAGTCGAGGACTATCAGACAAAGGTTGACGAGGCGGCAAAGGACCTCGTCGCAGGCTCGGAGAACAAGATATATCTTCCCTCGGCTGAAAGTCTCTTTGCGGATAACGCCACGGCTTACACCGACATGAAGTATTCAATATACTATAACAACGGCTCGCAGCAGTCGGACACGGGCAACTCCTCGTCCGAACTCACCTTAAACCTCGGCACGGCTTCCACCTATATCTTCACGATATATGCGACGGACGCGGCGGGCAACGACATGTGGTACACGGGCGACGACGACAAGAGGGAGACCTTCTCGACGGGCGATATCTGGACGATGTATGCCGACGAGGACGACGAGGGGCTCCGCGACAAGCTCCCTTGGTTCACCTTCGAGGTGGAAGCTTCCGAGCTCTCCATCGAGGACCCGGGCGAGCAGGACACGGCTTACGTCGGCTCGCAGTACTCGGCTTCGAGCTTCAAGATAAACGGCGTATCCTATAAGGACAGCTACACCCTCTATCTCTTCTCCAACGATGCATATTACGACGACAACGGCAAGCTCCTCACCTATGAGGAATTCATGGCGCAAAAGAAGGACTTGTTTGAAAACCACCGCGAATACTTCACGCTTATCCGCGAACTCACCGACCTCGACGAGAACGAGGAGGACTATGAAAGCCAGAGCGCATACGCTTGGACGGGTTCCTCCCGCACCTTCACCCCGCAGGAAGCCAACAGCTTCTACCTAATAAAGTGCGAGGTGACGAGCACGGGCGACGCGCGCAAGGCGCAGAGCGAGTATATGGGTATAGCTTCAAGCGTCCGCCCCAAGGCAATCGCGGGTGAAAACACTTGGGTTGAGGACAACCTCACCTCTATTATTCTCCTCTCTATTGCGGGCGTATCGCTCGTCGGAATCGTGCTTTTGCTGGTCATCAGACCCCGCAATAAGGGCGATATAGACGAACAGTTCGAGTCCGAGACCAAAAAGAAATCCAAAAAATAAAAAAACTTAAAAAACAAGTGGCGCGCAGACGTAAAAAATTTGGTCTGCGCGCTTTACTTTTTATACAACATATGGTATAATTTTATTTGGATTGTTAACTATATGTTGCCGACTTTTTTGGTGTCGGCAGAGGGATAAAGATGGAGCAGAACAAACACTATACCGCGGACGACTTAAAGATACTCGAAGGACTTGAAGCCGTGAGGATGCGCCCCGGTATGTACATAGGCTCGACGGGCGTCAACGGCTTGCACCATATCCTTTGGGAGATCGTGGACAATTCCATTGACGAGGCGGCGAACGGCTATGCCGACGAAATTACGGTGACTCTGTACGCCGACGGCTCGGCGTCCGTCGAGGACAACGGCAGGGGCATGCCCACCGACGTCAACACCAAGGCGAAGATGAGCGGCGTGGAGATAATCTTCACCAAACTCCACGCGGGCGGCAAGTTCGACAGCGGAAATTACGCCTTCTCGGGCGGACTTCACGGCGTGGGCGCGTCGGTCACCAACGCCCTCTCGAAGTGGTTGAACGTCGAGGTGTATCGCGGCACGATACACAAGATGTCCTTCACCTCCTTTTACGATAAGGCGAAGAAGAAGTGGATGTGCGGAATTCCCACCGCCCCCCTCGAAAACACGGGCGAAAAGACCTCAAAGCGCGGCACTTTCGTCCGCTTTATGCCCGACAGCGAGGTGTTCGAGACGGTGGAGTGGAACTATGATACCGTCGCAAAGAGGTGCAAGGAACTCGCCTTTTTGAACAAGGGCGTAAAGATAAATTTAATCGACGAGCGCGACGTCTATGCAACCGAAGAGGACGTGGACGACGAGGGCAACGCGCGCGAGATAAAGGTAAAACAGCCCAAGCGCGAGCCCGTCTGCTTCAAGTTCGACGGCGGTCTTGTCGACTTCGTCAAGTATCTCTCGGACGGCAGCGACAGGCTCTATCCCGAACCTTTATACTATTGCGAGACCCGCGACATACAGGTAAAGGGCGCGCCCGCGGGCAAGATAAAGATAGAGTTCGCCGTCTGCCACACCAAGGAGGAGACGGGGAGCCTTTATTCCTTCGTCAACAACATCTCGACGGTGGAGGGCGGTTACCACGTGACGGGCTTCAACTCGGGCTTTTTGAAAGCCATGAACGACTATGCCCGCGCAAGCGGAGTATTGAAAGCCAAGGACCCCGCCTTCTTGCCCGACGACATAAAGGAAGGGCTGTGCGCCGTCCTCAACGTCAAGATGGCGAACGTCGAATTCGAGGGGCAGACAAAGACCAAGCTCGGCAACCCCGAAGCCAAAGCCCCCGTCGAGCAGACTGTAATCGACGGACTCACCAAGTTAAAGGACGTCCGCGGCAACAGGGCTGTCTTTGACGAGATGGCAAAGAAGATTAAGTCCGCCGCAGACGACAGAATAAAGCACCGCGCCGAGCGCGACGTGGCAAAGGCGGCGAGCGAGAACGACGGCTTGAATTTAATAGGAAAGCTCGCTCCCTGTTCGGGCAAAAATCCCGACCTCAACGAACTGTTTATCGTCGAGGGCGACTCGGCTGGCGGCACGGCTAAGCAGGCGCGGGTAAGGCAGTTCCAATCCATATTGCCCCTCCGCGGCAAGCCCTTGAACGTGCAGAAAAAGACGGCTCTGCAGACCCTCCAGAACGAGGAGTTAAAGACCTTGACCTCGGCGATAGGTGCGGGCTTCAACCGCTCTTTCGACGTCGAAAAGACCAAGTACAAAAAGGTCATAATCTTATCGGACGCCGATCAGGACGGCATGCATATCCGCTGTATACTCTTGACCTTTTTCTTCAAGTATATGCGCGACCTCGTGAGCTCGGGCTACGTCTATATAGGCATGCCGCCCCTCTACAAGGTGTATAAAAAGGACGTCGTCGAGTACGCCTATGACGACAACGAGCTCGAGGAGAAGATAAAGAAGGTGGGCAAGGGCTACTCGCTCCAAAGGTACAAGGGCTTGGGCGAAATGTCCGCCGAACAGCTCTGGGACACCACCATGAACCCCGCCACGAGAAATTTAATTCAAGTCACCATAGAGGACGCGGCTGAGGCGGCGAGCGTCATTGAAATGTTGATGGGCGACAAGGTGGACGGCAGAAAGGAATTTTTGGCACAGAACGCCAACTTCAACAAGGTTGACGGATTTATAGAAAAGGTGAACTTCAATAAGAGCGCGGAGGAGGCAGACTGATGGCTAAAAAGAACAACGGCTTCCAGACGGTGATACCGCAGGGCAACGTATATATCCAGCCCATCGAAAAGGTAATGCCCGAATCCATGCTCCCTTATGCCGAATTCGTCATTTTGGATAGGGCTCTTCCCCGCGTCGAGGACGGCTTGAAGCCCGTCCAACGCCGTATATTATATACGATGATGGAAATGGGCTTGACCCCCGACAAACCCCATAAAAAGTCGGCAAGGATAGTGGGCGATTGCATGGGTAAATATCACCCCCACGGCGACAGTTCGGTGTATGACGCGATGGTCAGAATGGCTCAGCCCTTCAACATGCGTTTAACTCTCGTCAACGGACACGGCAACTTCGGCTCGGTGGATGGCGACCCCGCCGCCGCAATGAGGTACACCGAAGCCCGTCTCGAACCCCTCGCCCTCGAACTTCTCCGCGACCTCGACAAGGAGACGGTGCCCTTTTCCTTCAACTTCGACGACTCCCTTTTAGAGCCCGACATACTCCCCGGGCGCTTTCCAAACCTTCTCGTCAACGGCGCAAACGGCATAGCCGTGGGGCTTGCAACCAATATCCCCACTCACAACCTTTCAGAGGTCATCGACGGCTGCTGCGCCTATATCGACAACCCCAAGATAACTTTGTCCGAGATTATGAAGATAATCCCCGGTCCCGACTTTTCGACGGGGGGATACGTCATCGCCAACGAATTGAAACAGGCGTATGAAACGGGCAAGGGCAGGATAACCCTGCGCGCCAAATATTCCGTCGAGGCGGGCGAATACGGCAAGAAGAATATAGTCATAACCGAACTTCCCTATCAGGTCAACAAGGCTGAACTTCTCCGCAAGATAATGCTCCTGCGCGACGAGAAGAAAATTCTCTCGGACAGCGTCGCCGACATAGTGGACGAGTCCGACCGCACGGGCATGCGGGCGGTCATAACCGTCAAAAAGGACGCCGACGTAGACTTCGTCATCAATACGTTATTGAAATATACCGACCTCGAGTGCTCTTTCGGCATCAATATGGTGGCGATAGCGGGCGGCAAACCCCGCCAGCTGGGGCTTTTGGATATTCTCCGCTTCTACACCCGCTATCAACAGCAGATTATTCTTCGCCGCTGCAAGTACGAGTTGAAGGAAGCGGAGGCGCGCTGCCATATCCTCGAAGGGCTCATTATCGGCGTCCACAACGTCGACGAGGTGGTAAAGATAATCAAGACTTCGGACAGCACTGCGGACGCCCGCAAAAAGCTCATGGAGAGGTTTGCCCTCTCCGAAAAGCAGGCGCAGGCTATCCTCGACTTGCGCCTTGCCCGCCTCGCCAAGTTAGAGGTAGCAAAGCTCGAAGCCGAGCTCGAAGAACTCAAAAAGAAGATTGCCCGCCTGCAGCGCATAATCGCCGACAAAAATCTTCAGATGGACGTCGTCAAGCGCGAAATGCTCGAGATAAAGGCAAAGTACAAGTGCGAGAGAAAGACCAAGATAGTTGAAACGGCGGAGCAAATCAATATAAGGCGCGCCGATATAAAGAGGGTTATCCCCGCGTGGTCGGTGTGCCTGACTGCGGCAAACACCTTAAAGTTCCTCGAAAGGGAGGACTTCGACGACCACGCCAAAAAGAAGCTTCCGGCCTCAATCTCCCCCTCGCAGCTTATCCGCACCGTCTCCCACTGCGGACAGGACGGATTTGCATATATATTCACAAATTTGGGCAATTGCGTGCGCGTCAACCTCGCCGAGACGGAGCCCTCCGAGTATCGCTCGGCGGGCGTCAAGCTCGAATCTGTTGCCGACGGAATATCAAAGGGCGAACGCCCCGTCTCGGTATTCTGCATGCAGGGCAAGCCCGAAAAGGGCGAACTTCTCTTCTTCACGTCGGGCGGCGCGGTCAAGCGCACGGCGTGGAGCGAGTACGACGTATCCAAGCCCCTCTTCCAAGCCATAAAATTGAAGGACGGCGACAGCCTTCTGAGCGTTGAAAACTACGTTGACGACGAGTACAGCACAATGCTCTTCGTCACCAAAAAGGCGCTCTGTCTGAACGCCGCCAAGGACGACGTGCCCCTGCAGGGCAGGATTGCGGGCGGCGTAAAGGGCATCGCCTTAAACGACGGCGACGAAGTAGTGTTCGCCACCCAGCACTTCAGCGACGGCGAAATCGTGCTTGCAACCACGGCTTCCACCTTTAAGCGCGTCATATCCTCGCTCTTCGAGGTCCACGGTCGGGGTTCCAAGGGCATGATGATTGCCGATATCAAGGGCAAGGCGGATATCCTCTTTGCCGATTACGTCACCGTCCCCTATAAGATAGCTCTCGTCGGCGAGGATAAGAACGTAATTGAGGTGGACACCGACGAAATCTCCATTGAAAACCGCATCTTCAAGGGCAAGCCGATAGCGGGCGGAATTCAAGTTTCCGCCGTCTGCCCCATGAAATATAAAAGCGACTATTCCGACGGAAAGATGCAGTTGAAATTCTGAAAAAATATCAATATATATTCATTTTTTTAAAATTATTCATTGACAAATCGCCCACATGTGATATAATAAATCCAGATAGTTGCGAAATTTCGCTCTACAATAAATTTTTATACGTTCAGGGAGGAAAACATGTTGAACTTACTCGCCGTGGATGCAAGCCTTGCACCCGTACTCGGCATCGTCATCGGGCTTGTCGCCGCGATAGTGATTTTCGGGCTTGTGCTTCTATACGCCTTTATGCCCCAAATCAAAAACCGCTCGAAGGGCGAGCCCGCCGAGGAGCAGCCCCAAAAGGTAGAAAAGGCGGAGCAAGCGGCAGTCGCCGAAGAGCCCCAAGAGCAGCCCAAAGAGCAACCCGTTGAAGAGGTTGCCGAAGAGCCCGAAGAGGAGCCCCAAGCCGTGCAGGAAGAGGAGGACGCAAAGGTCGTCCCCGTCGAGGAAGTGACCGCCGACGAGGGAGAGAGCGAGGAGGAGTTTGCCGCCCGCGAAGCCGCAATCGCCGCCGCGCCCGCAATATCTTCGAACGAGAGATACGACAGGAGCTACACCGCCCGTCTCGTGCAGTCGAGCAGCGTGTTGAAGGAGTGGTATTCCGAAATAAAGAACGCCGCCCTCTCATATAAGGGCGCAAAGTCGAGCATAGCGTGGAAGCAGGAGAAGTTGCGCTGTACAAAACAGCTCATCGCAAAGCTGATAATCCGCGGCAAAACGCTGTGCGTCTATTTCCCCCTCAACCCCGACGAGGTGGACGAGAGAATAAAGGCAGAGGACGTATCGGGCAAGGCGGTCAACGCCGCAACGCCCACCATGCTCCGCATAAAGAACCCCTTCAGGGTAAAGCAGGCAAAGGAACTCGTTGACGCCGCGGCTAAAAAATTGGGGCTCGAACCCAATCCCAAATATAAGCCGCGCGACTTCAAGGCAGAACTCCCCTTAAGGACCACCGAAGAACTCTTAAACGACGGGCTCATAAAGATTGCCGCGCAGACGAAATATTCGGATATCCCCAAAAAATCATAAAATTTATATTATTAATTCAATATAACAACGGCGCGGCTTCAAATTCCGCGTTGAATAAAATTTCGAGGTGAAAAATTGTCAAAAGTTTCAGATGATTTGAAGGAACAGAACGAAGAAATCAAGAAGAAGGTCAAGGCGGCGGGACCCTTAAAGCTCGTAATCCTCGCCATTCTCCTCGTCGGCACGGTGTGCTCGTTTGTATTTTACGACTACATCTACGGCGACAAGTACGCCTTCGGTCCCCATGAGGGCTGGTCGAGTTTCGTCAACGACTTCATCGGCATAATCCCCAAAATCATTACGTGTATTCAGATTGTAACGATCGTGCTCGTCATCGTCACGGTGATACTGTGCATTATAAGGAAGTGCTTCGGCAAGACCCAGCGCAGCATAACGGTCTCAAGCCTTATCTGCAACCTCATCCGCTGGCTGACGGCGATAATCCTCGTCATCGCGGTGCTCGCCGTCTGGGGAGTGGACACGACGGCGCTCATAACGGGCGCAGGCGTCATCACGTTGGTCATAGGTCTCGGTATGCAGTCCTTGATTGCCGACGTCGTCGCGGGGCTCTTCATCGTCTTTGAAAACGAGTTCAACGTCGGCGATTGGATAACCGTCGGCGACTTCCGCGGACAGGTCGTCTCGATTGGCATCCGCACCACCAAGCTCGAAGCTCTGGGCAACATAAAGATTCTCAACAACAACTCCATACAGGGCGTATTGAATCACACCATAAAGCCCTCCGTCGCAAAGACGCTTATCGATATCGAGTACGGCGCAGACCTTCCCAAGATTGAAAAGGTCATCCGCGAGCACTTGAAAGACCTCAAAGTTCCGGGCGCAATCGGCGAAATTTCTTACGACGGCGTTGCAACTTTGGGCGCGAGCGGGGTGACTTTGCAGTTCACGGTGGGCTGCTATGAGGGCGATATCTTCGCCGTCGAAAGGGCAATGAACCGCGAGGTAAAGGTAATGTTCGACAAGAACGGCATAGATATTCCCTTCCCTCAGATCGTCGTCCACAAGGAGTCAAAGTAAAATTTTTAAGAAAATTTTTAAAAAAAGCGCGTCTGCCCCTTGACAGGCGCGTTTTTGTGTGCTAAAATGCCTACATAAATATTCACAAATCTTGCAATTTTTAATGTATTTTTGAATATTTGTATATAATTTAATCAAACCGTTGAAGCAGAAGAGTACCCCGCACAACCGTGCGCACAGAGAGTTCCGTTTGGTGGAAAGGAACGGCAAGGCGCGGGCGAATGGGCTGCCGAGGGCGGGCGTGAAATATAAGTAGCGTCCGACGGGGCTTTCCCGTAACAGAAAGAGGACATGTCGGTGTCCGTAATGAGGCGGCGGAAATTTCCGTCGTGAATGTGGGTGGCAACACGGGTAAAAAGAATACTCGTCCCTGATAGGGACGGGTATTATTTTTATGTGCGTTCCCGCTCGCTCCCGCATACGCGCTTCGTATAAACGTCGCGATACTGTGTTTGTGAAAAATTTTTCTCTACACAGCGAAAAATTTTTCTACAAAGCGTCGGGCTAACGCCCTCGCGCAAGCTCCGCTTGCCTTCGGGTCATTTACGTTTTAGTAAACTCCCCTCGTCAATGCTCGCTTTCCTTGTCTCGCTCGTTTCTCCGAACCGCGTCGTCCTATGGGCAACGGCACGTGATGAGCAGGAGTGGGAGCGGCTTCTCCCAACCTGTCATATTGAGCGGAGCGCGGCGTTCACGTCGCGCGCAGTCGAAATATCCCCCCGGGTATGCGGTTTGCATTTCTGATTATCCCACTTCATTATAACTTTCCCCCTTTCAAAGAAAAGGGGGAGAGTACCCGAACCGCCAAGGTTCGGGGGAGAGAAGGTTGTTTCGGCAGTCCGCCCGTTCCCTGTTGTCATCCTGAGCGGAGCGAAGCGAAGTCGAAATATCCCCCCGGGTATGCGGTTTGCATTTCTAAAATAACTTACGTTGCAAGCAAAATCACAATTTTGCGCAGCAAGACCCAATTTGCGCATACCTACGCCTCAGCGAGGTGAATTTGCGCCACTAAATAATATGCGCGCCCTTAAAGGTGGCGCAAAGAGGAGCAGAGCTCCTCAAACTCACGAAAAATCGCAGTGCCCGCAACGGCACGAGATTTTTGTGAATTCAATTTCAAAAAAATATAAATATATATAAAGGAGTGTATTCTTATGTCACGCGAAATCCCCTACAAAACCTACTTAACCGAAAAGGAGGCGCCCCGCACATGGCTCAATTTGAAGGCGTTCATGAAGGAGCAGCACGACCCCTTTCTGAACCCCGCCACGGGCAAGCCCTGCGCCCCCGAGGAGCTCGAAGCCGTATTCTGCAAGGAATGTGTCAAACAGGAACTCAACTCCGCCGACAAGGAGATTGAAATCCCCGACGGCATCCGCAACTTTTACAAGACTTTCCGCCCCTCGCCCCTCGTCCGCGCCTACTTCCTCGAAAAGGCTCTCGGCACCCCCGCGCATATCTACTATAAGTTCGAGGGCAACAACACCTCGGGCTCGCACAAACTCAATTCGGCGGCGGCGCAGGCATATTACGCCAAGCAACAGGGTCTCAAATCCATAACCACCGAAACGGGTGCGGGTCAATGGGGCACCGCGCTCTCCATGGCGGCGGCGTTTTACGGTCTCGATTTAAAGGTGTATATGGTCAAGGTCTCTTCCGAGCAAAAGCCTTATAGAAAGGAAGTAATGCGCACGTACGGCGCAGAAGTCATCCCCTCGCCCTCAGATACGACCGCGGCAGGCAGGAAGATTTTGGAAGAATTCCCGGGCACGGGCGGCTCTCTCGGCTGCGCCATAGCCGAAGCGGTGGAGGCGGCAGTTACCACCCCCGATTGTAAGTACGTATTGGGCTCTGTCCTCGACCACGTTCTTTTGCACCAGTCCATAATCGGCGTCGAAAGCAAGCTCGCCCTTGATAAGTACGGCGAGAACCCCGATATAATCGTCGGCTGTATAGGCGGCGGCTCCAACTTCGGCGGACTCATCGCCCCCTTTATGGCGGACAGATTGCAGGGCAAGAATAATACGAAGTTTATCGGCGTCGAGCCCGCAAGTTGCCCCTCGCTCACCCGCGGAAAGTACGCGTACGACTTCTGCGACAGCGCGAAGATTACCCCCCTCGCCAAGATGTACACGCTGGGCTGCGACTTCATGCCCTCGCCCAACCACGCGGGCGGGCTCCGCTATCACGGCATGAGCCCCATAATCTCCAAACTCTATCACGACGGCTATATAAACGCAGTCTCCGTCGAGCAGACTAAGGTATTCGACGCGGCGATAGCCTTCGCCAAGTGCGAGGGTATTTTGCCCGCCCCCGAGTCCAGCCACGCCATCCGCGTCGCCATGGACGAGGCGTTAAAATGTAAGCAGACGGGCGAGGAAAAGGTAATTTTGTTCGGTCTCACGGGCACGGGCTACTTCGACCTCGCCGCATACAAGGCGTATAACGACGGCACCATGACCGACTATGTCCCCTCGGACGAAGCCCTTCAAAAGTCGTTTGCCGCCCTTCCCAAGGTGTAAGGCGTTCAAATCTCTTTTAGGGCGATAGCGCTATCTTACCGCTCTATAAAAATCCGATTATTTATTGTAAAAAATTATGCCCGTCGGCGTTCCGCCGACGGGCACAGCTGTTTAATGGTCAATTGTTCTTAATAGGCAATGACTTTGCCGCACACCACTTTTCAAGATTTTTATTATACTTGCTCATAAGTGAAGAATTTATAATTACTTCTGCGACCATTATGGCGATGCCGATTGCCAGAGCTATGAAATTTATATATTCATACCATTTAAATTCCTCACCCGTAATTGTGGTAATGGTAAGTACATTTAACAGCGGATATACGGCAATTGCAATGCAAACAACTTCAACTATCACCAATATTATACCGAAAATGATATTAAGTATATTATACTTATCCATTGATTTATCGTCCTGCCTGAATGCAGAATTGAGGGCAAAGCTCCATTCTGTTACCTTTTTTGCAACATTATTCAGCATCTTTTGGTTATCTCTGCAATATTGCGCCCCGTCAATACCCGTTAAGGTCATTTCATTGGCGGTTATCTTATGCAAAATATTGCAAGTCGGACAGAAAAGCACATCTATAAATCTGTCGATACATTCGATAATGCAGAATAAAACGATAAATATGTTTAAAGTTTTTTGCAAATTGTATACGGCGCGTATAAATTCTATCGGGTCATCTTTGGGTATGGTCAACAGCATTACGAAAAATACCACGATCAAGATTGTTTTTGTCGCCATCAATATGTAGCGGACTCCCTGCATAAATTTGACAAAAGACAATTTGCCTTTTATGTAATCTTTCAGATCGTCCTGTTTTTCCTTTTGCTCGGCAGTAGCCTTACTCTCAAAGACGTGTCCGCAGTTGGGGCATTGCGCAGGGTGATTTGCAAAAACTGTATTGCAGTCGGGGCACACGGTTATTTCGCAGCCGCAGCCGGGGCAGGTCTTTGCGTTCGATGAAATTTCTCTTCCGCATTCGGGGCAAGTAATTAAAGCCATTATTCTTTCATACCTCTCTTTTGTTTAAGTTGTCTGTATTCTGCGAAGTATTTTGCCGAAGACCCCCAATCCCAAGTTATTTTAAGGTTGTGGTTATCGTTCAGCCATTGCTCGAAATCCACCCTTTCTTTTATCATCTGTTGCATGACATTTTCGTGTTTTTTGTTTGTCTTTATAAGCAAAATCGTAAAAATTCCCATGGCGACAAGCGGTAGAATACCGATAGTCAAAAGTATAATTCCCTCAAAAAACGCCGCCAAAAAGGAGCCGAAAAGGGGCATTGCCGACAATATAATCAATATAAGATAAATTTTAAATTTTCTCATATAGGCAGCATGCTCCGCACCGTAATCTTGCGGTATTTTTCCGTTCTGCATAATGTACGCGCTCTTCAATTCCGCCTTTTTCTCGTGCGGGAGCGCGTAAAAATTCATTATCTTTTCTTCAAACTTAAAGCCGCAGTGAATACAAGTCTTTGCGCTGTCGCTTACGCTTTTGCCGCAGTTGGGGCAAGTTATCAAAGCCATAACGTTTTCCTCCGTAAAATTTATACATTAACTGTATATTTAAAATCATTATACAGAAAATGTATGATAATGTCAATAATTTAAATTGAGATTTTTGCGGTATGTTGAAAGAAAATGTGGGAAAGAGATTGAGGGAGCGCAGGCTTCAGTTGCATATGACCCAAAGCGAGGTGGCGGCGGCGCTCGGCGTGGCGCAGCCCGTCTATCAGCGTTTCGAAAAGGGAGTATACGAGTGCAGCTATGAGCAATTAGCCGCCCTCTGCAAGCTCTTCGATATTTCCGCCGACTATCTTTTGGGGATAGCGCAATATTAAATACATTTGCCGCCTATCCCAAGATTTTTTGACCTCAAAACTATTGCATAGCGCCCGCAAATGGTGTTATAATAATCTCAATAAAATATTTTTAACGGAGAAATCATTATGGCAAAGATAACAAAGGACACTTTAATAGTCGACTGTCTCAAAATAAATCCCAACAGCGCGGAAATTCTGCAGGCTGTCGGCATGCACTGCCTCGGCTGCGCAATGGCGCACGGCGAGACCATTGAGGAGGCGGTGTTCGTCCACGGCAACGACCTCGACGCCCTGCTTGCAAAGCTCAACGAGGGCGTGGAATAAGTTATGAGCCCGCGCCTTGCGGCGCGGGCAGTCAAAGTTTTTAAGGGATATATAGGAATATATCGGGGGATACTATGGACAAGGTCGAAAAGTTAGGCGAAATAATCAACTCTTCCCGAAACATAGTCTTTTTCGGCGGCGCGGGCGTGAGCACGGAGAGCGGCATACCCGATTTCCGCTCTGCCGACGGGCTGTATAATCAGAAGTATTCCTACCCGCCCGAGACGATAGTCTCGCACACCTTTTTCACCTATCACACCAAGCAGTTTTTCGAGTTTTATCGCGATAAAATGCTCTTCCCCGACGCCAAACCCTCACCCGCGCACCTCTTTTTGGCAAGATTGGAGGAGGCGGGGAGATTGAAAGCCATTGTCACCCAGAATATCGACGGGCTCCATCAGGCGGCGGGCAGCAAAAAGGTGTTCGAACTTCACGGCAGCGTCCACCGCAACTATTGCTTAAAGTGCGGAAAATTTTATCCTATGTCGAAAATTAAGGACAGCGCCGATATCCCCCGTTGCGATTGCGGCGGCTTAATTAAGCCCGACGTCGTTTTGTATGAAGAGGGTCTCGACCCGCAGATAATCAACGGCGCGATAGGGGCGATTTCTTCCGCTGATACTCTGATTGTGGGCGGCACCTCGCTCGTCGTTTATCCCGCGGCGGGCTTTCTCGACTTTTTCCGCGGCAAAAATCTCGTCGTCATCAACAAGACGGCAACCCCCGCCGACGGCAGGGCGCAACTTGTAATTAACGATAAAATAGGGGAAGTTTTCTCGCAGATAGCGATTAAAAGCCTGTAAGATATGGAAGATTTGACCCAATACGACATATATCTCGACTCCCGCGAGATCGACGCGCGCGAAGGACAGTTCAAGCGCATAAAGACCATCGTAAAGACGGCTATCACCATCTTTGCGCTCGTCGGCATCGCCGCCGTCCTCTCGTGCACGGCAGTCTACCCGCAGGACGCCGTTCTCCCGTGGCTTTGGGCGTACTTTGCCACCGTCGCCCTCCTCGGCTCCTTTTGCAAGCTCGCCTTTGACAATTTCGAGGTAAAGGTGGGGGTATACAAAAAAATCCCCCTAAAACGCCTTCGCGCAATGCTCATCTTCGGCGGCTCAGCCCTTTTGATGTACGGCGGCTTTATGAGTCTCGTTTTCACGCCCTACATAGTCTATTCCTTTATCTTTGTGATTTTGGGGATAGCCGTCCTCTCTTCCGCGGCTTACGTCCTTGCCCGAATGAGAAAGCTCGAAATGCGCGAAATAATTGCCAAATATTCAGTCTGAATAAAAAGAATTAGCGGCGCGGGTCACAACTGACCCGCGCCGCTTCTGAATTTTCAACTTCTCATTCCCCGCGGGTCTTTTCGCCCTCGGGCTCTTTTTCGCCGCCGTTCTTAACAGCGCCGCCGTCTGCCTTAACACCGTCTGTCTCGCCGCCGTTCGCTCCGTCTCCGTCAGCCTTGCGCCTTCCCGTTATAAAGTCGCCCTCCTTGACGTCCTCTTGCGGCTCTTCCTCGCTTATCTGTTTATTTTTGCATATGAACATCAGCGCAGCGAATATAAAGGTCGCCGCCAGCACTACGGTGCCCCAAATCCATCCCGCGAATACAAACACGAAAATTGTCGCCGCCGCTCCCGCAACCGCCAAAATACAGAATATTATCCTTAAATTCTTAAACATAATTCACCTATATATATAATAATATGTCGCGCGTGTATGTCCGCCGACCTATCCATATTCGCTTTTTATAATATCGCCATTATCTTTTTTTGTCAATCGTTTGAAAACGCCCCGCCGCCGACGCGGAAAAATACATAATTCTATGTATATCTTTTTCTTAAAATGTCAAAAATTCACTCGGCGTAAAATTTTAAAAAAATATTCAAAATAATCTTGACTTTAAAAATTCCATATGATATTTTATATAGGCTCGCGGCGGAAAGGCGGAGGGGCAATCGGCAAAAAAAGCCATAAAAACCCCAAAAAACTTTTAAAAACAGTGAAAAAAGTTTTGAAATTCCGTTGACAAAAGCTTTCCGTTATGATAATATAGAAAAGCTCGCTGGTGAGCGCCGACCGTTTAGTCGGCTTACGAAGATTAAAAATTGAATAGAAGGAAACGATTTAAAAAAAGTTTCTGTCAATTAACTTTGAAGTACAAATAGTACCACAAAGCAAAGTCAGCAAAGATAATTTGACTTTTTAGTCGAGATAGAGCCACGGTCGGAAATATCCGATCGGTTTTATACAAATTAAACTTAAGAGTTTGATTCTGGCTCAGGATGAACGCTGGCGGCGTGCTTAACACATGCAA
>CANRKX010000031.1 GCA_947631325.1 uncultured Clostridia bacterium | reverse complement strand
GCCCCGGCAGGGGTTAGCAAGTGTTAATCCCTTCTAGGGTCTGTGCAAACCACTAGTTTACTAGTGGTTTTGCTTTTATTATGTCGCCCGTTACTTCCTGTCATTTCGAGCGAGCGAAGCGACGCCCTGCCGAGGGTTCCCTTTGGGAAACGGCAGACCGATTGAGAGCGCGGCTTGTTAAGGCTGTCATTTCGACCGATTGAGAGCGCAACGCGCTCGATTGAGTGGAGAAACCCCCTCGTGGTCTTGGGGCGCAATTCTGAAACGCAATCCTTATATCCTGTGGAATTTCTCCACGCGCTAAACACACAAAAAAGCAGGACTTTAAAAAGTCCTGCTTTTAATCTTAAAAAACAACTTAACGCTTGTCAATGGGCACGTATTCTCTCCGCTCGCTCACGCACTCGTAAGCGGGTCTTATAATCTTCCCGCCGCACACAAGCTCCTCCATGCGGTGCGCCGACCACCCCGCAATCCTCGAAATGGCGAAGAGGGGCGTATACAGCGCCTCGGGCAAATTGAGCATGGAGTAGACAAACCCCGAGTAGAAGTCCACGTTGGGGTTTACGGGCTTATTCAAAGCCTTCTGCTCGCAAATAAGCCGCGACGCCGCCTTTGCAACGGTGTTGTATAGCTCGAACTCCTCCTCAAGCCCCTTCTCCTTGGCAAGCTTGCCCGCATACAGCTTCAGCACCTCGGCGCGGGGGTCGGACACGGTGTATATCGCATGCCCCATGCCATAGACCAATCCCGTCCTGTCGAACGCCTTTTTGTTGAGTATTTTGTATACATAGTCGGTCACGCTCTTCTCGCTGTAATTTTTAAGATTTTCCTTAATATTTTTGAACATCTGCATTACTTTGAGGTTTGCGCCGCCGTGCAGGGGACCCTTTAAAGAGCCCAAAGACGCCGCCGTGGACGAGTACGTGTCCGTGCCCGTCGAGGTGGCGAGGTGAGTGGTGAAGGTGGAAGCATTGCCGCCGCCGTGGTCCGCGTGAAGAATGAGGCAGACGTCCAAAACCTTCGCCTCGAGGTCGGAAAAGGCGGAGTCCTTCCTCAAAATATGCAGAATATTCTGCGCATGCGAGTATTCCGACACGGGTTTATGTATAATGAGCGAGCCGTCGCTCGAATTGTAATATCTATATGCGCGATAGGAGTATGCCGCCATCATCGGGAACGCCGCAATTAAGGACAGGCACTGTCTCAGCACGTTGGATATCGACACGTTGTCGGGGTCGGGGTCGTAACTGTAAAGATTGAGTACGCACCGCGCGAGCATGTTCATCATGTCCTTCGAGGGCGACTTCATCACGACGTCGCGCACGAAGTTTCGGGGCAACACGCGGAATTCGGCGAGCATATCCGAAAACTCCTTCAGCTCGTCCTTTTGGGGGAGTTTGCCGAACAAAAGAAGATATACCGTCTCCTCAAACCCGAAGCGGTTGTCCTCAATGCAGCTTTTAACGAGGTCCTTGACGTTGTATCCGCGATAGCACAAAACGCCGGGGATGGGCGTGCGCACGCCGTCCTTCACCTCCCACGAGGTAACCTCGGAAATTTCGGTGAGACCGCACAGTACGCCCTTGCCGTTCTTGTCCCTCAAGCCGCGCTTCACGTCGTATTTTTCGTATAGCGACGCGTCGATATTGTTGTTTGACGTCGTGAGCTTTGAAAGCTCCGATATGCGGTGAGAGTATTTGACGATGAGGTTGGCTTCGTTGAAATCCAATTTTGCTCCTTTTCGGGTACAATAATTTATAATTATGCGCCCTTTTTCAGTGTTGAACTTAATTTTAGCATAATTATACCTTTTTGTCAACTTCGGGCGTTGACATAAACCAAAAAGGACATTACAATAATATAAAAATTGTTTTCCCGCGGTCAAAACGGGTTATATATTTATAAAGGAGTTTTGATTATGCAACAGGTTAAGCTCAATTCCACGGGCGATGCGCTTGCCTTCTCGCTCTCGGGCGAGATAGACGCCGCCACCAGCGAGGATTTCTATGCGCAGGTCATCGCGGCGTACGAACACGAAAAGAAGAACGTAGTATTCGACTGTGCGGCGTTGACCTTTATCGACAGCACCACCCTCGGAACGTTTGTTAAGATACTCAAAAAGGTGAGGACGGACGGCAACGACATGACCCTC
Organism: uncultured Clostridia bacterium; assembly: GCA_947631325.1. Classification (GTDB taxonomy): domain Bacteria; phylum Bacillota; class Clostridia; order Christensenellales; family Borkfalkiaceae; genus Coproplasma. The sequence continues at coordinate 14,313 of CANRKX010000031.1, read as the reverse complement.
GAACACGTCCGCCCCAACGTCAAAAAGCTGTTCGAAATCTGCGCGCTCGACACCATAATGGAGATACGTACATGAGTGACTTTTGCGTTAAATTTCACCTGTCCGACAGCGCCTATATGACGGCTCTCCGCTTGGTTGCGGGCGCGGTGTGCTCTTTTAAGGATATCGACGTAGATACCTCCGAAGACTTCAAAGTGTGCGTCACCGAGAGCGCGATAATCTTGAAAAACTGCGGATTCGACCAAGCCGAATTTGTCTTTTCGGCGGATAAAAAGGTGGTATGCAGGGTTACGGGCGTCGGCGGCTCGCCCAAGCCCTCCGAAAACGAATTTTCGCTCGCCCTCGTCTCTGCGCTCGTCTCAAATTGCGATATCGAGCAGAAGAACGGAATTATCGAACAGGTTACGCTTATCGTATGATTGACGAAAGAGAAGCCGACAATCTTTTCAGGGAGTACAGGCGCACCCACGACGTCGCCCTCCGCAACAGACTTGTCGAAAACTATCTTTATATTGCCGAAATACTCGCCAAAAAGTTTTCGGGCAGGGGAGTGGAGTACGACGACCTCTATCAGGTCGCGTCCGAAGCGCTCATTGCAGGGGTTGAAAAGTTCGACCCCGATTTGGGCAACCGCTTCACCACCTACATAACCCCCACCGTGACGGGCATGATAAAGAACTATTTCAGGGATTATTCCCGCTCTGTGCGGGTCCCCCGCCGCCTGTATTCCGTGGCGGTAAAGGTGAGGGAGGCGACCGACGAATATTTTGCGGAATTCGGCGTCAAGCCCACCGTAAAACAGCTCTCCGAACAGTTGAAACTGCCCGAAGAATTAATTATCGAAGCCCTCGAATGTCGCTCGCCCGTAAGTTTGGACGCGGGCGTCAAAACGTCGGGGGAAGAGGAGAAGGAGTCTCCTTTATATGAGTTAATCTCCGACAACGGTTCGGCGTTCGAGAAGTTCGAGGATAAGGAATCGTTGAAAGCCGAGATAGAAAAGCTCGACCCCACCGAAAAAAAGGTGATAAGTCTGAGGTTTTTGCAGGGTAAATCGCAGTCCGAAGTGGGCAAAATCCTCGGCGTAAGCCAGATGTTCGTCTCCCGCGCGGAGAGAAAAATAGTCGAAAAACTCAAGGAAGCGTTGCTTTGATAGTGACTTTTAAGGTTGAAAACTTAAAAAATATGACCTCGCAGTTGACGGTTTTCGCCGATTTTTTGCGCTCGCGCAACATTCCCGACGACGACGTATTTTTAAGCCGTCTCGTCTCGAGCGAGCTCATCTCAAACGTCATACGCCACGGCGGGGAAGCCGCCGAGTTCAGCGGCGAAATTTTGAGCGACCGCATCTCCATAACCGTCAAGGCGCAGAGTCAGAAGGGCGTGAATTTAACTCCGCCCGCACCCGACGTGTTCGCCGAAAACGGCAGGGGGCTGTACATCGTCAACTCCGTCTGTATAGGCGATATCGAGCGCGGCTCTGACGGCGAGCTTACGGTCTACATCAAGCGTTCGGATCTATAAATAATCTATAAAAATATCAATATATATTTAAAAAACGGCATAAAAACAGGGTCGGCGAGCAATTCGCCGACCCCCTTTTATATTTAAATTTTACTGCATCATATTTACTTCGTCGTAGAACTTGTTCATCAGCCCGTCGGATACGAGGTCGCGGATTTTCGCGAGATAGATGAACACCGAGGAGAAGAACTTTTCGTTGTTTCCGCCCACGACGTACTCGGGCAGCACCTGCAACTTGGGCTGGCGCACGCCGAGGAAGTTGCGCGCAAATTCCACCTTTTCGTCGTTTGAAAGCTTCTTTATAAAGCCGTCCGTCGGTCCGTCGTAAATGGTATTTACCTTGTAAACGACGTTCTTGGTCTCCACGACGGTGCCGTCCTCGGTCGTCGTCCGCGTCGATTCGGGAATGTCCCCGAGCGGCATTGTGAGCTGCTCCTCGTAAGGCTCGTTCTCTGCGGGCGTCGGCTCCTTGGGCTCAATCTGCCCGAAGAGGTTGTCGAGCGAGGGCATGGGCTCTGACTGCGCATATACGGGTTCGTACTGCGGCGTCTCGCTCGTCGCGGGCGCGGGCTCGTGAGCGGGCGCAGCCGAATAAGCCGTTGCCGCGGGTGCGGGCGCAGGCGCGCCTTCCTCGATAATCTTTTTCGCTTTCGGCTCCTTTTCTTCGCTTTCCTTATTCCTCTTTGCGAACGTCGCAAGGCGCACGATGTTTATTATCGTCTGCGCAAGCACGATGACGCACAGCAGTATGAACATTATGCCGAAGGTATAGAAGAGCGAGAATATCATTATGAGCGCGCCCACAAGCGCCGCAATGGTTATGCAGTCGCGCACGATATTGCAGATCAACAGTCCGCGGGTGGTTATCTTCCCAAGCCCCGCAAGGTCGAGGAAGAAGTTGATAAAGACCATGAGGACCAATAAGAGCATTATGAAGTAGAAGAGAATATTCGCCCAGCTCGCCGCAAAGACGGTTGAAAGGGAGAAGGCTCCGAGGATGAATTCCCACCCGTAAACTCCGTTATACAGTCCGTCCGCCGTGTGCAGCGCGCCGTTTATGCTTGCAATTCCGCCCGAAAGCCCGGGGATCAGCGCCGCGCCGTTTATCATGGTGAAGAATACGGCTATCGCCGACAGCACGAAGAGCACGGTCTTAATAACGCCCGAGCCGCCCTTGTATACAATCGACTGTAAAATGAGCATTAAAAGGGTCACGCCGAAGGCTATTACAAGGCTGAGATTCCAGCCTGTCAAAGGCGCGACAAAGGCGTTTCTTATTAAACATATCGACAGCACGAAGAGGGCGATAACTTCCATTACGGACGCAATCTTCAATGCCTTGAGCTTTGCGGGTTCGTCCGCCTTCTTGGTCGTGCATACGGGTATGACCATGAGAAGCGACACGACGGTTATAAGTGCGTACAAAAGCAACAGTATCGCGCCTATGTCGAGGGTGAATCCGTTTACAATCGTCAAAGGCCATGACCACAAATTCAAGCCGTTGCCGAAGAGGGGCTTTTCCATATTGAACAGCGTCTGCACCGCGCCGCCTATCTCGAACATTCCCGAATTTTTGAAGTCGAAAGTGCCCAACGTAAGGCTGTGCAGGGGCAGAACGAGACCCGCCGCGAGAGCTATGACCGCCAAAACGTATGTCACGAGTGCGGGAAACTTGCTGCGGGGTTTAACGTTTTTTCCCATAATATATCTCCATTGCCGTTTTATGATTTAATTAATCAATGTTAATTGTAATACAACCTTATTTAGTTGTCAAGAGTTAAATACCATTTTTTGACTTTAATCAAGCTTTTTTTCTCAATTAAACGGCGCATATATGCGGGGTAATGCATATTCTTTTATTTTTTTCGCCCGCCCCCGCCGTCAATAGAATAATGTGCAAACGCCCGAAAATAATGCCTTTATTTGTTCGGAAAGGCAAAATATGCCCGATGTTTGTTGCACCTTTTTAAAAACTCTGCTATAATATCGCTGTATGGATGATATTAAAACTCTCTCAGATGTCAAAAACAGCGATATATCGGAAGAAATTGACGAGGAGGAGCCCGAAAGTTCCTCCGAATACATGCTCGTCTCGTGGAAGAAGGCTCTATCCTACATTCCCAAACCCGACAGGGAGAAGATGATTTCGGGCTATGACATTAAAAGTCTCGCGAAAGTTTTCGAGGACCCCGACGTAATGCGCACGTCCGCGGCGTTTTTGAAGAACGGAATGAACGTCTGCGCCACCGCCAAAAAGCTGTACATGCACCGCAACACCCTGACGTATAAGCTCAACAGCGTCAAAAAGCTCACGGGTCTCGACCTCCGCGACTTCAACGACGCGGTTACCTTCGTCACCCTCTACACTCTCTATCTCTTAAAGTGAGGTTTCAAATTGATTAAAATATCAAAAAAATTAATATATATCGCTATTTTTGTCGTATTTACGGCAGCCGTCGCCCTCTCTTCGGCATGCGCGGAGTCCACGACGGAGACTTGGGTAAGAAAGCATATAGAAAACGACTATTATATATATAGCGGCGATTATTCTTCCGTCTCCGACTTAAAGGGGCTGTCCATTGAAGAGATGGTCTCCCGTCTCGACATATACAGCGGCTATATGACCCCCTCGCAGTTTGCGGCAAAGCTCACCTCCAACGGCGGCAGCAAGAGCGGGATAGGCGTCAACTCCCGCTGGCAGAACGGCGGCGTATTGATTACCTCGATTAACGGCAATTCCCCCGCCAAGCGCGCGGGGCTGACTGCGGGCGACATAATCGTCGGCGCAACTTTGGGCGGCGAGTATATCCCCTTCAACACCCATGACGAGTTTATGGATTTCGTCGCCGCGCGTTCCGCGGGCGAGCAATTCACCTTACATCTTTCGGACGGCGGCACGGCAACCCTCGCCAAGGAGGACTACACGGCAAGCTATGCGGCTATGTACTCCGCCGACACGACCTATGAAATTGAGTACGCCGCGGGCTCGTCCTCGGCAGTCCTCAAAAAAAGTGAGGGCGGCTTCGACTTTCTGCCCGAGGGCACGGCGTACATGACCCTCTCGCAGTTTTACGGCAACGCCGCGGCGGAGACGGGGCTTCTCTTAAACGAATTTTCGGACGGGGGATATGACAGTCTGATTATAGATTTACGCGGCAACGGCGGGGGATATGTCAACGTAATGGCGTCGATAGCGGGAAGATTCACCTCCTTCCTCGGCGAGGACTGCATAGCTATGAAGGCGCGCTATAAGGACGACAGCGAAATAATAACCCTTTGCGACAGGTATTCGACGGGAATTCTCCCCCAAGGCACCTCGGTCTATATTATGGCGGACAGCGACACGGCGAGCGCGTCCGAAACGTTGATAGGCGTGCTCATAAGTTACGGCATAACCGATTACGACCATATTTACCTCTCCGATTACGGCGACGGCAATGTCAGAAGTTACGGCAAGGGGATAATGCAGTCCACGTTCGTCAACATAAAGCAGGAAGCCTTAAAGCTCACCGTCGCGGGCGTGTTCTGGCAAAACGGCAGGTGCATACAGGGCACGGGTATCACCCCCGCCGACGGCTGTCATTCCCTTTCCGCCGAGGGCGTAGCGCGCGCGGGCGACGAGGAAGTGCGCCAACTTTCCGCCCTTCTTTCGGCTTGAAATTTATTTTGAATATAGCAGTTCTCATGCCTCAAAAAATCCCAAAAAATTAAATATATATCGATATTTTTGTATAAAATCGCAGTGCGGCGGAGGGCAAAAATTGCCCTCCGCCGCACTGCTTTAAAGATATTTAAAGAGGACGCTTTACAGACTTTATCCTTCTCGCCGAAAAGATGATGCACACTATAAACCCCTCGTCCGAGCGCGTCACCTCGAGCGACGTTCCCTCTCCGCACTCGAAGTACTCGTTTGCCACCCTGTTGAAGTCTGCCAAAAACAGTTGCCTTTCGAGGTCTGTCATGTCCTCCCTGTCCAACGATAAAAGCCTTGCCGCATTCATTTCGTCAATTTACCCCCAAAAAATCAACATATATCCACATTTTTCGCCGCTATGCCGTCCAACGCCGCCGCTCGTCGTGGCGTCTTGTCCGCCGCTCGCCGTCCAACGCCGCCCCTCGTGCCGTCGCCGTCTCGTGCGCCGTCCCATATAACCCCTTAAAGTTTCGCCCGCAGTTTTCTTCTTAAAAATCCGCCCGCGCCCGAATATTCCCTCGTCACGTCGTAAAGCCCCGCGTTGCCGCACAAAAGGTTGCGCGCGGCAACGCGGAAGGCGTCGAAAGTTCTCTTTCTCCATTTGCCCACGCCCACCCCGGGGTCGTCTGGCGTCACCCCCAATAGCCCTAACCCAAGCGTCTCCGAAATCTTTCCGCCGTCCATGGTCTCGCCCGCAAGCACCTGCCCGCCGTTGAGCTTGTCGATAAAAAGATATATATTTTTAAATCCCCCGTCGGCAAGCGCGCTCCTGCATGCGTCCGCCGACTTCAACGAGGGAAGATAGGGCTCCGTCACAATCACGCTCTCGTCGGCGCACTCGGGCGCAATCCTGTCCAAAAGCACGAAGTCAAACAACCCCTCGACGTCTTTTATGGCGGCAGCGGCAACCTTTAAATCCTTCAACCCTATCGACGGCATTATCCCGAGGTTGGGCGACTTGGGGTGGTATAACACCGTCTGTTTGGCGCGGCAAGCCGACTTTTCATAGTCGGCAAGGGTGTATACCTGCATATTGCCCAGCCCCGCCGCAACCATTGCGCCCGCGCTCAGCCTGTCGCCGTCTACCAAAAGCGTCCTCTCGCCGTATTCGGACAGCGCAAGCCCCAGCCCTATGCACACGGTCGTCACTCCCGTTCCGCCCTTGAAACTCGTAAAAAATATCTTTCTTGCCATATTTCGCCCTTTGCGATGATTATAGCCGCCCCGCTTAGGTCAAAAATTCAATTATTTTGTTATAAAATAAATATTAACGGCATAAACGCGCATAAAATACCCCTATGAAGATGATATCGCAGATTCTCAAAGAATTGGGCGCGGACGAGGACAGGGCGTTCACGGTAGTTCCCTCTTTCGGGGCGTATTTCAAGTGCGTCCTCGCCATAACCGAGTTTTCCTCCCAAAGGGTAGTGCTCAAAACTACTTTCGGCACGTTGACCCTTTCAGGCGACGGTTTAAAGGTAGGCGAGTACTTCGAGTGCGACGCCATCATCAGGGGAAACATAGAGGAAGTTAAGATTGATGAAATTGACTGAAATATGTATCACCTCCACCGCCGAAGCCGCCCTCAAAAAACTCAAAAAGGCCTCAATCGCCGTCTATGACTGCGAAAAGAGGGGCGCTGACTTCCTCTTTCGCGTAAAAGATAAAGACCTCAAAAAAGTTTTTGCAATTTTCTCAAAGCCGTGTTATAATGTACGTACCGAGAAAAAGAGCGCCCTCTCGCGCATAATTTCTGCAACCCTTCTCCGCGCGGGGCTGGTTGCGGGCGCGTCTCTCTTTGTCGTCCTCGCGGCTGTCTCCAATCTCTTCATTTTGAGGATAGAAGTGCACTGTAACGGAAGCTTCCCCGAAAGCGAGATAACCGCCATCGTCGGGGAAGAGGGCGGGGCTGTCGGCAAGCCCTTTTCGTCTTTGGATAGGGCTTTGGCAACGGGCAGGCTTCTCGCCCTTCCCGGGGTCACCTTCTGCAATATCTCAAAGCGGGGGAGCGTCCTCGTCGTCGATTTGGAGAGCGAAATTTCAAACTCTCCTTCGGCTCGCCGCGAAAATCTTGTAAGCGATCTCGACGGCGTGGTCAAAAAAATCGTCGCCGTCTGCGGCACCCCCGCAAAGGCTGAGGGCGACGCCGTCAATAAGGGTGAAATTCTCATTTACGCACATAATATCGTCGGGGATAACACCGTCCCTTGCCTTGCCGTCGGCTATGCCGATATACAGTTTAAGGGGTATTCGGAAATTTCCGCCCCGTCGGACAGTGAGGAAAACAGGAAGTCCGCCCTCGCGTCGATAGCAAAAGAGGGGCAAATAACAGACAGCGCGGATATAAAGGTAAGACAGACGGACGGCGGAGTAATCTTTGAGATAACCTATCTTTGCACAAGGAGATTGAGTATAAACTTAACCTGAAAAAAATTATGATAAACGCAAGCACGAGAAAGATTGCCGCACACAGCGCGGACAAGCTCCAGCGCGTCCTCGGCGCTTTCGACGAAAATTTGAATATAATAATGCGCGAACTCAACGTAAACCTTCGCGTCGACGGCACCACCGTCGTCGTCTCGGGCGGCGAAAACGAGGTGGCGCAGGCGGCTTCGGTTGTCGAAAATCTTCTCATTTTGTCGGATAACGGCGAAGCCATAGATAAGGGTCGGGTGTCGTACTGCATAGAACTCGCCAAAGAGGGCAAGGCTTCGGATATAACCAAGCTCTCCTCGGGCGTGGTCGCCATAACCTCCCGCGGCAAGCCCATAAAGTGCAAGACGGTGGGGCAGAAGAGGTATGTCGACGCCATCAAGGAAAATCAGGTGGTATTCGGCATAGGTCCCGCGGGCACGGGCAAGACCTATCTCGCCGTCTGCCTTGCGGTGCAGGCGATGAAGCAAAAGCAGGTAGACAGAATTATTTTGACCCGCCCCGCCGTCGAAGCGGGCGAAAAGTTGGGCTTTCTCCCCGGAGACTTGCAGACAAAGGTGGACCCCTATCTTCGCCCCTTATATGACGCCTTGCAGGAGATGTTGGGGCTCGAAACGTACACCAAGCTCATGGAGCGCGGCTCTATAGAGATAGCCCCCCTCGCCTACATGCGCGGGCGCACCCTCTCCAACGCCTTCATAATTCTCGACGAGGCGCAGAACACCACACGCGAGCAGATGAAGATGTTTTTGACCCGCTTGGGCGACGGCTCGAAGATGGTCATAACGGGCGATATCACCCAGATTGACCTGCCCGAGGGGAAGCGTAGCGGTCTCGAACACGCCGCAGAAGTCTTGGGCGGCGTCGACGGAATATCGATTATAAGACTCAACGATAAGGACGTCGTGAGAAATCCCCTCGTCATGCGCATAGTAAGGGCGTATGAGGCGGACGACGTAAGGAGGAAACAAGTTGAAAAGAAAGTTGAGCAATAAGGAAATACTTTTGAGTATTCTCTGCTTTTTCGTATGCACCCTGTTTTTCACGGGCGTACTCTTTTTAATGCTGATTTTGAACGAGAGCAGTCAGATATTCTTCTTTTTACAGCACAACGTGAACAACGTCGTGACCGTCGCCGTTACAATCGGCGTTCTCGCCTGTCTCACCTATGTGTATTTTTGGTTTGAGAACAAGCAGGTTTTGTCCAAATATTCGCAGATATTCGAAATTTTTCTGCTCTTTTCGATAGCCGTCGTCATGGAATCGGTGATAGGCAAGTACGTCTCGCCCGTCGCCCGCCCCGTGAGCTTCGTCGCCATGATGCTCGTCATGCTCTTTCGTCGCAGAGACGCGATATTTTTGAACACCGTCTACGCCATAACCGTCCTCGTCGTCGACCGCTACACCAACGAGCAGTGGATGACCTTGTATGAGAGCTATGCAAGCTTTCTCTCGGCGTTCTGCGCGGGCATAATCGCAATCTTCCTCTATAAAAACGTCAAGACGAGGATAGGCAGCGTGTTGACGGCTTTCGTCCTTTACATTCCCGTCATAATTATAAACGCCGCAATGCTGCTGCCCACGTCCGAACTTTTAAATGTATCGTATGTATTGGGCATATTGATGTACAGCGCGCTCGACTGCGTGTTCTCCTTTATTCTCTTCTTTATTATTCTGCCCTTCTTCGAGATTGTGTTCGCCCTCTTGACGCCTTTCAGGTTGAGAGAATTGACGAGCGACAGCGCGAAGCTTATCAAGAGATTGAAGACCAACGCCCTCGGCACCTACAACCACAGCGTAATCGTCGCCCAGCTCGCCGAAGCCTGCGCGAGCGCAATAGGCGAGGACCCCGAGCTTGCCCGCGCCGCGGCATATTATCACGACGTCGGCAAACTCAAAAATCCCGAATATTTCTCCGAGAACCAGAGCGACTACAACCTTCACAAGGAGTTGACGCCCGAGCTCTCGGTGGACATAATCCGCTCGCACACCCGCGACGGCGCCCAGCTAATAAGGAAGAACCACCTTCCCGAATTCTTCGCTGAAGTGGCAATCGAACACCACGGCACCCTGCCCATAAAGTATTTCTTTGCCAAGGCGTTGAAGATGAGCGACGGCGAACTCAACATGGGCAACTATTCCTATGCGGGCAACACGCCCACCTCCAAGATAGCGGCAATAATTATGATAGCCGACGCCTCCGAAGCGGCTTCGCGTTCCCTCCCCGAGCGCACTCCCGAAAAGGTGGAAGCCCTCGTCAAGGGGCTTATAGAGGAGAGAATGAACCTCGACCAGTTCGACGACTGCGACATAACCATGCGCGAGCTGTCAATAATAGCCAGCACGATAGTAAGCCAGCTCACGGGCGTATATCATTCGCGGGTGCAGTATCCCAAACTCACCCTCTCTTCCAAAAAGTAAGGTGAAAAAATGTTGAAAATACTCTGCGACGATATAGATTTTTCCGCCCTCTCCTCGTCATTCGAGGGCGAATATAGGGCAGATTGCGACCTCTCCGCCGAGGTCGTCTGCCTTTCTGCCGACGAGATAAAAAGATTGAACGCCGAAACGAGGGGGGTGGACGCCGTGACCGACGTATTAAGCTTCCCCACCCTCGACGGAATATGCGGAAAGGAGCTGAAAAAATCAGATTATCCCCTCGACTGCGACGAGGACGGCAACCTCTTTTTGGGAAGTATCGCAATCTGCCGCGAACGGGCTAAGGAGCAGGCGGAGGAGTTCGGTCACAGCTATGAGAGGGAGTTGAACTATTTAATCACCCACGGGCTATTTCACCTGTTGGGATACGACCATATGACGGATGGCGACAGGGCGAAGATGCGCGAGAGGGAGGAGAGCGTAATGAAGAAGATGCACCTTGAAAGGGGTGAACGATGAGAAGCGGTTTTATCGCCGTCGTCGGTCGCGCCAACGCGGGCAAATCCACCCTCGTCAACGTCCTCGTCGGCGAAAAGGTGGCAATCGTCTCCCCCAAGCCGCAGACCACGCGCAACACCGTCATGGGCGTCGTGAACGGCGAAAATTATCAGCTCGTGTTCGTCGACACGCCGGGGCTGTATAAAAGTTCCACCCGCTTGGGCGACGACATGCAAAAGGCAACCGAGGACGCGGCAAAGGACGTCGACTTTATTCTATACGTACAGGACGGTCACGGCGGAATATCCGACGGCGATATAGAGCTTATGAAGAGATACGTGACGGGCAAAATCCCCGCCGCCGTCGCCTACACAAAGATAGATATAATGCCAAAGGAGCGCATAAAGGACGACGTCCAAAGGCTGTACGAAGGCGGCGTCACCTGCGACATTTTCCCCGTCTCCGCGCGAAAAGGCACCAATATTTCAAAGCTTAAGGACTATCTCGTCTCCGTCTTGCCCGAGGGCGAAAGGGTAATGCCCGACGGCATAGTCTCGGACAGGAGCGAAAAGTTCATGATTGCCGAGATAATGCGCGAAAAGATACTCCTGAAATTCGACGACGAGGTGCCCCACGGCATAGCCGTCGTCGTCAACAAATTCGAGAGGGACGAGAGGGGAGTATACGACATAAACCTCGATATAGTATGCGAAAAAGCCAATCACAAGGCAATTTTGATTGGCAAGGGGGGGAGCGCCATAAAGCAAGTTTCCTCCTTCGCCCGCGAGGGCATGGAAAAGTTTCTCGGCGCAAAGGTATTCTTGACTACGTACGTCCGCGTCGAGGAGGATTGGCGCAACAAACCGGGGCTTATCCGCGACCTCGTGATAATTTAAAATTTTCTGCACATACTCCTTTTCGGAGGATATAAAATGAAAGAAGGCAGGGATAAGGACGCGGCGGAGCTTGCATGGAAGATGTTCGAAAAGACGGGCAGCGTCAGCTACTACATGCTCTACAAACATCTCGACACCAAAGACTGAAAAATTTATGGAAGTTAAGGTAAACGCCCTGATGCTTCGGGCGGCAGACTACAACGAAAACGACAAGATATTGACCCTTTTGACCGCCGAGTACGGCAAGTTGACGGCGGCGGTAAAGGGGGTGAAAAAGGCGACCGCAAAATTGAAATTCGCGGCTCAGCCTTTTTGTTTTGCCGAATACGTCCTCGCAAAATCGGGGGATAGGTACACCGTCACGGGCTGCACCGAAAACGGCAATTTTTACGATTTGCGCACCGATATCATGAAGTTTTACGCGGCAAGCGCGGCTTCCGAAGCCGCCGCCGCGCTCACGTTCGAGGGCGACGACGCCCACGCCATATTTTACGCCCTTCTTCGCGCCTTTACCGACATGTGCTCTGGCGACGAAAGTTTCGCCCTAATAAGATTTTTAACCCTCGCCCTGTCCCAGTCGGGCTATGCAATCTCCTTCGGCAACTGCCCCAAGTGCGGCAAGCCGTTAAAAGATATTGATAGCCTTTTCTTCGATATCCCCTCGGGCGCCTTCATATGTGGCGATTGCGGTGTCGGCGCCCGTGCAAGCAGGGTAACCTACAACGTCCTGTTAAAGGCGAACGACAGACAGTATGAAGAGGAGTACATAACCCCCGACGGCGAAAAGCGCGCCCTTCGCCTTCTCCGCGAGTATTTTGCCGAAAAGGTGGACGCCCGTCTCCCCGCCCTCTCCGAGTTTGTGCGTATGCTGTAATGCTGCCGCAAACGCGCTTCGTATAAACGTCGCGATACTGTGTTTGTGAAAAATTTTTCTCTACACAGCGAAAAATTTTTCTACAAAGCGTCGGGCTTCGCCCTCGCGCAAGCTCCGCTTGCCTTCGGGTCATTTACGTTTTAGTAAACTCCCCTTGTCAATGCTCGCTTTTCTTGTCTCGCTCGTTTCTCCGAACCGCGGCTTCCTATGAGCAACGGCTTCCTATAAACATTCTGCGCGGCTTCTCCAAACCTGTCATCCTGAGCGGCGCGCGGCGTGACCGCCGCGCGCCTGTCGAAGGATCCCATCGGGTATGCGGCGACTATTTCTAATAATTATACCTTAATTTTGACCTTCCCACTTTTTAAGGGGGAAGGTGTCTTTTTCGTAACGATAGCGAGAAAAAGACGGATGAAGGTTGCCCGCCCTTTCGCTCCCCAATTCACAATTTTATAAAAATATACATCTAACCGTTTTAAAACGCTTGATTATTTTCCCCGCGTATATTAAAATAGTTTAAGGTTAATATAACGAAATCGAAAGACTATATGGAGGAAAAAATTTTTATGGCAAAGAAGTATTGCTACCTCTTCACCGAAGGGGACGCAACCATGCGCGAGCTTTTGGGCGGCAAGGGCGCCAATCTCGCCGAAATGACCAAGATAGGGCTTCCCGTCCCTCAGGGCTTCACTATAAGCACCGAAGCCTGCACGCAGTATTATGAGGACGGCAGAAGAATTAACGACGATATTCAGAAAGAAATTCTCGAATACGTCGATAAAATGGAAAAAATCTGCGGCAAAAAGTTCGGCGACAAGGTCAATCCCCTGCTTGTCTCCGTGCGTTCGGGCGCGCGCGCCTCTATGCCCGGCATGATGGACACGATTTTGAACCTCGGCTTAAACGAGGACGTCGTCAACACCATCGCCGCAAAATCGGGCAATCCCCGTTGGGCGTGGGATTGCTATCGCCGCTTTATTCAGATGTTCTCCGACGTCGTAATGGAAGTCGGCAAAAAGTACTTTGAAAAGCTCATCGACAAGATGAAGGAAGAAAAGGGGGTAGAGTACGACGTCGAACTCACCGCCGACGACTTAAAGACCCTCGCAAATCAGTTCAAGGCAGAGTATAAAAAACAGCTCGGCAAGGACTTCCCCGACGACCCCAAGGAACAGCTCTTCGAAGCAGTCAAGGCTGTATTCCGCTCCTGGGACAACCCCCGCGCCAACGTATACAGAATGGACCACGATATCCCCTATTCGTGGGGCACTGCGGTCAACGTCCAGATGATGGCGTTCGGCAACATGGGCAACACTTCGGGCACGGGCGTTGCGTTCACCCGCAATCCCGCCACGGGTGAAAAGGGGCTCATGGGCGAATTCCTCGTCAACGCACAGGGCGAAGACGTCGTCGCGGGCGTCAGAACCCCCATGCCCATCGCCGAGATGAAAAAGGTATTCCCCGAGGTGTACAAGCAGTTCCAACAGGTCTGCAACACCCTCGAAAATCACTATCGCGATATGCAGGATATGGAGTTCACCATTGAGAACGAAAAGCTCTACATGCTCCAGACCCGTAACGGCAAGCGCACGGCTGCGGCGGCTATAAAGATAGCCTGCGACCTCATCGACGAGGGAATGATTTCCGAAAAGGAAGCCCTCATGCAGATTGACGCCAAGTCTCTCGACATGCTCTTGCACCCCACTTTCGACCCCAAGGCGTTGAAGGAAGCCGATAAAAACAACGTCGTCGGCACGGGTATAGCGGCGTCTCCGGGCGCAGCCGCAGGCACAATAGTATTCACCGCAGACGACGCCGTCGTCGAGGGCAAGAAGGGCAAAAAGGTCGTCCTCGTCCGTCTCGAGACCTCTCCCGAGGACATCGAGGGCATGAAGTATGCGCAGGGCATCCTGACGGTGCGCGGCGGACAGACCTCCCACGCGGCAGTCGTGGCGCGCGGCATGGGCACCTGCTGCGTATCGGGTTGCGGCGCAATCAAAATGGACGAGGAGAACAAG
>CANRKX010000030.1 GCA_947631325.1 uncultured Clostridia bacterium | reverse complement strand
GCGTCGACGTCGGCAAACGCCTTGAAAAGGGCGCACTTGCCTTCCATGACGGGCATGCCCGCTTCGGGACCTATATCGCCCAAGCCGAGGACGGCGGTGCCGTCGGTGATGACGGGCACGGTGTTCCAGCGGCGGGTGAGGGTGAAGGATTTTTCGATATCCTCGTGTATGGCGAGGCAGGGTTCGGCAACGCCCGGGGTGTAGGCGAGCGACAGCTCTTCACGCGAGCTGACGGGAACGCGCACCTTGGTTTCTATCTTGCCCTTCCATTCGGCGTGTTTTTTGAGTGATTCCTGTCTGTAATTCATTGTTGTCGGCTCCTTTTCTTTTGTATACAGTATATCGCGGATTTTGATTGCCGCCTTTAAACGTCGGGGGCAATCAAAATCCGCCTGTGCCGTGATATGAAAAAGTTTTAACCCGCTTCTCGCAGGTGGGTGCTTCGGAGCGGAACGTCAGACTTTCCGAATTAACAGACCTTGCCTATTTCCGCAAACGGACAAGCTCCCTATTGGTTTTTGTGGATTACGAATTTCCCATACCACGAACACCGCAGACCTTGTTTAGCTTTTTGCAATCAAATTATAACACGTTATAATCAAAAAGGCAAGGAGAAAATTTTTACATATCGCAAAATCACTTGATTTTTAAGGGCGGTTGGCGTAAAATTAAGAAAAAATTTACGCGAGGCTTTGTTTATGCAAGAAATGACGGGCGTTGTGCCCTGCACTTCCACCCCCTACTCAGAGTTTAAAGACAATGTGGACAAGGTTGTGACAATCAAGGGCGCACTTCACAACATAAGGGAGATGAGCGACTTTGCGTTCATCATCGTAAGGACGGCGAGGGAACTCATTCAATGCGTATATTCGCCCGAATTTTCGGACTATCGCCTTTCGGACGACGTCGTTGAACAGGCGGCGGCGAAGGTGACGGGGAAGGTCGTAAAAAGCGAGACGCGCGACGGCAGCGAGAGATACGAATTGCAGATACACAATATAGAAATACTCTCAAAACCCGCGGCTGTTCCGCCCGTCGTAATATCCAAAAAACAGGTCAACTGCGATTTGTCCGTCAATCTCGACTTCCGTCCCGTAACCCTCCGCAACCCCAAGGAGCGGGCAATATTCAAAATTCAAGAGGGAATACAGCGCGGTTTCAGGGAGTTTTTGCAGGGGCAGGGCTTCACCGAAATCCATACTCCGAAGATAAATTTTGCGGGAGCCGAGGGCGGCACCAACGTGTTCAAGCTTGACTACTTCGGCAAGACCGTATACCTTGCGCAGAGCCCCCAGCTGTACAAACAGGCGCTTGTGCCCGTCTATGAGAGGGTGTTTGAGATTGCGCCCGTGTTCCGCGCCGAACATCACGACACGTCGCGCCACCTCAACGAATACATTTCCATGGACTTCGAGATGGGCTATATCGACAGCTTCACCGATATAATGAACATGGAGACGGGTGCGCTTAAATATATAATGCAGTTATTGAAGACGGAGTACGCGCCCGAAGTGGAGCTTTTGAAGGCGGAAATACCCGAAATCACCACAATACCCTGCATAAAATTTAAAGACGCAAAGGAAATGTGCGTCAAAAAGCTCAAAAACATAACCGATATGAAGGACTTCGAGCCCGAGGAAGAGGCGTTTTTGGGCAAGTGGGCGAAACAGCAATACAATTCAGATTTCCTCTTCGTCACCCACTATCTCTCCAAAAAGAGACCTTTCTACACCATGGACGACCCCGACGACCCCGAGGTCACCCTCTCCTTCGATTTGCTGTTCCGCGGCATTGAGATAACGAGCGGCGGACAGAGAATACACGACTACAACATGCAGGTCGAGAAGATGAAAAAGTTGGGAATGAACCCCGAAGAGTTCGAAACCTACCTCATGTTGCACAAGTACGGCGCGCCCCCTCACGGCGGGCTGGGGTTAGGGCTTGAAAGGCTGACCATGCACCTTTTGGGCTTCAAAAACGTGCGGCTTGCCGCCATGTTCCCGAGGGATATCAACAGGGTCACGCCCTAAAAAATTAAATATATATTGATATTTTTCAATGAAATCGGCATTTTTGAAGATTTAAAAAAGGCGTGTTGAAAGATATGAAAACGGCGCGCGGGCTTTAAGCCCGCGCGCCTAAAATTTTAATCTTTATTTAACTTAATTACCCCATTAACGGATGAAATTTGTCTTTGCCTTGGGGATAACTTCGGGCTTTTCGAGCGGCGTTCCCTTGACGCTGTCCAACACTTTCAGAAGCCAAGCGAGGTTGCTGCCTATGCCGCGCATTATCGAGACGCCCTCCTCATCCTTTATGACGTCCTCGGGGCGGCTACCGTGCACCATATTCCAATAGCTCGACGGCACCGTTATCATATTGTTTATGCCGAGATATTTATTCAAGACGTCGTACGAAGCCGTCGTTCCCGCCCTGCGCGCCGAGACTATGCAGGCGGCGGGCTTGAACTTCATGTGCTGTCCGAAAGCCATAAACAATCTGTCCATTGCGCAGATCATCGCGCCGTTGGGCGAAGCGTAATGGACGGGTGCGCCGAATACATATCCGTCCGCGCCCTTGCACTTTTCACCGATCGCGTTCACCCTGTCGTCGCCGAACACGCACTTACCGAATTTTTTACAGCCGCCGCAGCCTATACAGCCGCGCACGGCGTCGTTGCCGAGCCATGTTATCTCGGTTTCGATTCCGCGGGCATTGAGCTCGCGCGCAATCAGAATGAGGGCGGTGTATGTACAGCCGTGCTCATTGGGACTGCCGTTTATAAGCAAAACTTTCATAATTTGACTATCTCCTCCTCTATTATAGGCATATATTTTTCAAGATAGCCTGCGGTGTTGGGATGGGTGCTGTCGCCCTTGCCCCAGCCGTAGGTGTCGCCCGTGTATTTGTCGCGGTGTTCGGGAAGGAAGGTGTTCATATCGCTCTTGTTGTAGATATCCGCCACCGCTATCCCCCACTTTTTGCAGAGTTCCACCGCCCTTTCGCCGTAAAGTCGCTGTGCCGCGTCGTCCCGCCTGCCCATGTTGTGGGGACGAACGAAGAGAAGCTTTGCGTCGGGGAAGTACTTTTTAAAGGAATAAAGAATGTTTTCGAAGCAGTTTGAAAAGGTCGAGCCCTCCTTTTTGACGGCGAATATATCGAAATCTTCAAATCCCTCCGAAATATCGCCCAAGGGCACGTCGCAAGTCTTTCCGTCGGTCATGTTGCAGTCGTTGGTGAAGCCGTCAAAGACTATGTAATCGGCATAAGCCCTCTCGTCAATCGCCCTGCGAAGTTGCTCGACCATCCAATTTTTGCCCGGATAGTAGCCGACGCGCGCGCCGCCTATGCAATATTTTTTGACGTTGAAGCCCAAGTGATCCCTTAAATATTCGCCCACGCCAACGCCGCCGTTGCCCGAGCCGAACATTATGCTGTCGCCGAATACAAGAAGTTTTTTGCCTGTGAACATCTGCTTTTTCCTCCGTGCTAATTTTACTCTATTTATATTGCATTGTCAATATTCATTATTAGACCATTTTTTAGGATTGCAAAAAAGTAAAATCGGCGGAATAGAACTTCCGCCAACCTACTTTTTCCCCTATCAGTCATTGCAGCTTTTCCGCCGCTATGGAATAGTACTCTTGCGAGTTATTAGAATATATCACTATTTTGTCGATTTGTCAAGAAAAAATTAAATTTTTGTGCAGATTGCACAAAAGCGGTCGCGGTCAATATAAATTTTAAAATATTTTGACGGCTTTTTATTCCTTATAGAGATATCTGTGGCAGTTGTCGCACTCGACGGCTTTGCCCGAATTGACCTTTTCCTTGCCGACAAGCGAGAGTTCGGAGCCGCACTTCGAGCAACGCCCGTCCTTGACGGGGCAGAGCACGGGGAAGATATGTTCGCTGCGCTTTATCTGATAGCCCTGCATAACTTTGGGGTCTATGCCATCGGCAAGCTTTGTAAGCTCCGCCTCGATGACTTTCTTTTCCTTGCCCCTCTCCGCCTTATACTTTTCATAGACTTCCTGATATTCCCTGCCCTGTTTTTGGACGGTTCTGTATTTTTCCATAAGGCTTTTGAATTCGCCGTCGGTGTCCTTCAAGGACTTGCTTATCTGCGATATTTCGCCCTTTAAGGACTTGATTTTTTCGAGAAGCTGGGTGAGATTTTTCTTGTAAAAGGCGATATCCGCACCCCCCTCTTCAACCATTTCGTCGATATTGTCGAACTCGCCGAGGGTCTCCGCCATTTCCGCATAGCTGGAATTGAGCTTTTCGAGAAGCCCCTCGAGCGAACGCGCCTTTGCGTCGAGGGCGTCGAATCTCTCCGCCGCCTTCTTGACGAAATCCGCCGCCTGTTTTAAGTTTTTTCTCTCCGTCGAGGAGGAAATTTCGCGCTCTATCTTCAAGAGCTTTTCGTCCTCCTGCTGATATTTCAGAAGCTGTTCTACCTGAGACATTATTTACTCCTTTCGGGTCACAACAGCGCGCCGTCGCAAAAGTATGCGCTCGGCACGTTCAACCCGTCAATAATTTTCGTATATATTTTTCTGAACCCGTAATTTTCCGCCGCATAATGGGTGGGGATTATCACGTTTATTCCGTTTGACAACAGGGCGGTTATCTGGTGATGCTTCACGTCCGACGAAACGAATACGTCCGCTCTCTCGCTCTTTGCAAAATCCATTGAGCCGTCGTCGCAGCCCGCCCCGCAAAAGCTTGCAACCGTCCTTATCGTCTTGTTGCCGTCTCCGTAAAAAATTATCCGCTTTGAATTCAGATTATCGGAAATAACTTTCACATATTCGGACATGGGCGTGGGCTTTATGTCGAAAGCCCTGCCGTACGCCCCGCCATTAAAGCGAAGATATGTATTGCCCGCCGTGCCCCCGAGCGCGCGCATTAAGTGATAGTCTATCCCCTCGGGTGCGGCGTCGAAATTGAGGTGCATGGATATGACGGATATGCCGTACTTTAAACAGTCGGCGATAAGCCCCGTCGCGGGGTCGTCTGCATTTATGCGCGAGAGCTTGGAATAGATTGCAGGGTGATGGGTGACGATGGCGTTGAAGCCCCTCGCCTTAGCTTCCGCAAGGGCGGCAAACGAGAGGTCGAGCGAAAAGAGAACGCCCGATATATCTCCGCCGCAGTCTACGATTATTCCGCTGTTGTCATAGCCGTCCTCCGCCCTCACGAACTCGTCCGAAAGAGAGAGGGGCGCAATCTCCTCCAAAAGGCTTAAAAGTTCAGACGATTTCACCTTTCAACACTCCCTCCATAAAGTTTATTTTTTCAGTTATCTCCGCGGCAGATTTGGGCGTTGCGCCCGCAAGATAGCCGCGGCATTTTTCAATCTCTTCCCTCAAAAATTTTCTGAGCGTGGGCGATTGAAGCTGTCTGCCGAATTCGAGTTGCGCGGGGGTATAATCCACCCTCTCGCCCGTCCTTTCGCCGCATATCACAAAGTAAAATTTTTTTCCGCTTAAAAACACTTCGTCGCGGGATATGTGGGCACCAATACTCAAAAGATAGCGCCTTAAACGCGGCGCGTTTTTCATCGGCTGAAAGACAAATCTGCGGGGGAGAAACGACCTTTCGAGTATGGAAATTATCTCTTCGCCGCCCATTCCCGCAATCAATATGAGCTCCGTCGAAGGGTCTATCCCCTCAAGCCCGTCGCAACAGATTGACGCGAGCTTTCCCATATCGATATACTTTGCAAGAAGCCTTTGGGCTTTTTCAAGGCTTTTGGGGCTGATATCGGAGATTGTCGCCCTGCCGCACAGCCCCCTTTCGAGCATATATTTCGTGCAATAGCCGTGGTCGCACCCGACGTCTGCGAAGCTCTCGCACAAGTCGAGATAGGAACACAGCTTTTTTATCCTGTCCATTAAGTGTCGAGGAAGTCCTTCAAATGTTTGGAACGCGAGGGGTGACGCAACTTTCTTAACGCCTTTGCCTCAATCTGACGTATGCGCTCCCTCGTGACGTTGAACTCCTTTCCGACCTCTTCAAGCGTTCTCGGTCTGCCGTCGTCCACGCCGTATCTTAGGCGAAGCACCTTCTCTTCGCGGGGGGTAAGGCTGTTTAAAACGCCCAAAAGGGTCTCCTTCAACATGGTGCTCGACACGCTGTCCGATGGGGTGACGGTCGTCTCGTCCTCGATAAAGTCACCGAGGTGGCTGTCCTCTTCCTCGCCAATGGGCGTTTCGAGGGATACGGGGTCCTGCGCAATCTTCTGAATTTCGCGGACGCGCTCCTCGCTTATGCCCATCTCGTGCGCAATCTCCTCGGCGGTCGGGTCGCGCCCGTATTTTTGCAACAACACGCGGGAGACGCGGGTTAATTTATTTATTGTTTCGACCATATGCACGGGTATTCTTATGGTGCGCGCCTGATCTGCTATCGCCCTCGTTATCGCCTGCCTTATCCACCACGTGGCGTAGGTAGAGAACTTGAAGCCCTTCTGATAGTCGAACTTTTCAACCGCCTTCATGAGCCCCAAATTGCCCTCCTGAATGAGGTCGAGGAACAACATTCCGCGCCCGACATATCTCTTCGCAATGGAGACGACGAGCCTTAGATTGGCTTCGGAAAGCCGCTTCTTGGCTTCCTCGTCGCCCTCCTGCATCCTGCGGGCGAGGTCTACTTCCTCGTCGGGGGTCAAAAGGGGCACTCTGCCGATATCTTTCAAATACATCTTTACGGGGTCGTCAAGCCCTATATCGGAGAGAGCCTGCTCGTAAAGTTCCCTGTCGCGCTCGGCTTCGTCGATTATCTGTATGCCCGCCTCGGCTATCGACTTGTACACGAAGTCCATCTGCGTGGGAGTGGTCTCGTACTTCTCCATAATGTCGCAAAGACTGTTCGTGGTTATCGAGCCCTTGGAGCCGTATGTGTCGATTATCTGCTTCAACACTTCGTTAAGTTTTTGTTCGGATAAATTCATATTCTTACTCCGTCCTGTTTTTTCTCTTGGATAGTATGAGCGTCTGCAATTTCTGCGCCATTATTTTTCTCTTGCCGACGTCCGTCTCTCCGTCAATCGCCGCTTTGAGCGAGGTTATCTCCCTGTCAACCGCATTATCACGCAGTTTTTGAACGCAGTCGAAGAAGTATTTTTCGGCGACTTCGCCGTTGAGCTTGTCCCCGTCGGAAAAGTCCAATATTCTGCAAAGTTCGTCGTATTCGCCGCCGCTCTCTTCAAAAAATTCAAAGAGTTCGGCAGGGCGGATTTTCTCCTCAAGCATTCGTTTGGAGCGGACATATCCCGCAATTACGCGGTGTACGCCGTTTGTAAAGGGCACTTCCTCGATGGGGATTTCCCCGCAATATCTCGCCCCGAAAAGGTATGCCGCGATGACGAACCGCGAAGCCTTATCCTCTATCGTGCCGCTGTCGCTTCCCCTTGCCGCGGCGTTGGGGGGCGGCTTGGGCGTGTCGGGGGCTTCGTTCATGTCGCGCTTCAACGATTCATAGGTTATGCCCGTCTTGTCGCGCAAGCTCTTCAACAAATCTTCCTGTTCCGCCGCGCTGTCCGCCGTCTTTATTATCTTGATTGCTTCGGCGATAAACTTGCGCTTTTCCTCCGATTTTTGAAGATTATACTGCTTGCCGAGGGCGGATAACTTGAAGTCAATCAAAGGCATTGCCTCGTCAAGGCACTTTGAATATCCCGCCGCGCCGAGCTGCTTTATGACGTCGTCGGGGTCGAGCCCGTCGGGAAGGGGCACGACCTTGACGTTCAGCCCCTCGTTCTTCAATATTTCCAGCCCGCGCATATTGGCGTGTTGCCCCGCCGCGTCGCCGTCGTAACTTATCAAAACTGTGTCGGTATATCTCTTTATTAATCTTGCCTGATCCTGCGTAAGCGAAGTGCCCATGCTGGCGACGACGTTGGTAAATCCCGCCTGATAGAGCGAAATGGTGTCCATATATCCCTCAACCATTATCACTTCCCTTATGGTCTGACTGCGCTTTAATTTTTTCAACAGGTTTATGTTATACAGCGATTTGCTCTTGTTGAAAACCACCGTTTCGCGGGTGTTTTTGTACTTGGCAAAGTCTGTCTTTTTTAATACCCTTCCGCCGAAGGCAATCACCTCGTCCATGGCGTTGATTATGGGGAAAATCAATCTGCCGCCCTGCGAATCTATGAGCCTGCCGTCCACCGAATTGACTGCGCCGCTGTCGAGAATATCCTGTTCGTGATAGCCCTTTCTCATGAGATATATGGGCAAATCGTTGAAGTTGAGACTTGCGCCCAACCCGAACTTGCGGACTATGTTTGAGGGTATCTTTCTGTCGAGTATGTATTTTATATGCTCGTCCGCCTTACCCGAGTTGAGGTTGTCGAGATAGAAGTGCGCGCAGTCCTTCAATATTGCAAGAATGGTGTCGCGCTTTCTCTTGTATTCGATTGTCTTCTGGGCGTCGAAGCCCGTTTGGGGAACTTCAAGCCCAACCCGCCCCGCAAGCAGTTTTACGGCGTCGTAAAATTCGATATTTTCGAGGTTTTGGACGAGCTTAATGACATCGCCCGACGCGCCGCAGCCGAAACAGTGATAATATTGGTCGGCTTCGTTGACGGCGAACGACGGAGTCTTTTCATGGTGGAAAGGACAGCAAGCCCAATAGGTCGCCCCCCTCTTCTCCAAGCTGAAATATCCGCTCGCAACGTCCACGATATTAAGTTTTTCCTTTAAAGTTTGTATAAACTCCTGTAAAGGCGTTGACATAATCAATTATCTTCGTCGATGAACGACCAGCCCTTGGGTACGAAAATTTTATTGAACATATAGACGGCAAACCTGTCGGTCATGGACGAAAGATAGTCGCACACGACCTGTTCCACCGAAAACCGCGACATGAGGTCAATAAAAGTTTTGGGCATTTTGTCGGGATTTTTTACGAAATACGTATACATTGCAGACAGCATCCTTGCCGCCTTTTCCTCCTCGCCGCGCGCCGATTCGGAGAGGTAGACCCTGTCGAACATAAAGGCGCGGAGCTGTTCGCTCGCCTCCTCGATATCCTTCCCCATCTTCACCTCGTTTTTGCCGTAACTTTCGCGGTAGATCGAGGATACTGCCCTATTAATTCTCTCTCGCGAGGTGTAGCCGAGCGTCTTTTTTATATTTTCGGGGACGTCGTTTTGGCTTAAAATTCCCGCGCGGACGGCGTCGTCGAGGTCGTGATTTATGTAGGCAATTCTGTCGGCTATGGAGACGCACTTGCCCTCCAAAGTCATGGGCGAGCCGCTCTTTTTGTGATTTAAAATTCCGTCGCGCACCTCGGCGGTCAGATTGAGCCCCCTGCCATCCTTTTCAAGCACTTCGACGACCCGCACCGACTGTTCGTTGTGGCGAAAGCCCGTGGGCGTTAAGGAGTTTAAAATTCTCTCTCCGCTGTGTCCGAAAGGGGTGTGACCGAGGTCGTGCCCCAACGCTATCGCTTCGGTCAAGTCCTCGTTCAAGGCGAGGGCGCGGGCGATGCTCCTCGCAATCTGCGCCACGTCGAGGGTGTGCGTGAGCCTCGTCACATAGTGGTCTCCCTCGGGCGAAAAGAAAACCTGAGTCTTATTTTTCAAGCGTCTGAACGCCTTGCAGTATATTATTCTGTCGCGGTCGCGCTGAAAATCCGTGCGCATGGCGCAAGGCTCTTCTTCCCTCTCCCGCCCGCGCGTTGCGTTGGACTTGCAGGCATAGGGGGATAAAAACATTTCTTCAATCGCGTAAGTACGCTCTTTAAGGCGGCAATCTTCCATTCGTTAAATTATACGAAAAAATTAACAGATTTTCTTTTTTAATACAAAAAATTTTATAAAAAACTCGAAAAAAGCGGCTTATTTTGCAAAACCGCCGCCCACCGAGAGTATTTCACCCGTTATATAGTCCGCCTCGGCGAGGAATACGCAGGCTTCGGCGACCTCTTCGGGCGTGCCCATTCTTCCGACGGGAATGGAGTTTATCAAATCCTCAACTTCCACCGCCGAAAGTCTTGCGTTCATATCCGTTTCTATTACCCCCGGGGAGACGCAGTTGACGCGCACTTTGGAGGGCGCAAGCTCCTTTGCAAGCGCCTTTGTAAAGGCGATTAATGCGCCCTTCGTGGCTGAATAGGCAACCTCGCAGCTCGCCCCCACTTCGCCCCATATGGACGCGACGTTGACGATACACCCTCCGTGACCTATCATCTTATCGACGGCTTCGCGAGCGCAGAGATATGCGCCCTTGACGTTGACGGCAAACAGCCTGTCCCACTCCGCCGCGGTGGTGTCCTGTATAACCTTTACGACAGATATGCCCGCGTTGTTGACGAGCACGTCGAGCTTGCCGTACGTGGAAAAGAGATCGACGAACATTGCGCGAACCTGCCTTTCGTCGCCCACGTCGGCGCGCATTAAGACGGGATAATATCCCAACATATTGAACTCTTCGCGGGTGGAAGCCGCCGCTTCCTCGTCGGCGTGATAGTTTATGACCACTTCGTAATCGCGCTTCAAAAATTCAAGCGCGATTGCCTTGCCTATTCCCTTCGTTCCGCCCGTTATAAGCGCAGTTTTCATCAGATAAGCTCCAAAATTTGTTTTGCTATATCTCTCGGGGTCGCCCCGTCGGTTGTGACGGTGAAGTCGGCAACTTTTTCATATCTTTCAGATCTTTCCATATAGAGATTTTTAAGCCGCTCCTTCATGTCGCCCTTCAAAAGGGGACGGGTGTCGTCGCCTTGCAACCTATTATAAAGTGTATCGAGCCCCGTTTTAAGATAGATTATCTTTCCGCTTCTTTTAAAGATTGCGACGTTTTCGTCGCGCATAAGGCACCCGCCGCCCGTTGCGATGACGGCGTTCTGAATTTCGGCGGCTTCCTCAACGACTTTTGTTTCGAGCTGTCTGAAATACTCCTCGCCGAACTTCTCGAATATATCTGAAATTTTGCCGTATTTTCTGACAATCAACTCGTCGGTATCGGCAAGCTTTCTACCCGATATGGCGGCTATTTGGGTTGATACTGTGGTCTTGCCGCACCCCGGCATGCCCGCAAGAATTATGTTCATAACTTGAAACTTTCACCCGCGAGAATGTATGAATTTTTGCCGAAGCCCGCTATAACCCCCTTGCAGACGGCGGAGATGACCGATTGGTGTCTGAACTCCTCGCGCGCGTGGACGTTGGACATATGCACTTCGATAACGGGAATTTTTACCGACGAAATGGCGTCGCGGATGGCATAGCTGTAATGGGTGAACGCGCCCGCGTTTAAAATAATTCCGTCACAGTCGGCGGTCTGTATCTTGGTGCAGATTTCGCCCTCTATGTTGCTCTGGAAGAACTCGCACTCGTCGCCCTTGAAGTGCGCCTTGATTTCGGCGTTGATTTGGTCGAGCGACTGCGTGCCGTATACTCCCCTTTCGCGTATGCCCGTCATGTTGAGGTTGACGCCGTTTATGAATAACAATTTCATTTATATATTCTCCTTGCGGTATTCTTCGAAATATCTCTTCGCCGTCTCCGCAGACGGCTCCGTACCAAAATAAATACATTGGGCGAAATATGCCTGATAGAAGAGCATTCCCTCGCCGTTTATTATACGCTTGCCGAGACTTTCGGCTATCTCCAAAAATCTGCTCTTTTTAGGGGTATATATGAGGTCTACGGCGGTGTCGCAAAGGCTTAAAAGCTCCTCGCCGACGGGGGATATCCCCTCCGTCTTGTGCATGCCGACGCCCGTCGCGTTGACTACTATATCGTATTTTTTCAACTCTATCTCATCGGTTGCAAAGACGCCTTGAAATTCGTCGGCTATCCTCTTTGCGCTCCCCGCGAACTTGTCAAAGACGGTGACTTGCGCGCCGCCGTCAACTAACTTTTTCGCGACGCTTCTGCCCGCGCCGCCCGCGCCCAAAAGGAGAGCTTGTTTATCCTTAGTAACGACGCCGTTGTTTTCGAGCATCATCGAAAATCCCATGCCGTCGGTGTTGTAGCCCTCGCGAGGGCGGGAAAGCACGGTGTTGACCGCGCCGAATACAGCCGCGTCGCCAATCGTCTTTTTCAAATATGGAATTATCGAAAGTTTATAGGGGATTGTGACGTTGAAGCCGTCGAAACGGGCGAAGATATTTTCCGCCTCCCCTTCAAATCTGTCCTCGGGAACGGAGACTTTTTCATATGTAATGCTATTGCCCGACTTTTGCGCAATAAAATTGTGTATTTCGGGGCTTACGGATTTGGAGACGTCTTTACCTATTACGGCAAGTTTAAGTTCTTTCATTTGCCCTCCTTCAAGCTGTCGCGCGCGCCGCGCAGCATTTTTGTATATTCTTCGAAGGCGAGCTTGACCTCTTCGCACTTGCCCTCAGATACAGGCAGTATAAGAGAGACGTTTTCGTCGTCGTTCTTCTTGTCGAAACGGGCATAGTGCGCCGCCTCTTCCACCCCGTCGTACGCGGGTATTGCGCCCATCACTTTCAGAATGAGATTTTCAAGCTTCGTTGCATATTCGTCCGCACATATGCCGCGTTTACGCGCAACGTACAGCTCGTAATACATACCTATAAGCACAAACTCCCCGTGCGATTTTCTGCGGAAAAACAGCTCGAACGCATGCCCCGTCGTGTGCCCGAGATTGAGCGTTTTGCGCTGTCCCGTCAAATCCCTCTCGTCCTCGGTGACCACCTTAGCCTTATGCAGAATACAGGGATAAACCACCTTGCCGAGAAAGGCGTTGTCAAACAGATTTTCCGAATTTTCAGTGAGCAGATTTAATATATCGGCGTTGAGCGCGCCGTACTTTACTATTTCGCCCAAGCCGCACCTTATTTCGCGCTGGGGAAGGGTGCCGAAAAACATGGGGTCGGCAATGACCTCTTCGGGCTGATAAAAGGTGCCCACGGCGTTCTTCACGCCCTCGAAATCCACCGCGGTCTTTCCGCCGACAGAGCTGTCAACCTGAGAGAGAAGGGTTGTGGGAATTTGGACGAGGTGCACTCCGCGCATGTATAGCGAAGCCGCAAGCCCCGCAATGTCGCCGACCACCCCGCCGCCCAATGCAACGACGGTGCAGTTGCGCTTCATTCCCGCGCCGAGCATCGCCCTCAAAATGGCGATAAGGTTGCGTATATTTTTGCCCGATTCGCCCGCGGGTATTACATGTATGGGCACGTCGTCGCCGAAGACCTTCCAAATATCATATCTGTAATAGGCAAAGACGTTTGCGTCGGTCACGACAAAGAGCTGCCTCTCCCTCAATAAGGGGGCGTATTTTAAGAATGTGCCCTCGCCGCAGTGTATTACGCTTTCCGCCGACGCCGTCTTTAAATCTATGTCCTTCATGGTTACCTCAACTGAGAGTATCTTTGAATTACTTCTTTCATATTGTCGCCGCCCAGCCGCTTTGCGACCACCTCGGCAAGGGTGCAGCAGACGACGCTTTCAACCACTATTTCCGCCGCGCAGATTGCCGCAACGTCGCTCCTCTCGCTCGCAGCGACAGTCTCCTCTTTTGTTATATAGTCCACCGTTTTAAGACCCTTCATGAGCGTCGGAATGGGCTTCATCGCCGCGCGGAGAACTATCTCCTCCCCGTTGGACATTCCGCCCTCTATGCCGCCCGCGTTGTTGGTCTTGCGGACGAAATCACCGTTATAAAATATTTCGTCGTGGACCTTGCTTCCGGGGAGATTGGCACAGCCGAAGCCCAACCCCACTTCAACTCCCTTTATCGCCTGAACGCTCATAATCGCGCCGCAAAGAAGGGCGTCGAGCTTGTCGCTGTACTGCATACAGCTGCCGAAACCGCTTTTAAGCCCCTTTACCCTTATTTCTATTATTCCGCCCGCCGTGTCGCCCGAAGCTTTAAGGCTGTCAATAACCTTCATCGCCTCATCCTGCTTTGAATCGTCGAGCATAAAAAGGGGGTTATCCTTTGCCCTTTCTATGTCGGAAAAGGTATAATTTTTGTCGTCGTTTATGCCGCAGACGCCCCTGACATAGCCCGACACCCGCACGTTAAGGGCGGCGAGATACTGCCTTAAAATACTGCCCGCCGCCACGCGGACCGCCGTCTCCCTTGCACTGGCGCGCTCCAAGACGTTGCGCGCGTCGGTCTGGTCGTACTTCATCATCCCCGCAAGGTCGGCATGCCCCGGGCGGACCTTGGTCAAAGTTTTCTTTGTTACGTCGCAGCCCTCGGGCGCCATATAATTTTTCCAATTGTCATAATCGCGGTTTTTGACCATAAACGCCAAGGGACTGCCGAGGGTCAAGCCGTTTCTCACTCCGCTTATTATTTCGACGGCGTCCTTTTCTATCTTCTGGCGTCCGCCCCTGCCGTATCCCCCCTGACGAAGGGCAAGATATCCGTCTATCTCTGCAATATCTATCGCGAGATTGGAGGGAAGCCCCTCTATTATGCCAACGAGAGCCTTGCCGTGCGATTCGCCTGCAGTAATTATCTTCATTGTTTCTCCTTGGATAGGGCAACGTCGCCGTCGCCCGAGATTGTAACAGTAATTGCGCCGTCCGCGTCCGTCCTGTAGACGTCGCACCTGGCTTTAAGCCCCGCAAGCATGAGTTCGTCGGGACAGCCCTGCGCGTTGTCGCCCACCGAAATTATTGCCGCGTCGGGCGATATCAAGTCGTATAATTCCTCTCTGTATGCCGACAGCGCGCCGTGTGCGGGCGTCTGCACAACGCAACAGGATTTTAGGTCTATAAGATTGCCGTCAATATCCAAAATGCCGCCGCCTATCGCAGCAGCGTCGAAGATCTGAGACTGAACGCTCTCGGGCGCGTCGCTCATAAACAGCACTCCCCTGCCCGCATACTCCAACCATATCGCCGATGACAGCGCGTCAACGCCCGCGGCAATGGCTGTATCAGCAATGGGAATATCGCCCGACGCATTATACAAAAAGGGCGACAATACGGTGAAAAAATATTCGCCGCCGTCGGAAACTATGCCCGTCCCGAAGGCGCATGTCTCAATTTCGTGCCCCTTGCGCTCGGCGTGGAAAATGAAATCTGAAAACTTTTCGCTCTGCAACTCTTCGGGGCAGTAGGGCGCGAAAATGTCGCCCACCTCTTTGAGCTTTAAAATTTCGTCAAAACCGCCGCAGTGCTCCTTTTTGGGCGAGGTGCAGATGAGGTAATCAATCCTGTCCGCGCCGCTTGAATTTAGAGCTTTCAACAATTTCAATTGGCTGTGATAGCTTCCGTCGCCGCCGTCAATCACCGCGGTCTTTCCGTCGGGAAGGTCTAAAACCGCGCAGTTACCGTAGCCGACGTCGACAAAACGGACGCGCAACTCGCCGATTTCGGGCTTTTTGGCGAATACCACGTAGGCTGAAAGATATTTGAGCGGAACGAAAACGTTGACGATTAAAAGCACTGCCGCCACAGCGACCGCAACCGCACCGATAATTATCCATTTCAACGACTTTTTCGACCGTTTTTTGTTGCCTTTCATGGCGATTTATCATCCGTTATGCGTAAAAATTTATACTTATACAAATTTTATTATAACTTATTCCCCGTAAAAAGTAAACAGAATTTGCGGTAATTTATACCATATCTTGTGCCCCGTGCGCAAAAAATTTATTTTTAAAGGGTTAAATTGGGTATTTAAGCGCCGAAAAACGGCGCCGACCAAATTGCGGCGCCGTTTTTTTGAGCGTTAGCGAAAAAGCACTGCCGAGTTTCGGCAGTGCTTTTGTCTTTGTTTCACCAAATGACTGCCCAATCACGGCTTCACGTATCGTCAGCATGAAGAAAGGTTCGGCTATGCCCTTCAATCCCAATCCTTCATAAGGTCGAGAAATTCCCGAACGGA
Source organism: uncultured Clostridia bacterium (assembly GCA_947631325.1). GTDB lineage: Bacteria > Bacillota > Clostridia > Christensenellales > Borkfalkiaceae > Coproplasma. The sequence goes on along the minus strand of CANRKX010000030.1, from coordinate 2,696 downwards.
CCTTTTGACCGCCTCGATAAATTCTTCGGTGGTTTTGGCTTGCAGAAGACCCTCTTTTATATAGCCGACCTGCTTGGGGAAGATCGTCACCCCTTTTTTGGAATGACGCAAGTACTTGCACTCGAACAATTCACTGTTTTTCGTGCGTTCGATAAGCGCTTTCTGCTTCGGGATATACACTTCGTCCATTCCGTAGCAGAGAATACGCGCCATAAACTTCCCGTCGAGACAGTCACGGCTGCGGATTTCAAGGTAAGGAATTTTTATATCGTCTCTATGGCGTGCCGAAAGACAGACATACCCATAATGCCCCGCGCTCCATGCATAGAATGCAGCCCCGCTTCTTCCGAATTCTTTTTCCAAAGAAGGAATGACGGATTTGTTGTAGAACGCAAGCCAAGCGAGAAGGTCGAGTGCGCTTTCGCTCCTTTCTGGCTTCTCCGTCGTGGAAAGAATTCTTTCCCTTGCAAGGATATGTTCGATATACTGCCGCACGATGGAATTTTTGCACGACTTCCCATAGGGTTGAAAAAGCGCATAGATTTGGTGAATATCGTAGTGTTCCCACCCTGCTATTTCAACTCTTTCGATTTCATCGGGATATATATATCCTGGCTTATAATAGATTTTGCTGACCCTATGCCCTTCTTCCTCCGACGCTTCGATATATGTATTGTACTTCTCCAGCTGATTATGTTCACCCGAATCGACCTTGTCCTCGATGAAGAGCGCATACTTCTTGTCCTGATTCGTCGAAAACCAAACGGATACGTCCATATCGTGCCACTGCGCCTTTGTCTCCAGAGAAAGAATTTTCTCGTCCGATGCAAGCCCGCAGAATTCACGAAGGAGCGCATAGACGGCGGGAGCGACCTCTTCGTCGTCGTAGTTATTGAACAGCCACAATAAAAACGCATCCTGCGACAGTTCCTTCGTGGCATAAGTAAATAAGTTTCTTCTTTCGCTTTCGGTCATGATGTTCTTAAAATTCCTCAGAGCTTTTTAACCTTTCCAACGGAAATCATGCTCGTAGGAACGCCATGTTCTTTCGCATATTTAGACCAAGCGGTTTGTTTTGCAAACGTTTCACTATTTGCTTGAACAATGTACGCTTCGTGTACGAGTTCCGAGCCGTTCCACACGATTTTCCCACTCTTTTTGTCCTTCCGAAAAATGATTTCGCAAACATAACTTTCCATAATTTTATCTCCTTTTTTGTTTTACAATTGTGTATTCTTTAACACGTTATCTTCCATTAACGATACTTCTCTGCCGCGGCGGTGAGATCATTCTTTACCCGCTCCCGCAGGTCGGGCGGGGAAATCACTTCGACGGCGTTTGCGTACTGCATCGCCCAATACTCCATGGCGTCAAGGCTTGCCCGCAAGCGGACAAGAAATTTATCCCCGCGTTCTTCAACGGAAAAATCTTTTCCGAACCAATCGACAACTTGGTCGATCGCCCAGCCGTCCACGAGGAATTCCACAGACTTGGGCTCGTCAGAATACATATAGGGCATGGACGCGGAAAATCGCCTGTAATCGATGCCGTTTTCAAAGCCTTTTAGGGAGCGAATGGGCGTAAGTGGCTCTTCCGTCTCCTCGATATTTGTAATGCGATCGAGGCGGAAATAGCGGACGTGCTGCCACTTTTCCTCAAACGCCATCAAAAAATATCGCTGATTGTGCAAGATCATCTGATAGGGACTTGCCACGTGCCGCGCCGAGCGGTGAAGTTTCTTATCTGCGCCGTATTTGTTGTAGTCGAACTTGATTTTGCGCCCCTTCTCTATCGCCTCGTCGATGATCTCGATATTATAGAACACGGCTTGATTCTCCGTCTTGTTCCATTCATGGACGGAATAGATATTTTTGACGTGGCGGCGGAAGTACTTATTGGAGAGCCCGCAGAGTTTCCCGATGAGCGCTTTGGACAGTGACGGGGAAATGTGCGAACTGGAAAGGACGCTGTCGATGAGAAGGCGAAGCTCGGAATCGTCAAAGGTGCGTTCGGCGAGATAGGTGCCGCGCTGCGTCGTTACAATGTCGAACCCCGCCTCTTTCAAAAGAGACAAATTGCGCCCCACCGCCTTGCGCTCGACGGTGAGATCGTATTCGCGCTGCAAAAGGGAAAGAATATCGTCGTAGATGAGCATATGCTCCCTGTCGCTGTAATCAAAAAGAATTTGCAATATGCGCAGAAGCGCGAGTTTTTTGGATTCCAAACTTTCCATAATTTTATTATAGCACAATGCGGTAAGAACCGCAAGCCTCATCCACAGAATTCATCATACACCTCATTTGCGCTTTACGAGTCTGCAATACGCAAGTGTTCCGAGAATGACTGCGAGTGTGCGATCGCGCTTTGCCCTTATCACCTTTCTCACTTGCTTTTCGTATGCTTCATCGCGTTCGATCTGCTCTCTGTAATGACTGTCGATTCCCCCAAGAATTCGTTTCATCTCATATCTCCTTTAACTTTATTAAAAACTGCGTCGACTTTCTTTGTCTTCTGCAATCAGAATAACCGAAAAGTTATCCCATAAATGGGATAGTACAAATTTTACAATAAAAAAGAAGTATGAAGCCGATATTTTTGTATCAATTTCATACTTCTTTTTTGGAGCTACTGGTCGGACTTGAACCGACGACCTGCTGATTACGAATCAGCTGCTCTACCAACTGAGCCACAGTAGC
>CANRKX010000029.1 GCA_947631325.1 uncultured Clostridia bacterium | reverse complement strand
GTGCAGGGTGGTTATCGGCAAGGACACCCGCCTGTCCTCATATATGCTTGAATATGCGCTTGCGGCGGGCATAACTTCGTCGGGCGGGGACGCCTATATCATGCACGTCACCACCACTCCTTCGGTGGCGTATATTGCGCGGTGCGACGGTTTCGACTGCGGTGCGATGATCTCGGCGAGCCACAATAACTATTGCGACAACGGCATAAAGCTCTTAAACGGGCAGGGCGAAAAGCTGTCGGGCGGGGTGATATCGCTTATTGAGAGATATTTGGACGGCGACCTTACCCCATTCGGCGGCGATATACCCTTTGCGACGGGCAGGGATATAGGGCGGACGGTGGACTACGTTTCGGGGAGAAACCGCTACATAGGGCACCTGATAGCGCTGTCTACCTGTTCCTACAAGGGCTTGAAGATAGGCTTGGACGGGGCGAACGGAAGCGCATTTTCGATTGCGAGGAGTCTTTTCGACGCGCTTGGGGCAAAGACCTTTTGCATAGGCGTTGAGCCCGACGGCACCAACGTCAACGGCGGCGTGGGATCCACCCATATTGAAGCCCTCGCCGAGCTCGTGAAGAGAGAAAATCTGGACGCGGGCTTTGCCTTTGACGGAGACGCCGACAGGTGCATCGCCGTGGACGAGAGGGGAAATATAGTCACGGGCGACCACATACTCTATATCTGCGCGGCGAGCCTTAAAAGACAGGGGCTCCTATCGGGCGACAAGATCGTCTGCACGGTGATGAGCAACGGGGGGCTCATAGACAGCCTTTCCGCCCTCGGCATATCCGCCGAAGTGTGCGACGTGGGCGACTTCAACGTGTGCAAAAAAATGCAGAAGTGCGGAGCCGCCCTCGGCGGCGAGAGGAGCGGGCACATAGTCTTTTCCAAATACGAGACGACGGGCGACGGGCTGGTGACGGCAATCATGCTCATGGAGACGATGGTGGGCAATAAGTGCCGACTTTCAAGCCTATTAAAGGGCTATAAAGAGCTGCCGAGGGAGAGCGTGAATATCCCCGTAAAGGATAAAAAAAGGGCGATGGAAGGGGTGAGAGAGCTTGCGCGGGAGTTGGAGACAAATCTCAATCTTCGGATAATAGTCAGACCCTCGGGCACCGAAGAGGTGATAAGAATTTGCGCCGAGGGAAGAGCTGAGGACTGCGCCAAAGCCTTAAAAAGTCTTTCGGCGAAGGTGCGCGGCAACGTTGGCGAGGTGTGATCTGTGTGCGGGATAATGGGATATATCGGCGGGCTTAACGCCGTCAAAGAGGTCTATTCGGGGCTGGAACGGCTGGAATATCGCGGCTACGATTCGGCGGGGATAGCCATATTGAATGAAGATATCACAATATTCAAGAGGGCGGGCAGGGTGCAAAAATTGAAGGCTCTCATAGAGGGGGCAAAAGCTCCCGTCGCCATAGGTCATACCCGTTGGGCGACACACGGCAAGCCGTCGGATATAAACGCCCATCCCCATTCCGCGGGCGATATCGCCATAGTGCACAACGGAATTATAGAGAACTATGCGCGACTCAAAGAGGAGCTTATAAGTGAGGGGGCGGGCTTTTCGTCCGAGACGGACAGCGAGGTTGCGGCGGTCTTAATACAAAAAAATCTCTCAACTCCCACGGCGGAGGGGCTTAAACGGGCGTTGGTTGCCTGCGCCGAGAGGTTGGAGGGGGCGTACGCTATAATGGCGGTGTGCAGGGGCGTTGAGGGCATTGCCGTGGCGAAGTGCAAGAGCCCCATAGTTTTGGGCTTGGGCGGCGAGGGGGGATATGTGGCGAGCGACGAACCCGCGCTTGCGGGCAAGTGCCCCTATCTCTGCTTTTTGGAGGACGGCGACTTTGCATTTATAACCAAAAAGGGGGTCGAAATTTTCGACAAGAATTTAAACGCCGTGGAGAGGGAAAAGGTGATAAACCGCGCCCGCCCCGCAGCCCTCGAATTGGGTGATTGCCCCCACTATATGCTCAAAGAATTGCGCCAATCGCCCGCCGCCGTCAAGAATACCATTTCTGCTTTCGCCGACGCGAGAGAGGGACTTTGCGCCTGCCTTCAAGGGGTGGAAAAGGTGATTTTCACGGGGTGCGGAACTGCCTATCACGCCGCCCTCGCGGGGAAGTACTATACACAAAAATTCACCCGACTTTGGTGCTCGGCGGAGTATGCGGGGGAGCTGAGATATAACCCGCCGTTCGTGGATAAAAAGACGGCTCTCGTCGCCGTGACCCAGAGCGGGGAGACGGCGGACACCCTCGAGGCGGCGCGGCTCTTTTCGGGGTTGGGGGCGAAGGTTATCGCCGTCACAAACAGCCCGCACTCCCAAATCACAAGGCTATCCCACTGCGTCGCGCCCGTCGCCGCGGGAACGGAGATATGCGTCGCCGCCACGAAGAGCTATTCGGGGCAGGTGACAGCCCTATACCTTCTTGCAAGGCAGCTTGAGAGGACGGCTCCCAAAAATACTAAATACATATTAAAAAATGAGACGGGGGAGCTTGCGCCCGAGACGGCGGGACTGCCCGATATAATAAAGAGGACGATTGAGGGCTTGGATATGAGGGGGCTTGCCGCGGAGTGCGCGAAGAGCTCGGGCGTGTACTTTTTGGGACGGGGCGCCGACTATGCCGTGGCGTTGGAGGGCAGCCTGAAATTGAAGGAGGTGAGCTATCTGCCCTCGTCGGGCTATCCTGCGGGCGAACTCAAGCACGGGCCGCTCGCCCTTATCGACGGCGACGCGCTGTGCATATTTATCGTGTGCGACGGCGAGCTGGCGGCAAAGACCTCGAGCGCGGTGTACGAGGTGATGGCGAGGGGGGCGAAAGCCGCGGTGATAACCTGCATTGACGAGGTTGCCGAGCAGTTTAAGGGCAGGGCGAAGGTGACGCTGCTTCCAAAGTGCCCCGACTATCTCGCGCCGCCCGTCGCGGCAGCCGCGCTGCACATTCTCGCCTATGAGACGGCGATTTTATTGGGCAGAAACCCAGACAGACCGCGAAATCTCGCAAAGAGCGTCACCGTGGAGTGAGGGGGATTGGGTGAGCGGGCGCACGGGCAATTCGGCGCGGCGGTGATTGTGCGCAAAAAGTAGCTCGGCGCGGCTTGCAAATTTGCGCGGCGGCGGTGCGGGCGGATAAATTTTTGTGTTGACAATCTGCGCGTGCGGGAGTATAATTTACCCGAAAAAGCGCACTGCGGTGCGCCACTCGGAGAAATCAATGTCAACCCAAAATACCAATTCAACCATACTCGTCACGGGCGGCGCGGGATATATAGGCAGTCATACCGTTTTGGAGCTTCTCGAAAGCGGTTACGGCGTGGTCGTCCTCGACAATCTGTCAAATTCTTCAGAAGAATCCTTAAAGAGGGTACAGAAACTTACGGGCAAAGATATCGCCTTTTACCGCGGCGACATACGCGACGAAGATATATATAAAAAGATATTTTCAAGACATAAAATAGAGGGGGTAATACACTTCGCAGGGCTTAAAGCCGTGGGCGAGAGCGTCAGAAAGCCCCTCGAATATTACGACAACAACGTATACGGCACCCTCGTGCTCTTAAAGGCGATGAGGGCGGCGGGGGTATATAAGATTATTTTTTCCTCTTCGGCGACGGTTTACGGCGTTCCCGAAAGGCTGCCCCTCACAGAGGACTGCGCGCTGTCAACCACCAACCCCTATGGCGCGACAAAGCTGTATATAGAGGGTATATTGAAGGACTTGCAGCGCGCCGAGCCGCAGTGGAATTGTATGCTTTTGAGATATTTCAACCCCGTCGGCGCACACCCGAGCGGCGAGATAGGCGAGGATCCCAAGGGTATACCCAATAATCTGATGCCCTATATTGCGCAAGTGGCTTCGGGCAAGCTTGATAGGCTGAAGGTGTTCGGCAACGACTATCCCACCCGCGACGGCACGGGCGTGAGGGACTATATTCACGTCGTAGACCTCGCAAAGGGGCACGTCGCCGCGCTTAAAGGTTATAGGGACAGCGGCGTTCATATCTGCAACCTCGGTACGGGCGAGGGATACAGCGTTCTCGACATGGTTCACGCTTTCGAGAGGGCTTGCGGCAAGCCCATTCCGTACGAGATTGTGGGAAGAAGAGCGGGCGACGTCGCGGAGTGCTATGCCTGCGCGGACAAGGCTTTCCGCGACCTCGGCTGGAAGGCGGAGCTCGGGCTGGACGAGATGTGCAGATCTTCGTGGAATTGGCAGAAGAAAAATCCCGACGGCTACAAAAAATAATAGGTTTAAATAAATAAAAAAGAAGGACAAGGTTATGAAAAAAATCACGCAGGATGCGGGGAGGAAGGCTCTCGGGGAGTTTGCACCCGACTTCGCGCACTTCAACGACGACGTTCTCTTCGGCGAAAATTGGAATAATCGGGATATAGATCACAAGACGCGCTGCATAATTACCGTCGTCGCGCTCATGTCGTTGGGGATAACCGACAGCTCCCTTCGCTATCACCTCGAAAACGCGAAGAAGGCGGGGGTTTCAAAGGCGGAGATAGCCGCAATAATAACCCACGTCGCCTTTTACGCGGGCTGGCCCAAGGCGTGGGCGGTGTTCAATATGGCAAAAGAAGTGTGGGCTGAGGAGTGCGCGGACGGCGGTAAGGCTTCGCACGAGAGCGGCATGATATTCCCCATCGGCTCGCCCAACGACGGGTTCAAACAGTATTTCAGCGGCAAGAGCTATCTTGCGCCCATATCCAAAGAGCAAGTGGGAATTTTCAACGTCACGTTTGAGCCCGGGTGCCGCAATAATTGGCATATTCACCATGCAAAAAAGGGCGGCGGGCAAATTCTTGTTTGCGTCGGCGGACGGGGATACTTTCAGGAATGGGGGAAAGAGGCGATTGAAATGCGCGAGGGCGATTGCATAAATATCCCCGCGGGCGTCAAGCACTGGCACGGCGCGGCGAAAGACAGCTGGTTTTCTCACCTCGCGATAGAGGTCCCCGGCGAGGGCTCCTCAAACGAGTGGCTCGAGCCCGTGTCCGACGAGCAATATAATAAATTGAAGTAAATAGATGAAAGGTTTAAAAGTTCAAGCCGCGGGGCGAACAATCGCCCCGCGGCTTAATTGCTATAAATATGGATTATAGCGCATTAAAAAATCGGCATTTGACACAGATACGTTACGCAGATATAATATTTATAAGAATATACGGCAAAAGCTCTGCCGGGGAGCGCAAGACAAAACATAACCCGGCGGCGGAAAAGAAAAATTGGTGAAAAGGAAAAAATATGGAATACTTTGACTTGAATAACGGAATAAAGATGCCGATGGCGGGAATAGGGACCTATCTTTTATCGCCAGAGGACGCCGAAAACGCGGTATATTCCGCACTCAATTGCGGATATCGGCTTATAGATACGGCGAACGCGTACATGAACGAGCGCGCCGTTGGAAGAGGGATCAAACGGAGCGGCGTCAGGCGCGAGGATATCTTTCTCGTCACTAAAATATGGTGCACCGAATACGAAAACGGCGACAGGGCGATAGACGAGACGCTTGCCCGCCTTGACACAGACTATATAGATTTGCTGTTTTTGCACCAGCCCGTCGGCAACTATATCGAGGGATATAGGGCAATGGAGCGGGCATATAGGGCGGGCAAAGTCAAGGCGTTGGGGCTTTCCAACTTCCCCGAGGACAGATTTGACAATATATTGAAAAACTGCGAAGTGACGCCGCAGGTTGTGCAGGTGGAGACTCACCCCTACTATCCCCAAAACGAACTCAAAAGGAAATTGAAAAAGTACGGCATGGGGCTCATGGCGTGGTACCCCTTGGGGCACGGCGACAAGACGCTCATTAAACAGGACGTATTCTCGCGGCTCGCCCAAAAATATACAAAGACCAACGCGCAGATTATTCTTCGCTGGCACACGCAGGTGGGAAATATCGTCATCCCCGGTTCCAAAAATCCCGAACACATAAAGAGCAATTTGGATATCTTCGACTTCTCTTTGATGGCGGACGAGCTCGAAGAGATTGCCGCGCTCGACAAGGGCAGACGCTACTATAATATGGCAATCGCGGACGAGGAGAGGGCGTTTATGAGCTGGGATATTGACTTTAACAATCAAAAGTAATAAAATATATATAAACTTGCAAGGTCGATTTAACGGTTTTGCAATATCGATAGAGACGGAGGAAATTATGAGAAAGAATTTCGGAAAACAGACGTGGGTTTTGCCCCAGCCCGTGCTGATTATCGGCACGTACGATAAAGCGGGCAATCCCGACGCGATGAACGCGGCTTGGGGCGGAGTGTATGACGCGAACAAGATTGTCATCTCGCTCTCGCCGCACAAGACCACCGAGAACATTGCCCAAAACAAGGCGTTCACGATAAGCTTCGGCGACGTGAAAAATATGCTCGCTTCTGACTACGTGGGCATCGTTTCGGCGACCAAGACGCCCGACAAGCTTGAAAAGGCGGGGCTGCACACCCATAGGGCGGAGTACGTCAACGCGCCCGTCATCGAGGAATTTCCCGTGACTTTGGAGTGCACTTTCGAGAAATTCAACGAGGACGGCAACCTCGTCGGCAAAATCGTCAACGTCAGCGCGGACGAGGAAGTGTTGGATAGTAACGGCAATATCGACCTCGGCAAGCTCGATCTGATTATCTTCGACCCCATCGCCGCCGCATACAGAAAGGTGGGGGAAAAGGTGGGCAACGCCTTTTCGGACGGCAAAAAATTGATTTGACTGCAAAAATCTCCCTTTCATATTATAATTTTAAAGAGCGGCGCGGACGAATTTCGTCCGCGCCGCCCTTTTAAGTTTACTTTGCATATATCAACATTTTTTTCGTGAATAAATCGTCGCAATTTGGTCTTATTTTGGAGAGCTGTTCCACTATTATGAATTCGTACTTTTCATAGCCCTTTGCGTTCCTGCAAATAGTTCCTATAAATTCGTTGCCCCTTTCGTCGGCGAAGTAGGGCGTTTCGTCGCATTGGGCGATGACGATATCGTAGAGGGACGCCCTTTTAAGCAATCTGTCGCGCTTGCAGTCTTTATAGCCCGCCCCCTTTAAAGCCCTTGCGATTTTACTTAGCTTTGCACATTTCAATATTTCACAGAGTTCTTCCGATTGCATTATATTTCCCCATTTTTCGCGTTAGTTGCGGCATATATGCCTGTCAATTACTCATATCTCGCCGAAAACTCGTGCAAAAGCTGTCTGTTTCGGGAAAGGATATGGCAGTAAAAATCAATCTTTGCGGACTCGTCCAGAACGGGCAGAACGTTTGCGCCGTCAACGTCGCCGAACTGCTTTATGGACAGCGCGGTCGAGAAGGAGAGGAGGGCGCTTTCGCGCTTTAAAGCTTCAAAACTCTCCCTGTTTTCCTGCATTATGATATGCGCGGCGGGCATTTCGCGCCTGATGATATCTTCCCATATACCCGTCTTAGAGTAGAGAAGGATTGACTGATTTCGGATATCCGAAAAGTGCACGCCGCCCGTCACGTTCGAGAGGGGGTGAAGCTTGGGAATGTTCAATAGAAGCGACTCGCTGCCCGCAAAAAATGAATATATATCGCTATTTTCGCCGCGTTTGGTGGTGACGATTATCTGATATGCGCCCGATAACAGCCCCTCTTCGAGCTGTTCTTCGGGCTTTACCTCCGATGTGAGCCGCTTTTCGGGATAGAGCGAGGTCAAAAGGGGCATCATCTCCCAAAGGGGCGCGGGGGCGCATGCGCCCACCGAAATGGTGCGGCGACTCCTGTCGAACTGCCTTAACTGTTCTCTCAAATTCTGCGTGTCGCGCAGTACGTTTTGCGCCAACGTGTAGGCGAATTTGCCGTTCTCGTTGAGTTCAATCTTGTTTTTGCCGTGTGAAAACAGTTCGACGCCCAACTCCTGCTCGAACTTTTTCATCGACCGCGTGAGGGCGGGCTGGGTCAAGTACAGCTTTGCCGCCGCCTTTGAGAGGGTGCCGCACTCGGCTATCGCCACAAACTGCTCAATCTGATAGAGTTCCATAAGGTCTCCTTCGCGAAATTCTCGGGGCGATTGCGCCCGATTTAAATTTCCGCGATTTATGGTTTCGCTTGCGCCGTTTATTATTTTAAATATATCACGGCGGGGGGAAGGTTGTCAACGGTATGAATAAAATTTATAGCACGTTCAACAATCGGCATTTTACAAATATATAATCGGGTAGTAAAATTATTAAAAAGAGTATTTATGCGCTCGGCATAAATGCCCATCGGAATTTTTAAAAAGTCGGGGTTTAATATGAAGAGATATCTTAAATTGACGGCGTTTATAGTTGCCGTCGCGATTAGCTTTTGCCTTGTGTTTGCGGCATGCGGCGGCGACGATAGGGACCCGCAAAATCAGAATAATCAAAACAATCAGACAAATCAGAATAACGGCGGAGAGAACGGCGACGGGAGAGTTGAACTTTCGGGCGACGTGCTTGTCGTCTACTTTTCGGCGACCAACAACACCGAGAGGGTTGCGGGTTATATCGCGGATATTACGGGGGCAACCACCTTCGAGCTGGTGCCCGAGACCCCCTATACCGCAGCCGACTTGAACTACGGAAACGCTAACAGCCGCGTGTCCAAAGAGCATGACGACGAGAGTTTGAGGAACGTTGCGCTTGCGGACGCCACGCCCGACGATTGGGAGAGTTATGAGACGGTGTTCGTCGGCTATCCCATCTGGTGGGGAATTGCGGCGTGGGTTGTGAACGGCTTTATCGCCGCAAACGACTTCACGGGCAAGACGGTCGTGCCCTTCTGTACGTCGGCGAGCTCGGGAATAGGAAACAGCGACAAACTGCTTGAAGAGTTGGCGGGCGATGGCAATTGGATTGCGGGCAAGAGATTTTCGTCGTCGGCTTCGAAGAGTGCGGTCGAGCAATGGATCGAGAGCCTCGATATAGATTAATGAGCAAGTCATGAAGAAATTTTTATCGGCGATAGCGGGGGTTGTTATTATTTTTGCACTCTGCCTTTTTGCGGCTTGCGGGGTGAATGACGCAAACGGCGGGGCGACAGCGCGATTGAAAGGATAATCTTCGATGGGAACAGCGCGCAGTGGGAAGAAGTGATGAATAATTCCCATAAAAATTGGAATATGGGCAAAAGAGAGGTTGAGGTGGTTGTAAGATAAAACCCGCCCGAAAAGGGGCGGGAGGTAATTTGCCGCATATCCGATGGGATATTTCAACGGGTGCGCGCCATTCACGGCGCGCACCCGTTCAATATGACAGCTTGGGATGGACGGGGATAAATTAAGTTTCAATTTCAATCTTTTTTGTTGAGGCGCTGGTTGTAGTACTTAGCAAGTCCGCCGGAGGAGGTCTCGCGATAGTTTTTGGGGAGGTCGCGCCCCGTGTCGTACATGGTCTTGACGACGAGGTCGAAGCTTATCTTTCGGGTATCGGCGAGGAAGTCGGCGAGCGACAGCGCGTTGAGCGCGCGCATTGCGGCGACGGCGTTGCGCTCTATGCAGGGAATCTGCACGAGCCCGCCTATGGGGTCGCACGTGAGCCCCAAGTGGTGTTCCATGGCGACTTCGGCGGCGTATTCTATCTCGCCGAAGCCCATTTCAAACAGTTCGGCTAGCGCGGCTGCCGCCATTGAGCAAGCCGAGCCGATCTCCGCCTGACATCCGCATTCCGCCCCGCTTATCGAGGCGTTTTTCTTTATTACGTCGCCGATAATTCCGCCCGTCGCGAGGGCGTGGACGACCTCTTCGTCCGAAAATCCGCGAGTCATCTGCATGTACTTCAAGACGGCGGGCACAACCCCGCAGGAGCCGCAAGTGGGCGCGGTCACTATAATACCGCCCGCCGCGTTCTGCTCGCTCGTTGCAAAGGCGTATGAGCAGACCAGCCTGTTCTCCTTGGTGAGGGGGGATTCGTCGATATGGCGGGAGTGATACAGAAGATTTGCCCTTCTCAACGTGCCCAAGCCGCCGGGGAGCTCGCCCTTTTCCTTCAATCCCTCGTCTATGGTGAGCTTCATCCTCTCCCACACTTCGAAGAGGTAGTCGAATATCTCCTTTCCCTCGCACTCTTCGGCGTACTGCCACAGCCTTATGTCCCTTTCGCGGCAGTAGGAAGATATCTCGTTGAAGGTGTTTAAAGGGTACACGCTGTCGTCGGGATAGGAGCCCGTGCCCTCTTCGCCGTCGAAAATTATCGTGCCGCCGCCGACGCTGTATACCCGCTTTTCGGCTATTTTTTTGCCGTCGCGGAATACCTCGATGTCCATGGTGTTGGGGTGGACGGGGCACTCGTATGTCTCATCCCAGCGAATGGCGCACTTTACGGGCGCGGCTGTCTTTATGATGGCTTCGTCCGTCCTGTGCCCCTTGCCCGTCATGGCGAGCGAGCCGTACAGCGTGACGATGAAGGAGTCGGCGTCCTTGTATCTTTCCTTCATCACCTTCATCGCCCTCTCGGGACCTATCGTGTGCGAGCTAGAAGGTCCCCGTCCTATTTTGTAAACTTCCCTTAAAGATTGCATATTTTTGCCTCATTCCAGATAGTTGGAACGTATTTTTTTTATGTCCTCTTCGGATATTTTCACGCAGCTTATAAGATAGTTCTCTATACTGCCGTATTTTTGCTTGATTTCGTCGATTGCCCCCAATATATATTGAGGTTTCGCGTATATCATGGCGCGCAGAATGTTCTTGAATTTTATTGACATAGGCGCGACCTTTATCCAAAAGAGCTGCTTTTTTCTGCGCCTTATCATGAACCGGTAGGATACTAAATATTCCTCTAAAATCACGTCGTCTGGAACGCCCAAAATGCTCTCTAACAGCATGGCGATAATCCCCGTCCTGTCCTTGCCGCTGTTGCAGTGGAAGAGTATGCGTTTATCCTCCTCGGCGAAGAGCGAGAAAATCTTATTTATCTTCTTTATCGACGAGGGGGAGAAGAGGATTTCGGAGTACATCTTCTGCATGTATTGATCGGCGTCGGCAAACTCCCTTTTAAGCCGCTTTCTCTCCCTGTAGAGGACGGTGGACGACGCGCTCTTTGTGGGCACGACGTCGGGATCTGCCGTGAATACGAAGGGGATATAGTGATATTCGGGCCCCTCGAGAAGGGTGGGGAAGTGCTCCTCGACTTCCTTTTGGGTGCGCATGTCGATGATTATATCTAAATTGAGGGAGTTCAGAAAGTCAACGGTCTCCTTGGGCAGGTTATACAGCCTGCCCGAGCGGATGAGTCTCCCTTTTTTTATATGCTTGCCGTCCATTGCGGGCAATCCGCCGAGGTCGCGCAAGTTGCGCAGATTTTTGTAGTCGATTTTCTCCGAATGCATAATCCAATTTTAGCAGATGGGCGCGGATAAGTCAACAGAAAGTCGCATTTTAATGCTCCGCCCAATTTTATTTTATGGGGATAAAAAAGACCCGCGAAAGATTGCGCAGGTCGGACGATATATACAGATATAATATATAAGTTACGCTATCTTTTTGAGCTTGGGCTTTGCGGGCACGTCCGCGCTCGTCGCAAAACACATGAGACAGGAATAGAAGAAGGTGGGGAAGAGGTAGAATATATGGTTGTCGAACATGCACAAAAGCAGCAGCCCCAATATCGACATGGCGACGAAAGCCCTGTCGGGCGTTGCCTTATGTATGAAGCATATGACGGTTATAACCCTGTGGAAGAGATAGCAAATAAGCCCCAAAATGCCGCAGGTGGCGAGAAGCTCGGCAAAGGTGTTGTGCGCCATGAGGGGGATGACGCCGTCGAGACCGACAAAGCCGGGGTCCGCCCCGAAGGAGAGGTAGAAGCCCTGCCCCGTGACGGGCGCACCGACGAAGAAGGAGAGGGCTTGCTTTATGAGCGAAATTCTGCCGTTGCCCGAATAGCCCGACTCGTCGAAGAGGTTTTCGAATATCCCCGAAAAGACGTACATCAGATCTTTCCAGACCGACGCCGTGAATATTATTACAAAGGCAATCATCGCCCCGAAAGTTACGCCGTTGCGGAAGCGAGACCACTTGTCCTTCGAGCAGACTATACATATGATAGCCGAAATGGGATAGACGACGACAGTGCCCAGCATGGACTGCCTGCTCCCCGTCAAAAATGCCGCGGCGGAGAGCACTGTGGCGTAAATCACATATATAAATCCGTATTTGAAGTTGGAAGCGAGCAAAAAGGCAAAGGGGATGCACACGACGAGCATCATGCCCATCGTGTTCCATATGCCCCAGCCGAAGAGGAGGGCGCTCTTTTCTATCGCGCCGCCGACCACGATATAGTCCCAATCGGTGGCGTACTTTATGGCAAGTTCGGTGAGCAAAAGCAGGCTGAACGCCATTACGCCGTGACCTACCTTTATGAAGTTCTCCTTAGTCTGCGTGACGTTGCCCGAGAACACGGCATAGGGCACCGCGAAGAGGAAGGAGAGAGAGAAGCCGTAAAATAGATTCATGGGCGTATAATCTTTCGTGCCCACGCCGTTCAAAAGCAGGGCGGCGGAGAACGCCGCAAGCCCCAGGCACATGGCGTTGAATTTAAGGCGCTTCCTCGTCACCACCGCCCTATATAGGACGGCGAGCGCGGCAATGGTTATGACGGCTATTATAATGCCGAAGTTTACGGGCTCGAAGTAGTAGCCGCCGTTGTTGTCGTGAATGAGGGTGTTGGGGGAGTTCTTATAGGATATCAGAACGCTCATAAACAGCGAATGGGGGATTATGGGCGTGAGGTCGTCGAGGAAGACGAGCATCAAAATTGCTTCCAAGGCGTAAAAACAGATAGCGGCAATGTCCTGCCCCGCATAGTAGAGGACGAGGAGGACAGCCGCCGTAAACAGCGGAAAACAGTCCGCCGACAGAATGTGGCGGATGGTATCGGCGATTTTGTTGTGCTTTTCTTCTTCGACCGTATACATACCGTATCAATTATATAGTTTGCCGTGGCGGATGTCAAACGAAATGGAAAATAATTCTTGACATAGTATGCGCAAATGGTATAATATAACCGAAAATCACCGTAAAAATTTGTCATTGACCTATACGCAGGGGCTTTTATGACTCACGAAGGACACAGAAAGAGATTTTACGAAAAACTTAAATCGGGGGCGTTCATGCCCGACCACGAGATACTCGAGGGGCTGCTTTTCAACGCCATTCCGCGCAAAAATACCAACCCGATAGCGCATGCCCTTCTTGCCAAATTCGGCACGGTCAAGGGTGTTTTCGCCGCCGATATCGACGCGTTGCTCGCCGTCGAGGGAGTGGGCGAGAGCGCGGCTTTCTATTTAAAATGCATAGGGATGTGCATAAACGCAATCTACGGCGACGAGCAGAAGACCGTCCGATTGAAAAATTACGGCGAATTCCGCAAGTTCGTCGTCTCGCGATTGCACGATAAGGAGGAGGAAGTTCTCGAATTTTACCTCTGCGACAAGGGCGGGAAGGTCCTGAATATCTATTCGCATACCGACAACGAGGCGCACAGAGTGAGCATAAAGTCGGGCGAGCTTTCGAGCATGCTCGCGGCGTCGGGGGCGTACGGCGTCATAGTGGCGCACAATCACCTCACCGACTCCTCCGAGCCTTCGGCGCAAGACGACAAGTTCACCTGCGAGATGCAGCTTATCTGCAGCATGAACGGCGTGAAACTCCTCGACCACTGCGTATACGGCGGCGACGGCAGCGTGTTCAGTTACTTCAACGACGGACGGATTGACGCCATAACCAAAAAATACGCCTTTGAGAACGTCATCAACGTCCTCGGCAAACTCGGCGACAAATGAGGGGGGGGTAAAATATGAGTAAAACGACCGTGGAGGGAGGATTTATCTATGTGCTTACAAATCCGTCCTTTCCCGAATATGTAAAGATAGGCTATGCGGATAACGTGGACGAGCGCGTCGCACAGTTGAACCGCACGGAATGTACGCCATTCGCGTTCAGAAAGTATGCCGTTTTGCACGTTGCGAGCAGGCTTGCCGATAAAAAGGTGCACAACCTTATCGACAAATTCAAGCCCGAATTGCGCGCAAAGGAGAACGTAAACGGGAAAATGCGCGTGCGCGAATTTTTTGCCATGTCCGCAAGGGAAGCGGTGGAAATTTTGGGCGATATAGGCAGCATTTACGGCGAAACGCCGCAAATTTTCGAGCAGACGACAACCGAAAGGGAGGAGCAAGAACTTGCCGACGAGGTGGCGTTGGCTTCCGAGAGGAAATCGCCCTTTTCGTTTTACAAGTGCGGCATAAGGAAGGGCGAAATTGTGGAATTCGCCCATGACGCGACCGTTGTATGCACCGTTGCAGGCGACAGGGAGATATTATATAACGGTAAAAAGACCTCTTTGAGCGCGTTGGCAAAACAGCTTTTAAGCCGCAAGAGCGGCGTTCAGGGCACCCTTTATTTCACCTATAAAGGCGAAGTTCTGTCCGCGTTGAGAAAGCGCCTCGAGGACGAGGGGAGATATAATTCTGAAGAGGACAAGAGCGCGCTGACAGCTGAATCGCAGACGCCCAATACCCAAAAAAATGAATATATATTGCTATTTTTTGTCTCGAACAAGTTGCATGCAACCTGCAAAATCGTTGACGGCGGATTCTTGTTGCTGAGCGGAAGCGAGGTCGCGCCGACGTGCTCTCCCGACTGCGCGAGGTGGATAAAAAAGTTGCGTTCAACCCATGAGGATAATTTGCGGGACAACCGCCTTATTGGGGATATTCTGTTTGACAGCAGCTCGGCGGCAGCGGCGTTTGTCGCGGGCAACAGCAGAAACGGCAAAGTCTGTTGGCGGACCGCCGACGGCACCCCTTTGAAGGACTTGCCCGTCGGCAATGAAAAATAGTACGGTCTGAAAGGTTACTTAAAAATTTTAATCGGCGGCGTGGCGCGAAGGTTTTCTTCGCGCCACGCCGCCGTTTTTATAGACTTTAAAAGGGTGGTGGCGGTTTAGGTGTATTTATATATGTTGAGGATACAACTAAAGTGAAGTGCGACCATATGCTTGCAAATCACTCTGCGTCCACTCGCGAACACACAATCGCATGTCGACTTTCTCGGATGCCCGTATCGATTTTGGTTTGATACTTTATAGGCATCTTTGAGCGCAGGGTGTGATTACATGCGGGCATATTTTTATTTATATCAACTTTTTTCATTGTTCTATGACCCCAATAACACTTAATTATTGTGGGAACTACTAATGATAAATTTCTCTGATTTTCAACAAGAATGTGCAGTTAAAATTAATGATTTTATAAATGATGAAAATGTTCAATATTTGTTTATAAAAACGACTAGTCCTATTTTTTGTAAACAGCTAATTGATCAAACTGCCAATGACTACAATATATCCGAATTGTTTTACAATATAAAATATCCTTATCAGTTGTTATATATATTAAGACAACAGTTAAACCCCAATAAATCAAAAGAATACAAGTTTTTTACTAGTTTAAACATTCATGGTATCAACCCGCTTGCTATAATTTCAGATATTTCAAATTTGTTTAAGCATGATATTTCTACCTATTCGACGCAAATCTTTGATACATTAAAAAAGATAAATTCTTCCAAATTTGTTGTATTGTTATGCGTTGACGACGATATTTGCCCCGATTTAATTTACTGTATTGAAAATATCTTTAATTTACTCCCAAAATTAAAGTCAAAGTTTATATTTTTATACAAAAAAACTGAAAATATACAATTAATGAATTTGATTGAACAAGATTGCGCTCAAAAGATGGAGATAATTTATAATGATGATTTATATATAGATGAATTTGAAAAATTATCTTCTGAGCAAATAAAATCTCTAAGGGCGGTTACTGATGACGACTTCGATGAAATGTTTAATGTATTAAAGTATTTGAATAATTTTACTGATTTCGAGTTAGATAAAATTGAGGATATAGTAATGCAGAGATTAAAAAGACGCCTTGATGATAATAAAAGTAATGTCCTTGGCATTGCGTCATTTTTTAATGAAAGTTTCAGCTACGATGAATTGCAAGAAATATGTAAGAATTATGCATACATGCATATTGACAGCCTTATAAGTACCCTTGAAGAAAGCATTGAAACAAAAATTATTAAACTAAACAATGAAAAATACAGTTTTTATGCGATTTTGATAAAAAATTTGGTTAAAAAAATTCATCAAAACGATAAGGTTTCATTTAATTTAGCTATAGCAAAATATCTAAAAACCAGACGACCTTTTGACTATGAGTTGCGTAAATATCATTTAAAAAATATAAATGACGAAAAATATAAAGAAGTGCTGATAATGCAATTTTTGAATCATTTGCACTTTAATAAAGAAGTAAGTACCGAATTACAGATGGAGATAATTCAAAATTACAATGAAAATTTGTTTTATGATCTAAAAGAAATTTTTAATTTAATCGCAAATGAAAATTATTCTGCAGCAATGCCAAAAGTTTATGGTATAGATTGTCAATCTAATAAAACACTTTATAATGAGATTATTTATCTCAATCTGTATTTAGAATGGAAATTAACAAGAGATATTCGTGACAAGTCTTTATTAGATGCGGCAGAAAGAATTCTTGCAGACTGTGAACCGGAAACTTGGTTGTTTACTAGTCTATTAAAACTATCTATATGTACTAATATGGGAAATCATATTGTTCACGAAGATTCTCAAATCATTTATAATGCAATAATTTCTAAGTTAAAAGAATATGATGGGGCTGATTCTGATTACATTTTAAATATTATTTATAGAAAAAGTAATGCAGCAATTTTGAGATCCAGCAGCATTACGTTGAACAAGAAAAGTTTTAAATATTTTTGCGATAATAAAGAACTTTATCCAAAACAATATTATATGTCAGGGACCAACTACGCCGCCTTATTAATACAAAATGTTACGATGAACAAAGAATTTTCATATAATCTCTTTAATAACCAACCTATATTATATGAATCGAATAATCCATATTTCATCTTAAAAACACTGCTCAATGAAATGCCTGATAGTGTTTCTAATGAATTTAAAAATAATCTTATAAATAATTATATTATTTCAAAATTTCTATATAGTGAAGATAATTTATCAGACACGGAGTTGGAAGATATTGCTGCGAGTGTGTCGTCTATAAACAGTAGCTATCAGACAATGACGTATATGAATATCGGTACTATTTATGCAATGAAAGATAAGATGGAAAAGGCAAAATATTATTGGGATTTGGCCAATAAAGCAAATGAAAATAAGGACGAATACTTTGATTATATAATTAACTTAAACAGTTGTGTTGCTGATGCAATTAAAGGAAGGGTGGAGAATACTGAATTTAATTATACAAATTCAATTCCGGGCATCTTAAATGATATTGAATTAAAACAATATGTAAAATATCGCTATAAAATCATGGAAGAGTTAATATCAATTAAAAAACAATTTACATATGCCGAAGCAAAGGAGTTTTTTAATAAAAAGTTTTATGAACATTTTGCTGGAATTCCATTATATTTTCATAGCCAGCCATATATATTGTCGGATACTCAATATTGGACTGAAAATTAGGAGAGTAAAAGTATAGTCTTTAAAATATCCGTGCCTGTTTTATTTATCTTATTAAACGCATAATTTACACAACTATGTTCTACGAAATGAGGATTAGTGGCAACATCTGTAACGTAGAAGTCTCCGTTAATTTTCATTCTGAAATCCACACGGCACAGACCTCTTAAATTAAGTAATTTCACAACTTCTTTTGCAACTTCCATGATTGGCTCTTCATTATATTCTGTAGGCAAAGCTCCGAAATAGTAATCGTCATAATAAACACTGGTGTAATCCATAATGTCGTCCCCCATAATAAGCGAGTATTCATTTTTATGCATAACTACAGGTTGGAAGACATAAGTTGACTTTTTTCCTGATAATACCGGTATCTCAAATTCATAACCATCTATAAACTCTTGTAATAATAGAGGTTGATTAAGGTCTTTTCTCAGATTTTTCAGATAATCTATCGGAGGATTGCTAAAATCAAAGATATTCTGTTTTGATATGCCTATACTTGCAGACTCATATAGAGGCTTTGCAATAGCTTTACCCGATATATTAGGTTGAGTGAATTCCCCATTAAAAAGTATTGAATATGGCACTTTAATTCCGTTGGCTTTTAGTATACTGTTAACAGCAAATTTATCCCTGCACAGACAAACCCTATATGTATCTGAACCGGTTATACGAATGGAAAAATACTTACAAAAACTGGGAATCAAAGCTTTTCTTCCAGGGCCAACACCGTTTTGAGCAGAATTATAAACAATTAATCTATTGTAATTCTTTTTATCCATATTGATTATGGTTGCCATAAAGTCCTCTTCATCATAGAAAATTCTAAAAGGAATCTCCAATTTCGATGCCATTTCAGATATTTGATTTAATTCATTATCATCAAGGAATTCTGTATCTATTGAAAAACCTTTGTAATTTTTTTTAATCTCAGTTTTATTCTTTGCATTACAAATGATAATTAAAATTGAGTTATCGGCATAAAGATTAGCATTTAATTTCATAAACTCATTGAATTTATCCATAGTTTCTCCCACAATAATTAAGTGTTATT
>CANRKX010000028.1 GCA_947631325.1 uncultured Clostridia bacterium | reverse complement strand
CGACCCTTTCAAGGGTAGCAAGTAACAAATGCATGGCTGGCAGGCCGATTCTCCGGCGCACTTGTGCGCAGCCTGTACTGATTAGGGCTTTGCCCGAAAATGAAATACCACCCGCTATGCGGGTGGATTTTTATTTTTTACCGCACAAGGGAAATACTTATGAAAAAGAGACTGCTTGCTTTACTTTCTACCGTCGCGGTGATTTTGTGTTTTTCGTCTATGTTTTCCGCCTGCTTTGAAAGGACGGTGATATATTCCGACAAGGCGAAAGAGTCGGAGGTTGCCGAGGACGTGAGCGACAATAACGGGACGAGAGGACTCAAATACATATTGAACGAGGACAAGGAGAGCTATACCTGTACGGGGTTGGGCACGGCGAGCGGAACGGCGATTACGATTGCATCGCAGTGCAACGGCAAGCCCGTGACGGCGGTCGGCAAGTCGGCGTTTTCGAGCTGCTATAAATTGACGTCGATAACTATTGCGGAGAGCGTAACGACCATAGGCGATTACGCCTTTCAGAACTGCACGGGCATATTGAGCATAAAAATCCCCGATAAAGTTACCTCTATCGGGGAGTGGGCGTTCGGCAGATGCAGTTTGATTGAGAGCGTGATAATTCCCGACAATGTAAAGTCGGTGGGAGACGGCGCGTTTGCGTACTGCACGTTTCTTGAGAGCGTGACGGTGGGAAGCGGCGTGGAATATATTGGTCTGGACGCGTTTATCGGCTGTTCGAGTCTTTCCGGAATAAATTTCAAAGACAATGAGGGGTGGAAGGTTTCGAGATACAGCGATATGTCGCAGGCGGAAAATATCGATGTTGCAGACCCCGCAGTGAACGCAGGCAATTTGAAGAATGATTATTGCGAATTTTATTGGCAGCGTTGACGGGGGATAGGGAAGAAAATAAAATGAGAGCGGCGGGCGCGCAACATAGAGGTTGCGCGCCCGCCGCTTTTCGTTTGCAAACGTTACCCAAATAGGACGTCAATAAATTGAGTTGCCGAAGCTGTCATAGGCGACGACGGCGGGGAAGTCGACGACTTCGAGACGATAGACGGCTTCGGAGAGGAGGTCGGCAAAGGCGACGCACTCGCTCTTTTTTATCGCCCTGCCATAGAGCGCGCCCGCGCCGCCGATTGCCGCAAAATAAACCTTTTTGTTGCGGACGAGAGCTTTTTGCACCTCGGCGGACATTTCGCCCTTGCCTATCATTCCGCCAAGTCCCAAATCGAGGAGCTTGGGGGCAAAGGAGTCCATTCTCGACGAGGTGGTGGGTCCGCAGCTGCCCGAAGCCATTCCGGGCTTTGCGGGGCAGGGACCCGCATAGTAGATTATCGCGCCCTCGAGCTCGAAGGGGAGCTTTTCGCCCCTATCCAAAATCTCGCAAATTCTCTTATGGGCGCAGTCGCGGGCGGTTAAAATTGTGCCCGATAAAAGGACGCTGTCGCCCGCTTTGAGCGACAAAATTGTATCTTCGCCAAGAGGTAAATTGAGCTTTTTCATATGACCGCCTTTTCACAGCGAACGCAGTGACATTGGATATTTACGGCGACGGGGAGCCCCGCTATATGGGTGGGCGCCCATTCGCAGTTGACGCCGAGGGCGGTAACGTCGCCGTGGAAGCCCTGACAGCCTATATTCAATTGGTTTATTTTTTGCAGAGCTTCGCACTCTATTCGGGCAATATCCCCGCGCGGATTTGCCGAGCCGACGTCGCGGAGCAACGCTTTTTTTGCAAGATATGCGCAGGTGTCGAAGGAGCCGCCTATACCCACGCCCACGACGACGGGCGGACAGGGGCGGGAGCCCGCGATTTTAACCGTATCGACTATGGTAGAAATTATGCCGTCAACTCCTTGCGCGGGCTTTAACATGACGAGCCGCGACATATTTTCACTGCCGAAGCCCTTGGGGAGATAGGAAATTTTTATTCTGTCGCCCTCGACTATCTCCGTATGTAATACGGCGGGGGTGTTGTCGCCCGTGTTTTGGCGGGTTATGGGGTCGCAGACCGACTTTCTGAAATATCCGTCGGCATAAGCGCGCCTTATCGCCCCGTCAACGGCAACCTTTAACTGTTCGCCGACGAGGTGAACGTCCTGACCTATCTCCATGATGACGACAGCCATACCCGTGTCCTGACAGACGGGCATGCCGTACTCGGCGGCTGTCTTTGAATTTTCGAGAATGGTTTTAAGGGCGAACTTTGCCGCCTCGCCGCTCTCGCTCTCTGCCGCGCTCTCGAGGGCGGCTCTGCAAGAGGGGGTGAGGTTGACGCCCGCCCTTAAAGCCATACCATAGAGCTTTTCGGCGATAATAGATGTGTCTATCTTTCTCATTTTTGTCTCTCCGTATGCAGATATTGTAATACATTCGCCGCAAAAAGTAAATAAAAATGTGTTTACTAAAAATTTTATTTATTGTATAATGGGGGCATGGAAGTAAAGGGCGCATTGTTAAACAGCCGTCAATCGGGCGCGTCGTTCAGCGCGTGTGCGGCGGCTTATATAATTTTATCGTTTATAATAGGCTCGATTGCCATTGGCGCGGGATTGCAGGGAACGGACGGATATCTCTATTTATCCTATCTCGTCGCGCCGCTTGCCATCGCCCTCGGCACGTCGGTGTGCGCATATTTTACTAAATTTTCGGTGAAGGGCGTTATAAAGAGTGCGGCAAACGTGAAGTGCGGGTGGAAGTACTATGCCCTCGCCGTCGCGCTCATCTTCGGGTTGAGCTTTGCTTTAAGCCGAGTCAACTACTATCTTACCCAATACGTATTCGTGCCCCTCGGATACGTGCCGAGGACGTCTTATCTTCCCTCGCTCGACGGGGGGTGGGTGGTCTTGGCGATATTGGTCATCGCCGTTATCCCCGCCATATTCGAGGAATTTTTGTTCCGCGGCGTCATATTGGAAGGGCTTGAAAACAGCGCGGGCGGCGTTCGCGCGCTGTTCATTGCGGGATTTTGTTTCAGTCTTTTCCACGGTTCGCCCGAACAGACGATATATCAATTTATCTGCGGCTGTGCCTTTTCGCTGCTCGCGATTAGGGCGAAGTCAATTTTGCCCTGCGTTCTGGCGCACTTTCTCAATAATACCTATATAATCCTGTGCTATGCGTATGCGCCGCTCGACGGGGCGGGAAACGTTGCTATGCCCCAATGGGCGGATATATTGCTCATCGTATTGGGGGCTGTCGCGCTGGCGGCGAGCGTTGCCGCGCTGATATTTGATAAAAGGCAAATGAAGAAGTGCGAAAAGGGGGGAGTTGCGGGATTTTTCATCTTCGCCTCCGTCGGCATCGCGCTCTTGGCGTTATTGTGGATTTTTTCGCTCGTGGGGATACAATGAACAGGATAAATATCGTCGCGGTGGGCAAGATAAAGGAAAAGTTCTATCGCGAGGCGATGGACGAATATTTAAAAAGGCTTTCAAGATTTGCCAAGGTCGAAATAAAGGAGATTGCCGAGGGCAAGAGCCTTAAAGAGGAAGCCCCCGCCATTTTGAGGGCGAGCCAAGGCTATAAAATCGCGCTGTGCGTCGAGGGGGAGAAGCTGTCAAGCCCGCAATTCGCACAAAAATTAAAAATGCTTACGGACGCGGGCAGGGAGACGACATTTATAATAGGCTCTTCCTGCGGGCTGGACGACGAGGTGAAGAGGGCTGCGGATATGCGGCTTTCATTTTCGGACATGACCTTCCCCCATATGCTGATGAGGGTGGTGCTCGTCGAGCAGATTTACAGGGCTTTCATGATAAATTCGGGCGGGGAATATCACAAATAGATTTCACATATTCTATTGTGTGATATACTCTCGGGTCAGGAAATTTTACCAAAGCTATCCCAAGAAGAAGTGCGTGATAGGCTATACCGCATACGGCAGGGAGATTTACGCCTTTCACGTCGGCGAGAGCACGGGGCGGCAGTTCATCGCCGTCTACGCCGTGCACGGCAGGGAATGGATAACGGCGCGGCTGGCAATAAAGCACATAAAAAAGGGCGTAAGGCGGGGCGGCGGCTGGATAATACCCCTTCTTAACCCCGACGGGGCGATAATTTCGGAGACCAAAAGCCCCCTTTGGAAAGCCAACGGCAGGGGTGTGGACATAAACTGCAACTTCGACGCCGATTGGGGGCAGGGCAGGCTTAACACGAAGCTGCGCGGGGCGGAAAACTGCATAGGCGACGCGCCCTTTTCGGAGAACGAGAGCGCGGCTTTGAAGAACTTCACCCTGAAAATTCGCCCTTTCGTCACCCTGAGCTTCCATACGAAGGGAGAGGAGATATACTTCGAATACGGCGGCAGGGGCGACAGAAAGGGAGCCGAAATTCTCGCGGCGGCGACGGGATATAAGCCGAAGAGAATTTACGGCAGCTGCGGGGGATATAAGGACTGGTGCATACAGAAACTGCACATTCCGTCATATACCATAGAGTGCGGCGCGGACGAGCTCGTCCACCCCATAAAAAATCTGTCTGAACTCAAAAAATGTTATAATATATTGATATTTTTTACGGAAAGATATGGATAATAAGTTTATGAAAGCGGCGTTGAAATGCGCCAAAAAAGCCAAGGAAGAGGGCGAAGTTCCCATAGGAGCGGTCGTCGTCTTGGACGGAAAAATAATAGCAAGAGGTCACAACAGGCGGACGGCGAGACAGATTGCAACCGCCCACGCCGAGATTGAGGCGATTGAAAAGGCTTGCAAGAAGCTCAAAAGCTGGCGAATACCCGAGTGCGAAATCTTCGTCACCCTCGAGCCCTGCCCCATGTGCATGGGCGCGATGCTCAACGCGCGGATAAAGAAGGTGACTTTCGGCGCATACGAGGCAAAGGGGCGGTCGATGACCAAAGAGCTTGCCCAATCAAACCTCTTAAACCACCGCATAGAGGTTGAAGGGGGAGTTATGGAGAGCGATTGCGCCCAAATACTTTCCTCTTTCTTCTCCGATATGCGCGCCCGCGAGAGAGGATGTGAATAAATATCTCATTCGGGCTTTAGGGTGTGTGAATTTTTCAATTGCAAAATTTTCTTTGAAGAGTTGACAACCGCCTTGAAAAAGCTTTAAAATGTAAGGGCAGTGTGGCGTTTATCTGCCCCGGAAAAGGGGCGGAAAATACAAATGAAGCGGGAGGCAATACCTTAAATGATAAACCACGGCAACGAAATCAAGATTTTTTCGGGCAACTCCAACAAACCGCTTGCGGAAGCGATTGCCGCAAAGCTCAACACGACTTTGGGCGCGATGGAAGTGACGCACTTCTCCGACGGGGAAATATACGTCCGCTTTGACGAGACCATAAGGGGCATGGACGTCTTTTTGGTGCAGTCGACGAGCTATCCCGTCAACAACAACCTCATGGAACTGCTCATAATGATTGACGCCGCAAAGAGGGCAAGCGCGGGCAGAATTACGGCGGTTATACCCTACTTCGGCTATGCAAGGCAGGACAGAAAGGCGCGCTCGCGCGAGCCGATAACCGCAAAACTCGTTGCCAATCTTATAACCTCCGCAGGCGCGGACAGGGTGCTGACGATGGATTTGCACTGCATGCAGATACAGGGATTTTTCGATATCCCCCTCGACAACCTCGTCGGCGGTCCCACCCTATACAACTATTTCAAACCCAAGGTGGATGAAAACTTCGTCGTCGTCTCGCCCGATATCGGCTCCGTGGCGAGGGCGAGAAAGGTAGCCGCGCGCATGGACGCGAAGATGGCGATAATAGATAAGCGCCGCCCCAAGGCGAACGTCATGGAAGTCATGAATATTATTGGCGAAGTCGAGGGCAAAAATTGCCTTATGGTCGACGATATGATTGACACGGCGGGCACCATAGTTCAGGGCGCGAAGGCTTTAAAGGAGGCGGGCGCAAAGGAAATTTACGCTTGCTGTTCGCACGGGGTGCTTTCGGGACCCGCGATTGAAAGGCTTGCTTCCTCGCCCATAACCGAACTTGCGATGCTCGACACAATCAATATCCCCCAAGAGAAGATGCTGCCGATATTCAAGATGATATCCACCGCCCCCATATTCGCTTCGGCTATCGAGAACGTCTACCTCGACAAGTCGATGTCGAAAATTTACGACTGATATTTGCGCCGCAGGACAGGGCGAAAGCTCGCTGCGGCTTTTCTTTAATAAAAAGAGGAAAATATGTTCATTATTGTCGGCTTGGGCAATCCCGACGAAAAATATCTGAAAACCTTCCATAATATGGGCTATATTGCCGTGGGCGACGTGGCGGACAAGCTCGGCGCGAAGTTCAAAAAGAGGGAGTGCGACAGCGTCGTCGCCGAGGCGCACATAGGTGGCGAAAAGGTGCTTATCGCCCGCCCTTTGACCTATATGAACGAGAGCGGCAGGGCTGTAAAGCAGCTGCTCAAAAAATACAAGGCGGGGGCGGAAAACCTCGTCGTAATTTACGACGATTACGACCTTTTGAAGGGCAAGATAAGGATACGCCCCTCGGGGAGTGCGGGAACGCACAACGGCATGCGCTCGGTCATCGCCGAGATAGGCTTTTCCGACTTTGCAAGGATAAGGATAGGAATACGCGACGAAGAGGTGAATATACCCCTTATAAATTACGTTCTCTCCGAAGTCAAGAGGGAGGATTACGAGCTGTTTATAGCGGCTTGCACGCGCGCTGCGGACGCGGCGATAGCCCTTGCGAAGGGCGAGAGCTGCGAGAATGTGATGACGGCATATAACGGCTGAAAATGTCGATATATGTTTAAAAAATACATAAAGACGGTGGAAAATTGAAGCAAAATTTTTTCACTTGCCGCAATCTCGGGGGCGATATATCATCGCTCGGTGAAAACGTCCGCCTCGGCACGCCGACGGCGGCTTTCGGCATGTCCGAACAGCATAAATACCTGACCTGCGCGGCGCTGCCCGATAAAATTTTATATATAGCTTCCGACGGTCAGACAGCCCGCCGCGCCCACGCCGCGATATCGGCTTTTTCGGGCGGGGAGTGCGCCCTTCTGACCGCCAAGGACGAGGTCATCTTATACAAGGACGCCCTGTCGCGCGACAGCCTTTTCAACAGACTTAAAGCGCTGTCAATGATTGACGACGTCCGCGTCATCGTCGCCGATATCGAAGCAGTCATGCAGCCCGTGCCCGCCAAAACCAAGAAGTTGGAGATAAGGGTGGGGGAGGAATACGACTATCAATCTCTTCCCCAAATACTCGTCTCCATGGGCTATGCGCGGGAGTACGCGCCCGACTCGCGGGGGAGCTTTGCGGTGAGGGGGGATATCGTCGATATCTTCCCCATAAACTCGGAAAATCCCGTGAGGATTGACTTTTTCGGCGACACGGCGGAGAGGATAAGACCCTATGACGGGGTGAGCGGCGACAGGCTTGACGAGATTGAAAAGATAGACATAGTTGCGGCGACCGACGCCGTTTTTACGCAGGAAGATGTGAAGAGGGTGGAAAAAATTTTATCTTCCGAACTCAAAAAGATGCCCGACGTGGCGGCATACGAGAGGGCGAGGAAGATTGCCGACGACTTGATTGCGAAGATGCAGCTCGGCGCGCCCTTTGCGGGGGCTTCATACGTAATGCCCCTATTGGAAAACACGCGGACTATATTCGATATAATCGCCCCCGACACCCTGATAGTTTTCGACGAGTGCAAGCTCATTGAGGACAGAATGACGGGAGTTTTCCGCGAGCATGAGGAGAGGGTCAGGGAGCTCAAAAAGGGGGGCGAGGCGATGGATTTTTCTGTTCGCCAACTCATTTCGCCCGAGGATATCAAGGAGTATTTCAAAAAATTCCGCAATCTCGCTTTGCAGACCTTCGCGTCTTCCACGAGGTTTTTCAGCCCCTTAAAGACGTTGAACGCGCGCTCGACTCCCGTGCCCGGCTATCTCAATTCCCTTCCTCAGTTTATTGCAGACGCCAAGAATTGGATTTCGGGCGGATATCGCGTTTTGGTGTATGCGGGCGGCGCGGACAGGTGCGTGCGGCTCATTGACGAGCTGACAAATCAATATCTTCCCGCATACCCCGCACCCGACAGGCTGGAAGCGTTGAGAGGGGTTGGGGTTACGGCGGACGAGCTTGAACACGGGCTTGTTCTGCACGAATGTAAGCTCGCCATAGTGGGCACTTCGGATCTATTTATTAAGAGACCCGCGAAGAAAATACGCAAAAAGCGGGGGGATATGTTCGTCGCGCCCGAGGTGGGCGACTACTGCGTGCACGAAAAGCACGGCATAGGCAGAATAACGGGCACACAGAAGATTGAGACGACGGACGGCATAAAGGAATATGTCGCCATAGAATATAAGGGCGGAGACGTCCTTTACGTCCCCGTCGAACAGATGGACTGCCTGTCAAAGTACGTCGGCGAGGAGTCGCCGCCGCTGTCGAAGATAGGCGGCGCGGACTTCGAGAGGGTCAAGGAGAGAGTGCGGCAATCGATAAAAAAGCTCGCATTCGACTTGAAGGAACTGTACGCCGAGAGAGCGGCGAAGAGGGGTTTCCGTTTCCCCGAAAACACCGTGATGATGGAGGAGTTCGAGAACGCCTTCGAATACGAAGAGACCCCAGACCAACTGCTTTCGATAGAGGAAATCAAGGGCGACATGTGCTCGGAAAAGGTTATGGACAGATTGCTTTGCGGCGACGTGGGATACGGCAAGACGGAGGTCGCCCTCCGCGCCGTCTACCTATGCGTTCTCGGGGGCAAGCAGGCGGCGATTATGTGCCCGAGCACGGTTTTGAGCGAACAGCACTTCAATACCGCCGTCCAAAGATTTGCCGACTTCGGCGTCAGGGTGGATAAACTTAACCGCTTCAAGACGCCCGCCCAACAGGAAAAGACGTTGAAGGCGTTGAAAGAGGGGGATATAGACCTCATAATCGGCACGCACAGGCTCTTATCCGACGACGTGAAATTCTTTGATTTGGGGCTTCTCGTCCTCGACGAGGAACAGCGGTTCGGCGTCGAGCACAAGGAAAAGATAAAGAGGATAAAGTCGGATATAGACTGCCTGACGATGACGGCGACGCCCATACCCCGAACGTTGCACATGTCGCTGGCGGGAATTCGCGATATAAGCACCATAAACACCCCGCCGCAGAAGAGACTGCCCGTGCAGACCTATGTCGTGGAGGAGTCCGAGACGCTCATAAGGGACGCCGTAATAAGGGAGATTTCGCGCGAGGGGCAGGTGTTTATACTGTATAACCGCGTGGAGACCATAGCGCAGTTTGCGGGGAGGATAGCCGAGATTGTGCCCGAGGCAAAGGTGTGTTACGCCCACGGCAGAATGAACGCCGAGACGCTGGAAAATTCAGTATTTTCCTTCTATCGCGGCGAAAAGAACGTGCTCGTCACGACGACGATAATAGAAAACGGAATAGATTTGCCCAACGCAAACACGATAATCGTAATAGACAGCGACAGATTGGGCATATCGCAGCTCTACCAACTGCGCGGAAGAGTGGGCAGGGGCAGCCGACTTGCGCATGCCTACTTCACCTTCAAGCCCCAAAAGGTGCTGACGAGCGACGCCGCCGAAAGGCTGAAAGCCATAATGAAGTTCACCGAATTGGGGTCGGGGTTCAAGATTGCCATGCGCGACCTCGAGATACGCGGCGCGGGCAACGTTCTGGGCGCCGAACAGCACGGGCATATGGACAAGGTGGGCTATGAGCTGTACTCAAAGCTTTTAAAGGAAGAGCTGACGGGGGAGACCCAGCTTTCTTGCGAGCTCGACGTGCACGCCACGGCGTACATACCCGAGAACTATATAGAGAGCAGCGCGGGCAGAATGGACTGCTATAAACAGATTGCCGAGATACGCTCGGTGGACGATTACAAGCGGGTGTGCACGTCCATAGAGGAAAATTACGGCGAGATGCCGCCCGAGGTTTTAAACCTACTCGTCATCGCCGTTTTGAAGTCATACGCCCAGAAGTTCAACGTCAAAAAGATAACGATAGGCGAGGAAAATTGGGCTGAGCTGCCCGCAGTGTCGAGCTTGCAGGACGGGAGTCTTTCCCAAGCCCTCGAAAAATTCAAGGATAAGGTCAAGCTGTCTATGGCGCGCTCGCCGCTCCTTGTGTTCCGCGGGGGTCGCCCGCCCGTCAAAATAATGCTCGAAATGACGAAATTTTTCAAATTTGCGCTAAGTTGCGCCCAAAATCAATTGCCATAATATTTAAAATATTATATAATTGGTTTTGTCTATTGTAAAAGGCAAACTACGCAGTCGGAGTTATATATGAAAAAGAAAAGAATTATTGGCGCATTGCTTGCGGCGGCGATTGCCGTCACCGCGACGGCATCGGGGTGCTCACTCGTATCTTCCAACACCTCAGCCGACCTCGGGCAGGTGATAGCCACCGTCAATCTATCCGATGTAAAGGGGCTTGAAGGCGACGACAAGGAACTTGTCGACAACTACAAGACCGCCGTCGGCACGTCGGTCATAACAAAGCGCGAGCTTGTGTCGGCATATCTCAACGTCGGATATTCCTATACCCAGAGCGGCACGAGCAGCAGCGACGTGTTCGAGATGTTGGTGGACGGGCTCACCGAGAACGCCGTTCTCACCCAATATGCGACGATGTACCTTCTCCGCGAGAAGGCAAAGACGGACGCGGGCGCCCTTAAACAGTTCACCGACCCCGAAAAGACGGACGTGCAGAAATACGAATATCTCTTGGGCGGCGAGGACAGCGACGACGTAAAACTCGCAAAATATTCGCTGTATTCCACCTTGAACGCCGCAATCGACACCTATGAACAGGCTATAATCGACGATTCGCACACGCACAGCGCGGCAACCGACACCCGCACGACGCCCGCAAACGTCGATACCGAAAAGGAAGATTACTACCCCAAGACGTCTGAGGGTAAGCTCGACTACAACGTGTACACGGGCTATGCGGGCTATCAGCTTTCGGACAGCGGGGCTTATAAGGACGACGCCATAGAGGGCACGAGCAAGGCGACGAGAATACGCGCCTATGGGCAGTTCATGAGCGCAATCATAAACAACGACCTCGTGGACCCCGAAGAGGAGGACTTGCGCAAAGTTCTCGACCTCGGCTATATCGTCGACGAATACCTCTCGAGATTGGAGACGAGGGTCATCAATAAATATTACGATTTGTATGAAGAAGGACAGGAGCAAATACTCACCGACGGGGGCACGTACGGCTATCTCGACGAAGTTTACAACGACCTTGTAAACCTTCAGACGGAGAGCAACGCCCAGACTTCTTCCTTCTCGACGGCGATGGACAACATGTCGGACACCTCTTTCGTCCTCTATTCGCCCAATACCGACGGCGAAGGCATATTCGGATACGTATATAACATACTTCTGCCCTTCAGCGCGTCGCAGTCGGCGCGGCTCACCGAGTTGCAGGCGGGCTCAAACTATAAGGACGAGGACGGCAACTATACCCCCGCGTACTACACGGCGAGAAATGAGTTGATGAAGGAGATAACCACCGTCGACCAACGCGCGGCGTGGTTCAACGGAGAGACGGTTTACGCCTTTGACGCCGAGGAGAGCGGGCTTTCGGACTACTACAAGGGCGAGGGCGGCAGGAATTGGCTGTTCTTCGAGAACAATCTTACAAAGACCGACAGATACGAGCCGCTCGCAAGATACGACGGCAGATATTCCTACAACGGCGCAGTCCATAAGAATGAAAATGACTACACCCTTGTGCCCAACAAGCTCGATATAGACGGCATGCTCGAAGAGTTTGTAAACTATGTGAACTATGTCTTAGGGAACAGCAAGGCTTCATACGTAAAGACGGGCGATTACTACAAGACGTATGATAATAGCAATCTCTATTCGAACGCAGACGAGAAGGAGATAGACTATCAAAACTTCATCTATGCGGACGGCAAGGTTGCGTTTACCTACCCCGCGGGAGTCAACGCAGAGCAATACAACAGAACCTATCTTCGCAACAGGGACAGCGAGCAGTACAAGGCGCTGTCGGCGGTGAACGAGTTGCAGTATGCGTACACTACCGATACGGCGGTGCTGTCCGAATACCTCGGCTATAACGTCACCCTCGGCGACACGACGGGCTATATCAAGGAATTCGAGTACGCCGCACACAAGGCAATCGAGGGCGGCGCGGGCACCTTCAACGTCTGCGCGGGCGATTACGGCTGGCATATTCTTTACGTTCCCTATACTTTCGGCACTAACCATAACGGAACGGGCTCTTCCCAAGGCGGAGAGGAATATACCCCCGATTGGGTGAATAACGTAGATAAAGAGGGAACGTTTGAAAATCTCTTCTTCGAATGGGTGAAGAGTAACGATATCTCAGAAGTTTCCACGACGAGAAGAAGCAAGATTATAACGCAGTACAAGGACGGGTCGGTCAAGACCTATCAGGAGAGATATCAGGACCTTTTGGACCTCGATAACGATTGATAAAGGCAGTTTAAATGGATATTATCTGGCAATCGGTCGTGTTGGGGCTGGTACAGGGATTGACGGAATTTCTGCCCGTATCCTCATCGGGACACCTCGCATTCTTCCAAAACGTCTTAAACGTCGGCGCGGGCAACGCGCAGTTCATATCGCTCGTGTTGCATTTGGGCACCCTCGTGGCGGTGTGCGTGATATTCTTCAAGGATATCATAGCCCTCTTCAAAAAGCCCTTTAAGACGTTGGGATTTTTGGCGTTGGCGTCCATACCCGCCGCAATCTTCGGCGTTGTGGCGAGCGTTCTCGACATAGACGACTACTTTTACAGCGGGGAATATGCGGCGATATTGCTTGCGGTGTGCTTTTTTGCGACGGCAACGCTGCTATTTGTCACCGAGACCTTGGCGAAGAAGAGGGAAAATACCTTGCCCCTTTGCTTTAAGACGGTGATCCCCATGGGGCTTGCGCAGGCGGTTGCCGTGCTGCCCGGAATTTCGAGGAGCGGCTCTACGATATGCGCGGGCACCCTTGCGGGCGGAAAGAGCGAGGACGTCGCTAAGTTCTCATTTTTAATGTCCATACCCATAATTTTGGGCGGATTTTTATTGGAACTCGTGCTGGGACTGCACGACGGCACAATACAAAACGACTTTGCCGTAAACGGCGGAACGGCGTACGGGTTTGCCATTGCCTTGGGCTTTATCACCTCGGCAATAGCGGGGCTGTTCGCGATAAAGGTTATGCTCGCCGCCATAAAAAAGGCAAATTACAAGTGGTTTTCGCTGTACCTCGTTCTGCTGTCGATAACCTGCATAATTCTCTACTTTACGGGCGTGTTTTAAAGTAAAAGCTATACTTTTAAAGGCGGAAAAGCTTTACAATAATATATAAATATAAAAAGACAGCCGTCCTTTTGGGCGGCTGAAAATTTTTTTGGGGGGGGAAGGGAAGCCCCCGACGGATTTGGAAATTGCATAAAACGGGAAGCCCCCGACGGCTGAAAAGCCGTCGGGGGCTGAAATATTCAAAAAAGCTGTGCAGTCTTTTTTGTCGGAATAAACCGAAGCGTAAACCTTACAGGCGGCTCCTCCAAAGCTACCCTATGGCACACCGCGGTAACTGTTTAGTGCTGCTATATCCCTATCCTGACACGGTTCGCAGCCCGCGATTGCATAAGACCTTGGTATCAACGCTCCTTATAAGGCGCAGCCTTCCATTCATTCCGCCGAGAAAGACG
This sequence comes from uncultured Clostridia bacterium, assembly GCA_947631325.1. Taxonomy (GTDB): domain Bacteria; phylum Bacillota; class Clostridia; order Christensenellales; family Borkfalkiaceae; genus Coproplasma. Next base: position 5,613 of record CANRKX010000028.1, on the reverse strand, counting down.
ATCGGCCCTGCTGTTGCGGATTGCAGGTTCAGGGCACCGCAAACTCCCCGCCCGGCACAGTACAGACATTTTAACAGAAAAAATTTTATTTGGCAAGTAAAATGGATAATAGCTTGACTTTTTTTTGCCCCATAATTAAAATGTATATAAAATTTCAATGGGAGAGGTTATGGCAAAGGATTGTACACACGATTGCTCTTCTTGCGGCGAAAGCTGCCCCTCGCGGGATAGGGAGAGCCTTTTGAAAAAGCCCCACGAGCTGAGCGATATAAAAAAGGTCATCGCCGTCGTGAGTGGCAAGGGGGGAGTGGGCAAGTCGATGACTTGCGCTCTTCTTGCGGCGGCGGCGCAGGATTCGGGCATGGTGACGGCGGTGATGGACGCCGATATCACGGGTCCCTCTATCCCCAAGATGTACGGCGTAAACAAGCGCGCAATGGGCAGCGAGAGCGGAATTTTGCCCGTCGTGACAGACGGCGGAATACAGCTTATGTCGATGAACGTGCTGCTTGAAAACGAGGAGGAGCCCGTCGTATGGCGCGGTTCTCTCATTTCGGGCACCGTCTTGCAGTTCTGGACGGACGTCATATGGACGGGGGTTGACATTATGTTTATCGATATGCCCCCCGGCACGGGCGACGTGCCCTTGACGGTCTTTCAGAGCATCCCCCTCGACGGCGTTATAATCGTCACTACCCCGCAGGATTTGGTGGGAATGATAGTTGAAAAAGCCGTCAACATGGCGGAGATGATGAACGTGCCCATCTTGGGAATTGTCGAGAACATGAGCTATATAAACTGCCCCGACTGCGGCAGGAAGATTTCGGTGTTCGGCGAGAGCGGCGTGGACGCGATAGCCCTTGAACACGGAATTTCCGCCGTCGAAAAGCTGCCCATAGACCCCGAGCTCACCCGCTCGGCAGATTTGGGCGAGCTTGAAAAGAGGGGGGATTATCTCAAAGACTTCCTCGGAAAAATCACCTCGCAACTCAAATAAATTTAAAAAATTTCGGTCGGACGCAGCGCGCGCCCGACCTTTTTTTATGGTCGGGCGCGCGCATTTCGGTGCGGCGGGCAATATTAATACAAGTATTATTCAGATACGACGGGCACTATAAATACAATTATTATAAGTCGCCGTTTTATAAATCGCCGTTGCCGTTCTTTTCGGGCAAAAATTTCCAATAGCGCACGGGCATGTAGCCCTTCATCTGCTTTTCGTGGGGGCGGCTTTCGATGTTGACGGCGCGATAATACTTTTTCCAGAGAGTCTGAAACACCAGCTCGTATTCGGAAAGATATATCTCCGCCTCGCCGACGTAAGCCGTTATGCACTCCCGCCCGTCGTACATGCCCGCAAGCTTGCGCTTTACGTCGTGAATTACAAACCGCTGGTTTTTAAACCTCTCGGCAAAGTGGGGCATTAACAGCTCGGTTATGTCGTTGTCGGGCGAGTAGGGGGCGTAAAGGGCACCGCTCGAGCTCTCCATAAACCTCAAAAAGCCCTTCATCTTGTGCAGTTCGCCCGTCACTTTCTCCTTTGTCTCGTTGAAGAGGATGACTTCGGGCAGGTTGTACGCCCTGTCTATGGGCGACTTTCTCTCCATGAGCCGCCTTACATATTCGAGCGCGGTCTGCTCCTTCAAGCCGTCCGAACTTCTTAGGACGAGAAGTATGTCGCCTATCGCTCCCTTGTCGCACCGCGAAATACCCGACTGTACCCTGCGGCTCTTTTCGGGGTCGGGCTGTACAGATATAATCTCGCTGTCGAAAGTCATCTGTACGTCGTTCGATGAAGTTATAAGTGAGTCGCGGCAGTTATACGCGTCGAATACAGCCGTGAAAAAGCTGTCCGAACTGCCGTCAGTTACAAAGATTTTCATAGTTGACCGTTGAGTACGGAGAGGGCGGTGGAGGGCTCGGAAAACATGCTCAGCTGTTCGCTCCTCTCGCCCGCACCGTCTAAAATGAGGGCGGCGCGGACGGCGGGCAGGCTCTCCGTGCCGTAAAATTTGCCCTTGCAGGTGATGAAGTGGCGCGCCCTCTTTAATACTATGCGCATTTTTGCAAGATTATCGAAGTCGAGGGCGGCAAATTTACGCGCTTCGCATATCTTATACGCGCTCTTTGCGCCTATCCCCGGCACGCGCAACAGCATTTCGAGGGGTGCGGAATTTATTTCGACGGGGAAGAGATGCATATTTTTCAACGCCCACGCGCACTTGGGGTCGTAATCGGGCGACAAATTCTCGTTCTCTCCGCATATTTCATCGACGTCGAAGCCGTAAAATCTTATCAGCCAATCGGCTTGATATAGCCTGTGTTCCCTCAAAAGCCCCGTGGGAAGGGCGGGCAGTTTGGAGGAGCGGACGACGGGGATGTAGGAGGAATAATACACCCTTTTGAGCCCCATGTTGCGATAGAGCGACTCGGTTAGCTTTAAAATTTGCCCGTCGCTCTCGGGCGAGGCGCCGATTATCATCTGCGTCGTCTGACCCGCGGGCAGAATGTGCCGCCGCAATTTTAGTTGCCTGTCGCAATCAATCGCGTCTTTTAAGCGGCGCATGGGCAGCAAAAGGCTCTGCTTCGTCTTTTGCGGGGCGAGGAGTTTTAAGGATTTTTCGCTCGGCAATTCCACGTTATAACTCATTCTGTCGGCGACGCGCGCCGCCCTCATCATGAGCGCGGGGTCGGCGTGGGGTATGCCCTTCAAGTGGATATATCCGTTGAAGCCGTAGAGCTTTCGAAGCTTTGTCGCCGTCTCGCACAGCAGTTCCATGGTCTTGTCGGGCGAGGAGAACACGGCGGAGGAGAGGAAAAGCCCCTCGATATAGTTGCGCTTGTAGAAGTTTATCGTCAGCTCGCATATCTCGTCGGGGGTGAGCGAGGCGCGCGGCACGTCCGCACTGCGCCTGTTGGGGCAGTACTCGCAGTCATACACGCAGTCGTTGCTCATCAGAATTTTCAAAAGGGAGATGCACCTTCCGTCGGGGGTGAAGGAATGGCATATCCCGCCCGCCGAGGCGTTGCCCAAGCCCCCGCGCGTGTTTTGCCTTCGCGAGCCCGAGGAGGAACAGCTCACGTCATACTTGGCGCTCTCGGTCAGAATTTCAAGCTTTTTTTCGTCAATCATATTTCTTTACCGTAAATTCCGCCGCGAGCAGGAGATCACTCTTTCGGCGGAATTACCCGTTTTGCTGTCCGCCATACCCCATAAAATACCCGATTTGAGGCGCGACGAACATTTGTTTGTATCTGTATTATATCACCCCAAAACGCCGCTGTCAACCCTTTTTTATAATTTTTTTTAAAATTTGACTAAATTATGTTTTTGTGTTAAACTATAAAAAAATTGCCGATAATACTGTGAAATGCATTTGACCCAATTAAAATGCGGTTATTATACACAGGGAGGGTTTTTATGAAAGTTTTGGTTGTTGACGACGAGGCGATGATAAGAAACGTGCTTCGCGAGTACGTCGAGTTCGAGGGCGGCGAGGTGTATGAAGCGGCGGACGGCATGCAAGCCGTGATGATGTGCAAGCAGTCCGATTACGACATAATTTTAATGGACGTGATGATGCCCAAGCTCGACGGCTTTTCGGCGGTCAAGGAAATAAGAAAGGTGAAGAATATCCCCGTCATCATGCTGTCGGCGCGGGGGGAGGAATACGACAAGCTGTTCGGCTTCGAAATGGGTGCGGACGACTATGTTACAAAGCCCTTCTCGCCCAAGGAAGTGATGGCGAGAATTCACGCCGTTTTAAAGCGCAACCGCGAGGAACCGACGGGCGATATAATAACCTTCGAGGGGCTGACCGTCGATATGGTGGGGCGCAATGTGTACGTTGACGGCGAAAAGGTGGAACTGACGCCCAAGGAATATGAAATTCTCTTCTACTTCGTCCGCAACAAGGGCATTGCCCTGACCCGCGAAAAGCTGTTGATGGACGTGTGGGGATTTGACTTTTACGGCGACGACAGGACGGTGGACACACACGTCAAGATGCTGCGTTCCAACCTCGGTCCTTACAGAAAATTTATAGTGACCCTGCGCGGGTTGGGGTATAAATTTGAAGCGTAACAGCTTGCAAAATCCCGAAGTCGCCGCAATCAGGCGGGACAGTCGGGGCAAAAAACTGCATTTAAGGAGCGTGAGGACGGGGCTTTTCGGCTATTTCTGCCTTTTGAGCTTTCTGCTTATTCTGCTTGTGGACATAGTCTTTTATATCGTCGTGTCCTCGTCGCTGACCGACCAGATAAGGGAGCGCGTTGTGTCCGTCGGCAAGGAGACGATAATTCTTTCGGACTTCCCCGAGACCGACGACGAAGTGCTCGGGCGGGTGTTCGACAGGAGAATGGAAGAGGGGCTTCTGATGTACATAGTCTCCCGCGAGGGGCAGACTATTGTGCCCGACAACCGCTCTTTCGGGCTCAACGAAGAGGTGGTCGGAAATCTCTTGAATAGGATAGAGGGCAAGAACAACGGCGAGTACGTGACGTATGTAGACAACAATTCCTTGAACTTCGTCGCCAACGTCGGCTATGCGGGCGGAAGCGTGCTCTTCATTTCCTGCCGCCTCGGGATAATATACGACGTTATCGGCGTATTGCAGCTTTATATATTGGGCATTTCGGCAATTTTGCTCGTGCTCGCATTCATAATATCCTATTCCATTTCGCAAAGGCTGACGCGGGGGCTTACGGGCATGTCTGCAACGGCTGAACAGCTGGCGAAGGGTGACTATTCCGTCAATTTCGCCAACGCCGACTACCGCGAGATGGCGAAACTTTCGGACAGTCTTAATAACATGCGCGACGAACTCAAAAAGAGCGGCGACTTCCAGCGCGAGATACTCGCCAACGTCTCGCACGATTTAAAGACGCCGCTCACGATGATAAAGGCATACGCCTCGATGATAAGCGAGATATCGGGCGACAATCCCGAAAAGCGCAATCAACATTTAAAGGTAATAATCGACGAGGCGGACAGGCTGACGGGGCTTGTAAACGACGTTTTGAGCGTCTCAAAGGTCAATTCAAATCTCACCGAACTCAATTTGAAGGTCTTTAACCTCACCGAGTACGTGTACGGAATAATCAATAAATTCAGCTATCTGCAGGAGAACGACGGCTATAACTTTATGGTGGATATCGATTCCAACCTATACACCCGCGCCGACGAGGAGAAGATAGGGCAGGTGATATATAATCTGTTGGGCAACGCCATAAGCTATACGGGCGAGGACAAGACGGTGTATATTTCGTTGAAGTCGAGCATGGACGGGACGACCGTCACCTTTTCGGTGCGCGACACGGGCAGGGGAATTCCCAAGGAGGAACTGCCCAATATCTGGGACAGATATTATATGTTGAAGGAGACGCACAACCGACCCGTCAAGGGCACGGGGCTGGGGCTGAGCATTGTAAAGACCATTTTATTGAACCATAAATTCAAGTTCGGTGCGGAGAGCGAGGAGGGGAAGGGCTCGACGTTCTGGGTCGAGTTCCCGCAGATACCCTCGAAGATAGATTAAAATAAAAATCCACCCGCATAGCGGGTGGTATTTCATTTTCGGGCAAAGCCCTAATCATTACAGGCTGCGCACAAGT
>CANRKX010000027.1 GCA_947631325.1 uncultured Clostridia bacterium | reverse complement strand
GACGGTGCGCGGCGGACAGACTTCCCACGCGGCAGTCGTCGCGCGCGGCATGGGCACCTGTTGCGTATCGGGTTGCGGCGCAATCAAAATGGACGAGGAGAACAAGCAGTTCACCCTCGGCGGCAAGGTGTATAAGGAGGGCGACGGCATCTCCCTCGACGGCTCCACGGGTAAGATATATAATTGTATTATCCCCACCGTTCCCGCAGACCCCGGTTCGGGCTACTTCGGCAGGATAATGGCTCTCGCCGATAAATATAAGGCTCTCGGCGTCAGAACCAACGCCGACACCCCCGCCGACGCAAGGCAGGCAGCCGCTTTCGGCGCGCAGGGCATCGGTCTTTGCCGCACCGAGCACATGTTCTTCGACCCCGCAAGGATAGGCGCATTCAGAGAGATGATCTGCGCCGACACGGTGGAGGAGAGGGAGGCGGCTCTCGCCAAGATAGAGCCCATGCAACAGGCAGACTTCGAGGGGCTCATGGAAGCTCTCGAGGGTCAGCCCGTCACCATAAGGTTCCTCGATCCCCCTCTTCACGAGTTCGTTCCCACCGACGAGGAGGACATAAAGGAGCTCGCCAAGGCTCAGAATAAGTCCGTTCAGCAGATAAAGCAGATAATCGCCGATTTGCACGAGTTCAACCCCATGATGGGTCACAGGGGCTGCCGCCTCACGGTAACCTATCCCGAGATAGCCGTCATGCAGACCAAGGCAGTCATCAAGGCGGCAATCAACGTGCAGAAGAAGCATAAGGATTGGAAGGTAGTTCCCGAGATAATGATTCCCTTAGTCGGCGAAGTCAAGGAACTTGCTTTCGTCAAAAAGGTAGTCGTCGATACGGCGGATAAGGTTATAAAGCAGTCGGGCGTCGAGCTCAAATATGAAGTCGGCACCATGATTGAAATCCCCCGTGCCGCCCTCACCGCAGACGAGATTGCAAAGGAAGCCGAGTTCTTCTGCTTCGGCACCAACGACCTGACTCAGATGACTTTCGGATTCTCGCGCGACGACGCGGGCAAATTCCTCCCCGCATATTACGCAGGCAAGATATATGAGAGCGATCCCTTCGCCCGCCTCGACACAACGGGCGTCGGCAAACTCATGGATATGGCTGTCACCCTCGGCAAGGGCGCAAGGAAGAACTTGCACGTCGGCATATGCGGCGAACACGGAGGCGACCCTTCGTCCATCGAGTTCTGCCATAAGATAGGTTTGGATTATGTTTCCTGCTCGCCCTATCGCGTGCCCATCGCTCGTCTCGCCGCAGCGCAGGCTGCTATCAAACAAAGCAAGGAGAAGAAATAAGCCATTTTGGAACTTCTCCATTAGCTTTGAGGAAGCCAAACAGTTTCGTCGGCAAGTTTACAACGTGCTAACGCGCGAATCTCAGTTTGAGGAAATATTTGTTGATGTGTATCTATAGAATATGTGAGAATGACTTTTCACATATTCTATATGATATGCAATATAATAATTACGGGAAAGGATAATAATATAATGTGTAAATTTATAGGTGTTGAAATTCTTGCAGCGAATGTTCTTATAAATCTTATAGAATCGAGTAATCGTAGAAGCGTCTCTTTGGCAGAACTTAATAAATGTGGAATAGAAGTAGTTAATATTTTGGAAAAAGAGTTCAATGAGACAGCAGTTGTTCTATATGATAAAAATCGCATTGGTAGCTTTGTAGTAGATTATTCCGATTTCTTTGAGTATGAGAACGACACGCTCTACGTTAAAGATAGTGTTGAAGATACCAAACAATTAAGGGATTGGTTTAGAGGAACACTTTCCTATGAAATCCTAAGTGCTATTATTTCAAGTGTGAAAAGTATACTGCAAAACTAAATGCTATTAGAAGGACGCTAACAAATGATAACAAAATTAATCAAGGACATTGTACATGGATACATTGAATTTGAGCAGGAGTATATTGATATTATAAATACTCCTCAATTCCAAAGGTTACGTAATATTCGACAAACTAGTTATAATAGTCTATATCCATCTTCGTTACATGATAGATTTAGTCATTCGCTTGGCGTTTACGCATACGGTAAGTATGCGTTTTCTAATTTTGTAAAAAACGTTAAAACTGATTTTGCTTCGGATCCCTCACTTGCGAAAATAGATTGGGAAAGAAAAGAGAATATCTTTTTGCGGGCTTGCTTACTTCATGATGTAGGACATGCACCATTCTCGCATACGGGTGAATATTTTTATTTAGCAAAAAGAGAATCAAATTCTACTCTTGCAAGGGATCAATATATTTATCAGGAATTAGTTCGGGCGGTGGGCTTGCCTTCATTTACCGCAGATTTTAATACTAAACAATTAAAGGGAGATGTTGCTGCACCGCATGAAATAATGAGCGCAACTGTTGGGATAAAGGTATTTCTTGATACTTGGTCGTCCACAGACAAGGATTTGTTTGCGCGAATGATTATAGGGTTGCGGTATAGTCGAAATAATACATTAGATTTAGGAATTGACAATGCATTAATTCAACTTCTAAATTCCAGTGTAATTGATGTTGATCGATTAGACTATTTGGCAAGAGATAGAATAATGACGGGCTTTGAAAACGCCCGCATAGACGCTGATAGACTTTTGGCAAGCGTTTGTCTAACGAATAATTCGACGGATAAAACTAATCCTGAGTATCATCTTGGATTCTATAAGAACGCGTTAAGTGTCATTGAAAACGTTGTTGTTGCGCATGATGCTGAACGAAAATGGATACAATCCCATGCAGTTGTACTCTATGATTCTTTTTTGGTTCAGCGGTGTATTCGGGCTATTGAAGATACATATTATCGCGATGGTAATGATGTGTTTAATGAAGAAGCCTTATCAGAGAAAGGTGTCATCATTAATGCTAAACAGAAAAAAGGGGAGACAGAAATAGAATATAATCTGAATATTAGACTTTTATGTGATTCGGATATATTATTTTTGGCAAAGCAAATCCCCTGTGGAGATCCTCATAAACAGCTAATTGATGAGTATTTTTCAAGGAATGATAGAAAAAAAGCCATATGGAAATCTGAAGTAGAATACGATTTAATGCTTAGAGAACTTGGGGATACCGATCGTCATCGTATTTTGTCGTGGCTTGATTCTCTAGTGGAGAATTTGCGACCCAAAGATGAGTATTTCGAGTCGCATGAAATTATAATTAATGAGCAGCAGGAGCAAACCATAAAGAAAGGAACCATCGAGAAAACAAAGTTAGGAGAGGAAGAGGGGGAACACGCAAAAAGATTTGAAGAGAACGTATTAAAAAGGATGGCTGTCTTTAGAACGCTCGCTTCATGTTATGGTATTGATTATGACTTTGTCATAATATATTCAAAGCCTTTCGGTAGTAACGTAAACAAATTAATTAGCAATGATGTCTTAATAAAGTATAAAAATTTTGATTTACCAAAACCCGTTGGAGTCATAATGAACACATATACTCTTAATGAGCATAGTGTGTTTAAGAATGATACTACCATGAAACGAATATATTTCATATATTATAAAAGAAAAGATGGGAAAATTATTCAATCCTTGGATTTCATTCACCGCCTTAATGAAGCTATCGTAAGAATATGATTTGGCGATTTACGTTTTTAAGAAGGTTTGTGAAAAATGGAAATTGAACGTAAATTTTTGTTAAACCAACGCGTCCAACAGATTATTCTATCGAACAAATTGCTGCCGCGCCAACTCACACAATACTATGTGAAAGTGGGTGATGTGGAAGAACGATTTAGACGGCAAGACAATCTTTATTTTCATACCATAAAAAAGCAAGTGGATGGCGGCTTACAACGGGAAGAAATAGAAACGGAGTGTACGCGAGACGAGTTTGAAGAGAACAAACATCATATTATAGGTAATATTATTGAAAAGGATAGATATGCTCTCCCTTATGGTGGATATAAAATTGAGATAGATATTTATAGGGGGGCACTCGAAGGGCTGATTATCGGTGAGGTCGAATTTCCAACCAAAGAAGAAGCCGATACATTTATTCTCCCAGATTTCTTTAGAATAGAAGTTACTTGGGATAAAAAGTATAAGAACCAAAATTTAGCTTTACAGGGGCTTCCTACAGGAATTTGATTTTGCTTGCGCGTTGCAAACACTTTTCGTCAATCTTAAGACTTAAACAGTTCCTTCGAGTAGGTTAAATGAGATTGAATTCAGATTTCATAGTAGGTAAACGTCAGCAAGGATTCGTGTGTAGAGATTTTACCCGGGATTACTAAAACGAAAGCTCATGGGAAAGGCAAAGTTTGGACTTTCAGTTCGAGTTTGATAGGAGCAGCCGAGAGAAGAGAGGAGATCAATATTTTTGGTATAAATCTAAAAAGCTTGTAACATTTTTGTCTCTTGTTTCGTCTATATAAATGGAAAGGATACTTTTTCGTTCTGTCCATAGTAAATAGTATAAACATAAGATAGGAGCAGAGATCAACCATGAATACTTATATTGTATCCTATGATGTCAATGTTACGAAGAGTGGCTCATATGATAAATTTTATGAATATTTGGAAAGGCGTGGGGAGAAAAATTATCAGGCATTAACAGAATCTACATATTTAATTCTTTCAAAATTAGATTTGGATGTCTTTATAAAAAAAATGAAACAATGTTTTAATAAAGGTGATAACGTTTATGTAATTGCTGCAGAAGATAAAGACAAACTTAACATTAATAAACTTTATTGAGCGGTAAAGATAATATGCTTTCAGGGAAAGGCATGGCTGTGGAGGAGCTGTGCCTTTTTTAGTTACTTTTTTGTCTTGAAGAAAAAAGCTGTTTTGAAAAATTTTGGGTAATATGAATTTTTTTGTAACATTTTGTCTTTTTATTACGTCTGTATTAATAGAGATGGAAAACTGATGAGGTGGTTAACTTTATCTAGAACCTTATCTCGAAATATAGAAAGTTTGTGGAGTATAAAATGGCAAATTTTGTAAGCAAAATCAATCCGACTACAATGAAGCAGCCCAGTAAGGCCTATTCTAATGGCATTCTTATTTCCCTTGTCGATGCAGATATTTTATTTGTGACGGGACAAGTTGCACAAGACTCCAATGGTAATGTTGTATCTCCCAATAATGCAACAGAACAGGCTGTATTTATTTTTCAACATATTGCGGAAATTTTAGCAGATGCAGGCATGTCCCATGATAATGTTGTTAAAGCTCAGATTTTTGTTACCGACATGAAAGAATCGCATAAAGTTTCTGCCGTAAGAGATCAGGTGTTTGTCAATTCTAAGCCAGCAAGTACCATGATTGAGGTAAATAGGCTTGTCAAGGATGGTTGTTGCGTAGAAATAGAGGTAATTGCAATAAAATGCAAGTGAGATCATGGCTCTTTATTTTAGACCGCATCATGTATCTTTGCAAGTTCTTGATTTAGATAAATCAATTTCATTTTATCACTTGATAGGCTTTAATGAGGCCTTTAGATATGAAGATGAGGAATTGATTATTGTTCATTTGCTAAATCAAGATTTTATCATTGAATTGTTTTATAATAAACACGAATGTGATGAATTACGTTTGGGTTGTTCTGCAAATAATAGAATAAAACATTTTTCCTTCAAGGTGGTCAATATTGAGGAAACATACGATGAGTTAGTGTCTTTATCTGTAAATGTCCTTTGTAAAGTTAAATTTGGAAGGACCAAAATCAAGTATTTTTTCATCATGGATCCCGATGAAAACAAAATTGAGATAGTTCAGGACAATCGGTTTAATGCCAATGAAGAAGGAACTTATTAAATTACTTAAGGACTCTATTGTATCGGCGATTTTTGGAACTTTATTTGGATTATTAATCTCCTCACTTGTTCAATCGCTCTAAGAACTGGCATGTTTTGCGCAAGTATATTGATGAGGGTATTACGGGGACACAAGCAAAGAAACGTCCGTCTTTTATGGAAATGATTGACGATGCAAAGAAACGCAAATTCGATTTGATTGTCACCCGTGAGGTTTGCCGATTTGCGCGAAACACGGTTGATACTCTTGTAGTTACACGCGAGCTGAAAGAATATGGCGTTGAAGTCTACTTTGTTGAAGATAATATATGGACTATGGACGGCGATGGAGAACTGCGCTTATCGCTTATGGCAACACTGGCGCAAGAAGAAAGTAGAAAAACCTCTGAACGAGTGCGGGCAGGACAAAAGATAAGCCGCGATAACGGTGTTCTTTATGGCAACGGAAATATCATAGGTTACGATCGGGATAAGGCGAAAGGGACCTATGTAATCAATCCGGAGCAAGCGGAAACTGTGCGGATTATATTTGATTTATATTCCCAAGGATACGGAGAGAAACGGATAGTAAATGAACTCACACGTTTGAAGCGTAAAGACGGTGTAGGAAAAGTAAGTTGGGAATGCTCAAAGGTTGGAAGGATTTTGCGCAATGCCACATATAAGGGATATAAATGCTACCTAAAATCGTTTTGCAACAACTACCTCGATCAAAAACGAATTAAAAATCTTGACGAAAGTTCTTACCTATATATAAAAGGGGATTTTGAGCCAATTGTTTCTGAAGAGCTTTGGGACTATTGTGCTGAATTAAGGAAGAAAAAGACACAGCACCTGAGGCGTGAGGATGGAACGATGCGTCCTTTCGGGGTGAAACAGACTAACGATGTTTTTCTCCATAAGGCGCGTTGCTCCTGCGGTTCAAAGTTAAGGAAAAACAGGTGGCATCAGAGGAAAGACGGCAGTTGGTCATACGGATACAGATGCTATCGAGTCTTAAATAACGGCTCCAAAACACTGCGTGAACAAAGCGGGCTGGATACAGAGGGTTACTGCGACGGTTCCATGATTTGTGATTGGAAGTTTGAAGTCATGGCGGCGCATTTGTTCCGTGAACTTTGGGTGGATCGAAAAGAGGCTGTATTGGAGGCGATAGAGATTTTCAATCGTAATTTTCAAAGTGATACAGCAATAACAAAAGAGGAAATTGCGGGGATAGAGGGTAAGATAGAAAGAGCCAAAAACAGACTTACCAATCTTATGAACATGAGAGCCGATGGCGAAATTGGCAAAGAAGATTATTTGAAATTGCGAGGGGAAACCGAATCCGACTTGGAAAAGTTACAGCAAGACTTGACAAAGGCAAAATCTTCTGATACAATAGAAACTCGGAAAGAGATTGATGTCACAAAAGTAAAAGAGAGACTTCAAGAGTTATCAGATTATAAAGAAGGAAAAGTTCCTGCTACGCTTATTGAGAAGTTTGTCGCCACAATCATTGTCGATAGTCCAACACATTTTAGTTGGTTCTTGATGCTTGATGAAGGCGAGTATCATCAATCGTTCTGCACGTTGGAAGGTCGTAAAAATACATTGCGGTTGGATGTGCGAACGGTAGAAGATGACGGGGTGTTGCCTACTTTTTTTCATAATCAGTACTTCACGGAAATTGACAGTATAGCAAAAAATACATATCAAAGTGGAGTACTGCACAGGCGAATATTAAGAACCCCAGATAAGAGAAGATTCACGAAAAAGCGGACATTTGAAAATGTCCGCTTTTTGTTATGCGGCGCGTATATGCGTCGCATAACTGTTTTGCTCGCTTCTCACGCGGCTTCCTATAATCATTCTGTGCGGCTCGTTCCCTGCTGTCATATTGAGCGGCGCGCGGCTTAAAAGCCGCGCAAAGTCGAAATATCCCCCCGGGTATGAGGTTACTACTTCTGATTATTATACCATATTATAACCTTCCCACTTTTTAAGGGGGAAGGTGTCTTTTTCGTAACGAAGCGAGAAAAAGACGGATGAAGGTTGCAGAATAAAGCGTAATCTTTCAATACGTCTGTTTTTCTTAGAGTCCGTCGAAAAGAATACCCGCCGTTATACCAATTAATATATAATGAAAATATTCATCTCTATGCATATTGACAATCAAGCTCTTATGTGATAAAATTGTGACAGTGAAATTAAAAGGTTTTGTCCGCGGACAAAAAAAAGAGACAAGTGGGCTTGTCTCTTAAAAACATTAAATGTTCGTGCGAACGCCTTTAAAGACAAGGAGGAAAAGTATGAAAAAGCACAGATTTCTTTCGGTCGTTTTCAGTCTTATTCTCGGCTTGATACTTTCACTCGGTATAGTCGTCTCTGCGGCTTGCACGAAGAAAGAAGAGCCCCAAGATCCCGGTACGACCACGGAAGAACTTGCCGCTCCCGTTATAACTCTTACGAATAACGTCTTGAGTTGGGCGGCGGTAGATCATGCGGACGGCTATGAAATTTTCGAGGGGGATACGAGCGTTAAGACCCAGTCTCAGACCTCGTACACCATAGAAAAGACCGAGCCGGGCAGTTACACCTATACGATAAAGGCGACCAGCACAGACGAACACTATACGACGAGCAAGGCGTCCAACGCCCAGACCTATGTCGTTTCGGCTCAGACGGGCGGCTCCGAAGGCGAGACCCCGGGGAGCGGCGGAAGTGGCGGTTCTGAGGGTGAAACTCCGGGCAGTGGCGGCAGCGGCGGCTCGGGCAGCCAAACTCCCTCAACTCAGTATGAAAATGTGACCACTTCGGTTGATTTCGTCGCCGCGGCCAAGGAAGTGAGCGACGATCCCGCCAACACAGCCAACGCCACGGTTTCGGGTTCCTATACCTATAACGGAAAAATCACTTTCTCCGAAGGGCAGAAATTCGAGCCGACCAAGTCAACTACCGGCGGTAACGGCACTCATTATGTCGGCTGTCTCAACACTCAGGGCAAACAGCCGATGATTGTCAAGCTCGAAGGTATAACCAACAGCATAAAGTTATACGGCGCAGGCGCGTCGGGCAGAGATACTTCTGCCTACCTCACCGTCTCATCGGTGGCGGCAGACGGAACCGAGACAGCCCTTACAAACGGCGAGTCGGACAAGGTCAAAAACAATGTATTCTTTGCTAACGCTCTCGAACTCACCGATCTGCCCGCAGGCACTTATTCGGTTGCGACGAGCGGGTCGATAAGAATTTACGAGTTTGTATTGACAGAGCGTCTTGAGGTGGGCACTCCCGCGGGAATGGTTCTCGTTCCCGGAACTACCGATCTTTTAAAGGGCAGGTCGTTCACCTCCGCGGGTCTCACCGCCAATGTGACCTATACCAACAGCTCGGTAAAATCCAAGTCCAATCTTACGGTTGATTCTTCGGCTGTGGATATGACAAAGGCGGGCGAATATCCCGTTAACGTCAGCTACACTGAAAACGGCGTAACCGTCAACGGCGAATACAAAGTAAAGGTATATGAAGTTACAGCTGTCGGCGTGGGCACGACGATAACCTCGGGAAACACCCAAAAGACCTTCAAAACAGTCTATGTAAAGGGCGGAACTTTCTCGACTGAAGGCTTAACTTTAACGGCAACTGCAACTTGCGGTACCTCTCAGGCTTCATTCAAGCTTCTCGAAAGCGAGTATGAAGCGACTGCAACTCCCGATTTGACCACGACGGGCGAAAAGGATTACACCCTTTCCGTAAAGGCAACGGCTCGCGGCACTGCGGAAGTGCAGGCAACGATAACCATTAACGTCGTCGATAGGGCTGTCGCGGACGGCAACGCGCTTACCCTTTCGGTTAATCCCGCAGCAGTCGTCTCGTCAACAAGTTTCAAAACCCTGACGGACGCTCTCGTCTATCTTAAACAGCTCGACCTCGCCGAAAATGTGACGAAGATTATAAATATTGCCGACGGCACCTATAATGAAAAGGTCTTTATAGATATCCCCAACGTTCAGCTTATCGGCTCAACGACGGCAACGCCCGATCACACTACAGATAACGGCGTAGTCATTGAGTTTGACGCTATCGCGGGCAAGCTCGACCCCTCGGGCACGGCTTACGGCACCAACGGAAGCGGCACGGTTACGGTTGCTAACGCCGCGAAGAACTTCGTTGCAAAAAATATAACTTTCAAAAACTTCTACAACACATACGATCTCTATCAGGATTCGCTCACTGTATCGAGCGATTCGCAGGCGGTTGCGCTGCTTGTCGAGTCTCCCTCGGCGGCGTTCTTCAACTGCAAGCTCACAAGCTATCACGACACCCTCTATTCCAACAAGGGCAATCACTACTATGAAAATTGCTGGATAGAAGGTCATACCGACTTCATATTCGGTCAGGATGCAAGGGCATATTTCTATAACTGCCACATCTTGTCGATAGGCGCAGGGGCAGAGGAGAAGAACGGCGGATACGTCGTCGCTCTCAAACCCTCTTCAAGCAATTATTACTTTGTATTCAACACCTGCGACTTTGCCGCAGACGCAAATACAAAAGTCGGCTCTGTCGCACTTGGAAGAGCTTGGGGAGCAGAAATGAAGATGGTAATAATTAACAGCACTATTTCAAACGCCTACTCCAAGGATGCGCATACTGCGGGAACTTCAAGCGGTCAACGCTATTGCACCATGTCGGGCAACGAACCCAAAGCCGCCAATATGATTGAGTATGGCAACACGGGCGACGGCTCTATAACAAGTTCGATAGATAACACCTGCACCTATGATGCTTCCGCCGTTACAGATTACGGCAAAGACAAGCTCGAGCAAATTCTCGGCTGGGACCCCACGGCGACATACTATAACGTCAAAGTGCACGTCGAGGAGGATAGCTATGAATTCAGCGTCAAGGGCGGCACAACTCTTGACAATGAGACCCTTCGGCAACTGCTTGAGGAAGAGGGAGTGACTATCGAGATAGGCAACGTCTGGACGAACGAGCAAAAGGACGCGGCTTATACCGACGGCGAAGTGTCGAGCGATTTGGAACTCTGGATAGAGGGCGCGGTCGATATGACGGTGACCGAGGATTTCTCGATAAGCTTCAGAAGTAACGCCGAAAATAGATTTACGGGCACGGTAAATAGCGGCGCAACGCAGACTTTGGGCAAGCTTGTCATTGAGGGCGGCGAAAACGGCTCGTTTGCAGATAACGGTGGCGATTGGTATATCCTTTCGGGCGACGCTTCCATTACCGTAAAACTCAACGCCAAATCCGTTTTGACCGTGGGATATTATAATCCCGATACCGTCACCATAAAGAGCAACGGAGTCGTCAAAGATTGCACCCAAACTGGCGAAGGTGCAGGCAATTATTATATGATTTACACTGCCGAAACCGACGGCGAATCGGTCACCATTATCAAGGCGGCGGAAGCGTCGAGCGCGCTCTATATCGGAACAATTTCCGTATCTGTCAGAACTGTTTACAATCAAACCACTACAATTGTTCTCAACGATTACAGCGGAAACCCCATACAAGGTACAACCGCTAAATACAAGGGCATTGAAATAGACGCAAGCGCGAACGGGAGCAAATTTGCATCAAACGGCAGCGGCTGGATACAGGTTAATAAAGACACCAAGTTAAAAATTTATGTCAACGAGGGCGCGACTGTTACAGTCTCCGAATATAGCGGTAATATACAGGACTCGATTACAGTCGGTGCATACGACGCGTCGGACGGTTCTATAACCATTACCGTAAATGAGGACAGCCAATATATAAGCGGCATAACTGTAACCTATCCCGAAGCTTAATGTAAAGTTAACATTTTCGGCGGCGCGAAAATTCGCGCCGCCGAATTCTTTAACTTTCAAACGCCGCTTGACATATGCGGCATTTTTTTATATAATAGGACTATTATGAAAAACAATGGCAAAATGCTCGCCGCCGACATAGCCGAGTGCGCCATTTTCGTCGCACTTATGACCGCCGCGGCATACATACAAATCCCCTTTCCCCTCGTGCCGCTGACCTTCCAGACGGTCGTCGCCGTCCTGTCGGGGCTTCTCCTCGGCGCAAAAAAGGGCGCGATAAGCATGTCAATCTATGCCTTCATCGGTCTTTGCGGCTTGCCCGTCTTTTCTGCGGGCGGGGGCATAATCTATGTGTTAAAGCCCTCTTTCGGCTATATTTTGGGCTTTATTTTGTCCGCTCTCGTCGCAGGTCTTATCGCGGGCAAACCCAACCTCTCAATCTTCCGCTATTGTCTCGCCGCAACCGCGGCATTTCTTGCCGACTATCTCGTCGGCATACCCTATTGCATAATCGCCGCCCACCTTCTCGGCGTCGAAAACCTTTTGTCCCTTCTCATCACGGGCAACCTTATCTACATGCCCAAGGACTTCGCGCTCTGCCTGCTTGCCGCAATCCTCGCCCGCCGTGTCGCACCCTACGTGCGCACCAAGCTCAAGCAAGCTCGCAACGGCTGAAATTTGCATATATATTGATATTTTTGCCCCTTTTCGGTCATGTGTATAGCTTTATCACTCGCCCCAACCCATTCCGCATATAATTTAAGGTATGCAGAAATCGATTGCCTTAATAGATTTGAATAAACTCAAAAACAACGCCCTCTTCGCCCGCCAAAGAGCGGGAAAAAGGAAACTTTTTGCCGTCGTCAAGGCGGACGCATACGGTCACGGCGCAACCACAGTCGCCCTCAGTATCGAGAACGTTGTCGACGGCTTTTGCGTCGCCATAACGGGGGAGGGCGCGGCTCTCCGCATTGCGGGCGTCACAAAGCCCATTCTCGTCTTTACGCCGCCCTTGGGGTATGACGATTTATCCCGCGCCAAACTTTACGATCTTCAAGTCACCGTCAACTCGGTACAGACCGCCCTCGCCGCAGATAATTTAAAGTGCCACGTCAAGGTCAACACGGGCATGAACAGGCTGGGCTGTCAACTCTCCGAACTCCCGAAAATATTAAGATATATTAAAAAAGATAGCTTAATCGGCATATATTCCCATCTCTTTGCCCCCGAAAACGCCGCCCAATCTTCCCGCCAGCTCGCCCTCTTCAAGCGCGCCACGGAGATTGCAAAAAGCTATAACCCCGACGTCATCGCCCATTTAAGCGCAAGCGGCGGCTTGCTCCGCGGCGGCGAATATCTCTTTGACGGCGCCCGTTGCGGTATACTTTTATACGGCTATCCCCCCGCGGGTTTCTCCGCCCCCGTCTCCCCGATTATGCGGGTGTACGCGAGGAAGGTCCAGTCCACGCCCTTTATCGGCGGAGGAGTGGGGTACGCAAGGGCGCAGAGGGAGTATACGCGGCTCACAACCTACCGTCTCGGCTATGCCGACGGCTTTGCGCGCACCCTGCCGCTCGGCGAAAGCAACCTCTGCATGGACAGTTTTATTTCAACTTCCGACAGCGACCTTTTCCCCGTTCTTACAAACGCCGCCGACTATGCTTCGCGGGCGAATACCATAAGCTATGAGGTACTCTGCGCCGCCACCCGCCGCGCCGAGAGAATCTATGAAGAGTAGTCCCGAGAGAGTTTTCGCAGATTTATTTATAATTTAATGATTTTTTTATAATATAAAGATAAATTTACAGAATTTATGAAGAGTGAATTGAGGAAGATAATGAAGATAAAACGCCGCTACCTCGGCGACATTTCCCGCCGCGCCTTCGACGAGATGATTGCCCAAAATTTTCTCGCCGCATACGGCAATTTCGGCAGTTACTTCATCTACAATTCCTTCGGCTCCGAAGCCTCCACGAAGCTCATAATAGATGAACTTTTGTCGCAACAAAAGCCAATTTTTCTTCCCCGCGTCGAGGGCGAAAATATCGTCGCCGTCCCATACGGAAAGACGAAGCTCGGCTCATTCGGCATAGAGGAGCCTTTGGGCGATAGCGTAAGCGTCTTGCCCGACCTTTGCGTCATTCCCCTTCTCGCCGTCAACGAAAGGGGGTATAGGTTGGGTTATGGCGGGGGATATTACGACAGATATTTAAAGGACAAGCTCACTTTGAAGGTGGGTATAGGCTATGATTTTCAGATTGCGGACTTTGAGGAAGAACCCTTCGACGTTCCGTTAAATTCATTCGTATCCGAAAGGGGGATTTATCATTTTGGAACAAAAGAATAGGGAAATTTGGGCGAGGTTTCGCCTTGAACTTATGGATATGCTCGCGGGCGCGGCGTTCCCTCTGATGCTCATGATAATTTTAAGCGTCTCGTTTATCGGTATGTCCGCCGCCTTTACGGACGACAAGCTCCTCGGCATAGTGCTGTTGTGTATCGGCGAGGGCTTGCTTGCCGCGTCGTACGTCATCTTCGGCAGACAGAACGGCGTCTCGTCGGTGAGAAAGCTCGCCCGCAACGCCAAAAAGCGCGAAATGCAGAAGGAGGACAGGCAGACGAGGTTCAAAACGGGCGAATATTCCGCCTACAAGGGCTTCGTCATCGCCCTCATAAGCTGTGTTCCCTATATAATAATTCAGGTTATAGAGTGCTGCGCGCACAACACCTTTTGCGACTTTTTATTGCAGTACGCCTTCGGATGGGCGGCTTGCCCCTTTACGTATATGGACGCTTCGGGCTGGCTCAATCTCACCCTCGTTCCCGCCCTCGTCGCAGTGCACGGCGTCGCCTATATCTGGGGCGGGCACTCCGAATGGCAGAAGCAGTTGAAGATAGCCGAACTCGAAAAGACAGCCGATAAAAAGGGCAAAAAGCGCCAAAAAGAGGGGTAAATATTTTAAAAAATGAGAATAATCGGCGGTAAATACAGGGGCAAGACGCTCGCCCCGTTTAAGGGCGAAGATATCCGCCCCACGTCCGACCGCGCCCGCGAGAGTCTCTTCAATATATTGGGTCAGCGCGTCGTCGGCGCACGCGTCCTCGACCTCTTTTGCGGCAGCGGAAGCTTGGGGCTCGAGTGCCTTTCTCGCGGAGCCGACCAAGCTGTATTCAACGATATTTCAAAAGATAGCCTTGAAGTTCTCAACAAAAATCTTGCGGCGTTGAAGGGCGGCGAAAGTTACAAAGTGGTCAAGGGCGATTATTGCGACCTTCTAAAGTCCGAAAGGGGAAAGTTCGACATAATCTTTCTCGACCCGCCCTACAGGTTTGACTTTTGCCCCGTCGCGGCAAAGCTCATTTCCGACCGCGCCCTGCTTTCGGACGACGGAGTGATAGTTATAGAGCGCGACAGACCCTTCACCGACGAAATTGCGGGGCTCGAAAGGTATGACGAGCGCAAGTACGGCGTCGCCTATCTCACGTTTTTGAGGAAGAAATTATGAAAAAGTGCGTTTTTGCGGGCACCTTCGACCCGCCCACAACAGGTCACGAAAGGGTTATTGAGGTATCTTTAAGTCTCTTTGACGAGGTGGTCGTCGCCATAATGAAGAACACCCGCAAGTCCCCCTTTCTGACGGAGGAGGAGCGGCTCTCGCTCATAAAAAAGATGTTTAGCGACGAGCCGAGAGTTAAGGTATTGATTTTCGACGGCGCGGCGGTGGATTTACTCAAAGCCGAAAACACTCCCTTTTACGTCCGCGGCGTTAGGAACACGGTGGATTTCGAGTATGAAAATTCCGACTTCTTCGCCAGCAAAAAGCTCATGCCCGAACTCGTCGAAATATATATCCCGTCCGAGCAGGAAAATCTGCATATAAGTTCCACGCTCGTCAAAAATTCGGTCAGATTCAACAAGGATTATTCCGATTATATCCCCCAAAAAATCAGGCAGGAATTTCTTCAATTAATCAAAAATAAGCATATAAATTAATATTTTTACGGAGGACGCAAGATGTTTGAAAAGCAGATAAAGATACCCGAGCCCGAGGAAATCCTCGCGGCAAAACCTCTCCCCGACAGCTTAAAACCCATAAAGGCGGAGCGCGACAAGCTCGTCTCCGACGTAATCTCGGGCAAAAGCGACAAACTTTTAATGATTGTCGGCCCCTGTTCGGCGCACGAGCAGACGCCCGTTTTGGACTATGTCGAAAGGTTGGGAAAGCTCAACGAGCGGGTGAAGGACAAACTCGTGTTAGTGCCCCGTATTTACACCAACAAGCCGCGCACCAAGGGCGTGGGCTACAAGGGCATGTTCTCCCAGCCCGACCCCACCAAGTCGGAGGATATCTTAAAGGGTATTTACGCCATTCGCGACCTCAACATTAAGTCCATCGAGTTGAGCGGACTCACCGCGGCGGACGAAATGCTCTATCCCGCCAACATACACTATGTCGAGGATTTACTGAGTTATATAGCGGTTGGCGCCCGCTCGAGCGAGAACCAGCTTCACAGGCTCGTCGCAAGCGGAATTGACGTCCCCGTCGGCGTCAAAAATCCCACAAGCGGCTCCATTTTGGTTCTCCTGAACTCCATCTTCGCGGCGCAGAGCGGTCAGATTTTCAAGCTTAACGGCTGGCAGGTCAAGACTGAGGGCAATCCCCTCGCCCACGCAATTCTCCGCGGCGCGTCCGACGGATACGGCAACGACATTCCCAACTTCCACTATGAAACGGTCATGCAGGTCGCCGAGGGCTATGCAAAGTCGGGGCTCGAAAACCCCGCGATAATCATCGACGCCAACCACTCCAACAGCGGCAAAAAGTTCAAACAGCAGATAAGGATTTGCGAGGAAGTCATGCAAAACCGCATATATGACAGGGACTTTAAAAAGATAGTCAAGGGATTTATGATTGAGAGCTTCATCGAAGAGGGCAATCAAGCCGAAGATCTGGTTTACGGCAAGTCCATCACCGACCCCTGCTTGGGCTGGAACGACACCGAACGCCTCATTCTCGACATAGCGGGGAAGGTATAATGAAGATAGCCTATCTCGGTCCCCGCGGCAGTTACAGTGAAATTGCCGCCAAAACTCTCCGCCCCGACTGCGAGTTAAAGGCGCTTCCGACCTTCGACGAGGTGTTTTTATCGGTATATAGGGGGGATAGCGACTTTGCCGCCGTGCCCATCGAAAACAGCATAAACGGCAGCGTAATTCAAAATATAGATTTACTTGAAAGTTTTAAAGACCTTTCCGCCACGGCGGAGTGTACGGTGGAAATAGACCACCGCCTCGCCACCAAGAAGGGGGCGGATATATCCAAGATAACCCGCGTTTTCTCCCATCAGCAGGCGCTCTCGCAGTGCAGAAAATTCTTGCTCGAAAATCTGCCCGAAGCCCAGCTTATCGCCGTCTCATCCACCTCGGCGGGGCTCGCACTTTTAAAGAGCGAGCATGACGCGGCAATCGTCGGCGCGCACAACAGGGCGGAGGGATTTCAGCTCTCCCCAAAAAACATTGCCGACGTTCCCTTCAACGCCACTCAGTTTCTGTTGATTTCCAAGGGCGGCGAAAGACCCGCCCACTCCAAAAAAATCTTCTTTTCGGCAACCTGCCGCCACCAATCGGGCGCGCTTATTAAACTTCTCGCCCCCATCGGCGCGGGCGGCTTCAACATGACGAAAATCAGCTCCCGCCCCATAAAGGAGAGGAGGGGGGAATATCGCTTCTTTATAGAACTCGAGGGGGATATAGGCGACTTAAACTGCCTTTCCGTCTTAGATGAAGTCCGCGCTTCGGCAAACACGATGCGCATCCTCGGGTGCTATTGATTAAGGCATATGTGCGGGGCAATTTGAAATTCGCCTTCACATAACAAGGCAAAAAAGGCATAAAATCCCAAAGCACGCCGCCCCCTGCAATAGCTTCATGAGTATGAATTTTATTGCGCTTACTCCCGTTCCCGACAGGTGGGACAGTTGTTGCATAAGTATGGACGCCCCGCCGAAGGTTATCATAAACCCCGCCAGCGGCGCTTTGAAAAAGCTGTCCGTCGCGGCGAGCATACTGCACCCCGTCGTCGCCTCGGCAAGCCCCGCGCACAGCGCGCCCGCGCACTCCCCGCCGAATAGTGGTGTAAAAATCTTTATGATCGGCAAAAATATATTGAAGTCGTCCAAAAATTGCACATATGTGTAAAAAAACGCGATAAATCCCCCCGCGACGGCAACGGAAATTACCGCGCCGTAAAAGGTATCGTAAAGCGCGTTTTTGCTCGGCACGAGTCTCTTTTTCGTGCCCTGCCCGCGCCTTTTGGAGAGCGCGGCAAATATAAGGCTTATCGTCATCACCGCGATAACGTGCGCGGCAAAGATCTTCAGCCCCGCTCTGCCGTCGCCGAACATCTTATATCCCACGCTGCCTATTATAAACAGCGGACCCGACGTCGAGCACAGCGGCGCCAAAAGCCTGCAACTCTCGCTGTCAAGCGCGCCCCCGTCGTAAAATTCCCTTATTATCTTGCTCCCCGCGGGATATCCCGAAAATATGCTTAAAACAAAGCATATTGCGGCATTTTCGGGCAGATTGAATAAGCCCGTCACCCGTCTTAGCGGCAGCGACATCTTCTCCGCTACTCCCGACTTCACGAGCGCGAGCGCGATGATCATGAATGGGAACAGCGACGGCAACACGCACTCCGCCCACAGTGCAAACCCCTCAAAACATCGGCTTATGTATCTTTGGGGGTATATGATGATAGCCGCCCCGAACGACAAAAGGCAGGCGGCAAGCAAAACATATTTCACCCTTCCGAACTTGTATTTACGCAATATATCCAACCCTTTTTAACTTCAATTTATATAAACTATTTTCTATGGAGTAATATTATGAGTAAAACTTTGGGGCTCGCCCTCGGCGCAGGCGGCGCGCGCGGCGTCGCACATATCGGCGTTTTGAAAGCGCTCGAGGAGGAGGGAATAAAGCCCGACTTCATCGCGGGCGTCTCCATGGGCGCGGTCGTCGGCGGCTGTTACGCCTCGGGAATGACTATTGACGAAATGAAGAATATCGTTCTCCAATTGAAGAAGAGCGACTTAATCGACATAGGTCCCGCCTTCATCTCTCGCATGTCAATTCTGCGCTCCAAAAAGGTGGCAAACCTCCTCTCGTCATATCTCGGCAACAAGTTTATCGAGGACTTGCAAATCCCCTTCAGGTGCGTCGCAACCGACCTCTATTCGGGCAAACCCTATGTCTTTGAAGAGGGCCCCGTGTCGCTTGCGGTGCAGGCTTCAAGCACCATGCCGGGGATTTTGCGCCCCATCGAACACGGCGGCAGGCTGTTCGTCGACGGCAGCTGCCTTTGCCGCGTTCCCACAAGGGTAGTCAAGGATATGGGCGCCGACGTCGTCATCTCGGTCGACGTCCTCTCCAACACCTCAGAGCCCGTCGATAAATTGGGCAATATCATCTCGCTCCTTTTAAGGGTATTCGACGTAATGGACAGCCAACAGACCGCTCTCATTGCCGACCGCGACGGCGACATATGCGATTTAAGACTCGCGCCCCCCATGAAGGGCATGAGCCAGTACGCCATCAAGGACCTCGACAGGGCGTATGACGAGGGGTATGATATGGCGAAACAAAATATGCAGAAGATAAAAGAAATTTTAGAGTGATGGATTTATTTGATTTTAACGGCAACGAAGAGGGCGCAAAGCCCCTTGCCGAGCGCATGCGCGCAAACAACTTAAACGACTTCATAGGTCAAAAGCACATAGTGGGCGAGGGAAGCCTTCTTCGCCGCGCAATCTCCCTCGACAGATTGGGCAGCTGTATATTCTGGGGTCCCCCGGGCACGGGCAAGACCACTCTCGCCAACATCGTCGCCCAGACCACCCATGGCGAATTTATAAAGCTGAACGCTGTTCAGGCGGGCGTTGCCGACGTAAAAAAGGCGGTGGACGCCGCTCGCGACAACCTCAAAATGTACGGCAAGCGCACCTATCTCATGCTCGACGAGTGCCACCGCTTCAACAAGACGCAGTCCGATTCCCTTCTCCCCGCCATAGAG
>CANRKX010000026.1 GCA_947631325.1 uncultured Clostridia bacterium | reverse complement strand
GGGATTCTTCCACTCAATCGAACCTGCTTCGCAGGATTCTCATTCGGTCAGAATGACAGGTTTGAACGAGCCGCGAAAATATTTATAGAAAGACGTTGCTCATCACAAGCCGCGGGGCAGAGATGCGAGCGGAACGAGGAATAATAAGGAAAATAATAATTAGAAGTAGGAACCGCATACTCGATGGGATCCTTCGACGTACCGCTGCGATAGCAGACAGGCGCGCGGCGCTCCGCTCTGCCGCTTCCCGCAAGCGGGAACCCTCGGCAGGGCAGCGGGCTTACGCCCTCGCGCAGGATGACAGCATAAGACGAACCGCGCAATATGTTTATTGGAAGCCGTGCTCATCACAAGCCGCGGGGCAGAGATGCGAGCGGAACGAGGAATAATAAGGAAAATAATAATTAGAAATAGTAGCCGCATACTCGATGGGATCCTTCGTCGTACCGCTGCGACAGCAGACTTCGCTTCGCTCCGCTCTGCCGTTTCCCGCAAGCGGGAACCCTCGGCAGGGCTTCGGGCAAAGCCCTCGCTCAGGATGACAGCATAAGACGAGCCGCGCAAAATGTTTATACAAAGCGTGCTTGATAGGGGAGAGCGACAATATAATTTATCCCCTCAAATTGTTGACCTGAAGGAAAAACAGGTGTATAATTCCAATATAATCGATAGGAATTGTGGGTATACCGAAAAGGATATACCATAAAGAAGAAAGGATATAATTAAATTAATCGATAGGAATTGAGTGAAGGGTTAATAAAAATGCTATACCATATGAAAAAATACGGAGTGAAAGAGTTATGACGGGCGAGATGCAGGCAAAGATCAAGCGGCTTAAGGAGCAAAATGACGTGTGTATTCTTGCGCACAGCTATATGTCCGAGGACGTAACCGAGGTTGCCGACTTCGTGGGCGACAGCTATGCGCTGGCGGTCAAGGCGAAGAGCGCCCCCCAATCCACCGTTATTATGTGCGGCGTGAGGTTTATGGCGGAGACGGTCAAAATTCTATCCCCCCAAAAGAGGGTCATTCTGTCGCACCCGCAGGCGGGCTGCCCCATGGCAGAACAGATGGACGCAGATCTTATCCGCGAAGTCAAGAAAAAGTACCCAGAATACGCCGTGGTCGCATACATAAACACCACCGCGGAGCTCAAGACTGTTGCAGACTGCTGCGTCACCAGCTCTTCGGCGGTCAAGATCTGCCGCGCCCTGCCCGAGAAGAATATTTTATTCATTCCCGACATCAACCTCGGCACATACGTCAAAAATCAGGTGCCCGAGAAGAACTTTAAACTTTTATCGGGCGGGTGCCCCACCCATGCGCGCATAGAAAAGGGCGATTTAATACAGGCAAAAAAACTGCATCCCCAAGCCCTCGTGCTCGTCCACCCCGAGTGCAGACCCGAAGTTACGGACGGGGCGGACTACGTGGGTTCGACCTCGGGTATCATGGAGTTTGCAAAAAAATCGGAGGCGAAGGAGTTCATTATAGGGACGGAAAATTCCATAGTTCAGCACCTCAAATTTGCCTGCCCCGACAAGAAGTTCTACGAGCTCTCAAAGGACCTCGTATGCCATAATATGAAGCTCACTACTCTCCCCGATGTGTACGCCTGCTTGAAGGGCGAGGGCGGGGAAGAGATAATTCTGGACGAGGACACGAGGGTCAAAGCCGCGAAGTGCATAGAGAGAATGATTGAGCTGGGGGGTTGAGATTATGATGATAACGACGAGGGGGCGCAACGCCCTCAAGGTGATGATTGACCTCGCCAAGAACGACGGGCAGGGATATATATCGCTCTCCGACGTGGCGGCAAGGCAGAGGGAGAGCGTCAAATACCTCGAAACAACTGTAAAACAGCTGTCGCAGGCGGGGCTCGTGCTGTCGGCAAGGGGCAAGAGCGGGGGCTATAAACTTTCGCGCCCCGCAAACGAATACACCGTTGCCGAGATATTGCTGTCGGGGGAGGGGTCGCTCGCGCCCATAAGCTGTCTCGAAGAGGGGTCCGCCCCCTGCGAGAACGCCGAGACATGCTGCACGTTGCCACTCTTTAAGGAGTTGGACGAGGTCATAATGAAATTTCTGACTTCAAAGAAGTTATCCGATTTAATATAAAAATGGGGTGGCGTTTCGGAAGTGCCAACCGAGAACACGGGGATAGGGGGGCTCCCGAAACAACCTTCTCTCCCCCGAACCTTGGGGTTCGGGTACTCTCCCCCGTAAACGGTGGAAAGTTATGATGAGGTATAATAATTAGAAGTAGTCGCCGCATACCCGATGGGATTCTTCGTCGTACCGCTGCGATAGCAGACGGGCGCGCGGCGTTCACGCCGCGCTCCGCTCTGCCGTTTCCCAAAGGGAACCCTCGGCAGGGCTTCGGGCAAAGCCCTCGCGCAATATGACAGCATAGGACGGGCGGGATTCTTATTCGCGCGGGGTGAGGACAGAGAGGGGAGGAGAAAATAAAAAAATTTTACGGGAGAAGGGCAATTCCTATTGACATTATAGGAATTTAAATCTATAATAGCGATATACTGAATATACGGGATAGACAAATGGAGAAGAGGACTGTTTACGCGGACAACGCCGCGACGACGGCGATGAGCATGAGGGCTATCGAGGCGATGACCCCCTGCTTTATGAAAATTTACGGCAATCCCTCCTCGCTGCACTCAATAGGGCAGGAGGCGAAGGAAGTGCTTGTCGACTGCCGCGAGAGAATGGCGGCGCGTCTTGGGTGCAAGCCCGAGGAGATATACTTTACGTCGGGGGGGAGCGAAGCCGATAACCAGTGCATAAGGTCGGCGGCGCTTTTGGGCGCGAGAAAGGGAAAACGGCACATAGTATCCACCGCTTTCGAGCATCACGCCGTGCTTCATACCCTCGACAAGCTCAAAAAAGAGGGGTTCGAAGTCACCCTTTTGGACGTGCACAATAATGGATTGATAACGGCGGAGGAAGTGAGGGCGGCTATACGGCCCGACACCTGCCTCGTCACCGTGATGTACGCAAATAACGAGATCGGCACCATACAGCCCATACGCGAGATTGGAAGAGTGTGCCGCGAGATGGGGGTCATATTCCATA
This sequence comes from uncultured Clostridia bacterium, assembly GCA_947631325.1. Taxonomy (GTDB): domain Bacteria; phylum Bacillota; class Clostridia; order Christensenellales; family Borkfalkiaceae; genus Coproplasma. The sequence continues at coordinate 17,273 of CANRKX010000026.1, read as the reverse complement.
CGGACGCCGTGCAAGCGGTGGGGCATATACCCGTGAACGTGGCGGAGGACAACGTGGACATGCTGTCGCTTTCCGCCCATAAATTCCACGGACCCAAGGGCGTGGGGGCGCTGTACTGCAAGAAGGGGCTGCCCCTTTCGACCCTGATAGAGGGCGGCGCACAGGAGAGGGGCAAGCGCGCGGGCACCGAAAATATAGCGGGAATCGCGGGGATGACAGCTGCGCTCGAGGAAGCCTGCGAGCACCTCGAGGAGAACATGGAAAGGCTGACGAAGATGCGCGACAGGCTGATTGAAGGGCTCAAAAAAATTCCCTATTCGGGGCTCAACGGAGACGCCAAACGTCGGCTTCCCGGGAACGTCAATATGTCCTTTGAAGGGGCGGAGGGCGAGAGCCTTATACTTTATGCGAGCGCGGAGGGGATTTGCCTTTCTTCGGGCTCGGCGTGCACGACGGCTTCCCTTCAACCCTCGCACGTGTTGATGAGTTTGGGGCTGCCGCACGAGGTGGCGCACTGCTCGCTTAGAATAACGCTTGCGGATACGAACAGTGAAGAGGATGTAGACTACATGCTCGAAAAACTTCCAAAAGTAGTGGAGAGGGTGAGAAATATTTCTTCGCTCTGGGACGACTATGTTTCGGGCAAAATACCGCACGTTTTGGGCGGAAAAACTCAAGGATAAAGGAGGAAAATACAGATGGCACTATACAGCGAAAAGGTCATGGACCACTTCACCAATCCCCGCAACGTGGGCGTTATCGAGGACGCCGACGGCGTGGGCGAAGTGGGAAACGCCGTTTGCGGCGACATAATGAAGATATATCTCAAAATAAAGGACGGGATTATAGAAGACGTCAAGTTCAAGACTTTCGGGTGCGGGAGCGCGATTGCGTCCTCTTCTATGGCGACGGAGATGATAAAGGGAAAGCCCCTGTCGCAGGCTTTGGAACTCACCAATAAGGCGGTTGCCGAAGCCCTCGACGGACTCCCCGCGCACAAGATGCACTGTTCCGTGCTCGCCGAGGAAGCGATAAGGGCGGCAATCAAGGACTACTACGACAAAAACGGGATAGAATACGACAAGTCGCAGTTCCCCGAACCGCACGATGAGGAGGAGCACCCGACCGAAGAGTGAAGAGGGGCAGATAGCGGGGCTGAATAATACAAAAAAAATAAATAGTTGCGGGATATTGCCGCGCGAATTTGAAAGAGGACGCGGGATATTGCCGCATGAATTTGAAGATTGCGGGAGACGGAGTTTTTAAGGACTCCGTTTTTTGCTGCCGCTCTATTGACTTTGGGCGGGCGAAAAGTTATAATATATGGGACAGGGAGAGACAGATGGAAAAGCCGAGAGTGATTTTTCCCTATACCGAAGCGGGTATGGGGCACATTGAGCCCATGAACAGCATTGCCGCCGAGTTCGAGAGAAAATACGGCGACAAGGTGGAGTGCGTGCGCTCGCAGTTCTTCACCGAGAGCGGCAACGAAAAGCTGAAAATCTTTGAGGAAAGGCTGAAAAGCGAGGTCGTGCACCATAACAGGAGCCGCTGGTACGGGCACTTTGCCACCTTCAACATGAACTTCTGGCGCATGCACCTTGCGACGTGGGCGACGATGAAGTTTTTGAAGCTGGGGTCGCGGAAGCCCGGATACAGGCACATGGACGAATTGAAGCCCGACCTCGTCGTATCCACCCACTGGGCGACCAATTACTATGCAAAAAAGTGCAAGACCAAGCCGCTGACGGCGACATATTGCCCCGACGCCATCATCAATCCGCTGTTCATGTACTATGCGGATATCGTCATGGTTTCCACCTCGACGGGCTACGACGAAGCCATAAAAAAGCACCCGAGAAGATTCAATAAGGATAACTTAAAACTCGTTCCCTTCTTAATTCGCGAGGGGGCGTTCGACGTGCTTGGCGCGGACAAGGGCGAAATGCGCAAAAAGTTGGGTCTGGAGCCCGATAAATTCACCGTCGTCATGACCGAGGGGGGATACGGGATCGGAAAGATGGAGGAGATAACGAAGATAATCCTCGAGAGGGATTTGCCCGTCAATCTCGTGCCCGTCTGCGGCAAGAACGCGGCGCTATACAAGAGCTTTCTGAAGCTGAAATCAAAGGGCAATACCTGTTTTAAACCGCAGGCGTTTGCCGAGAATATGTTTGAATATCTCGCGGCGGCGGACGTCTACCTCGGCAAGAGCGGCGCGAGCAGCTGCGCGGAGGCGTGCTTTTTCGGGTTGCCGCATATTATAACCAAATATGCGACCAATATCGAGGAGCATTTGGGGGAGTTTTATATCGGCGTCGTGGGGAACGCCGTGAAGATTTTCGAGCCCGCGCGGGCGGCGGACAAGATTGAGGAGTTTTTGAACGACCCTGCGGCGATGAAGCCCTATGCGGACGCGGCTGCGGCTTACCGCGACAGCGGGCACTTCGGCGCGGAGAGGTGCGCGGACCATATTTTTGAGTTGCTTGCGACCAAATTTCCGCAGTTGAAGGGGTGAAGCGGGGGCGAGCGGGGCTATAATATGGTCGGATTATTGGAAGTAGTCGCCGAGACCACCATGGGATTTCTCCACTCAATCGAGCGCGTTGCGCTCTCAATCGGTCGAAATGACAACTCTAACGAACCGCGCAAATGTTTGTAGGAAGCCGTTGCTCATAAGAAGCCGCGGGGCAGAGATGCGACGCATTTAAAAATAATTATGGCGCAAGCAGGGTTTCCCTGCGCCAGCGCAACCCCATTTGCGAACACTTTCGCCTCAGTAGGGTGAATTTGCACCACTATATAATATGTGCGCCCTTAAAGGTGGCGCAAAGAGGGGCAAAGCCCCTGAAAATCACGAAATATTTTAATGCGCGCAATCGCATTAAAATATTTGTGAATATATATCAAATCGCTTGCAAAATTCGGCACCTACTGCTATAATTCAATCAATGGGGGCATAGCTCAGTTGGTTAGAGCGCTTGCTTGACATGCAAGAGGTCTCAGGTTCAAGTCCTGTTGTTCCCACCATCGTCGCCGCAAGGCAAACTTTTAACGGAGTCGGATTTATCCGACCCCGTTGTTTTGTTGCCCGCGGTTCCTTTTTCGCAAAAATCTCACTTCGTTGCGATTTTCGCGAGCGCTGAGGCAGCGCTGCCATACGTCTTTATGGCGTGGAAAGAGGGATAAGGGTGCGGCAAATCAAACGCGAGGGGGGTGTCAAAATAAAATTCGTTGGCACATATGGTTGAGTGAAGCCATTTTGTTGGGGGACAAGGTTGGCGGGAATGATTGGAAGTGGCGAGCGTGAAGACAAGCAACCTTCATCTGATTTATTCGTAACGAAGTGAGAAAAAGAAACCTTCCACCTTTGAAAGAGGGAAGGTTATAATAAGGTGGGATTATTTAGAAGTACAAACCGCATATCCGATGGGATATTTCGACTGCGCTCGACTTAAAAGTCTCGCTTCGCTCAATATGACAGGTTGGGAGGGGCGGGGTTATGATAAAGCCCTCGGCGCATCGCACCGAGGGCTTTGTAATGCGGATATTATTGTTCATCATAAGCCGTGCTAATAGGACGCCGCGGTTCGGAGAAACGAGCGAGACCATTGTTCATCATAAGCCCTGTCCATAGGAAGCCGCGGGGCAGAGATGCGAGCAGAACAAGGAGCGTGCGGCTTTCGCGAGGGCGCGTACAACGAAGTACGTAACCGAGCGAAAACGTAAACGCGACACAGTTATGCGACGCATATATGCGCCGCGTTAGTTGGAGAGGGTGTTAAGGATATGGTCAACAAACTCCGCGGCGACGTTGACGCCTGTCGCTGACTCAGACCCCCCGAAAAAGGCGTTGGAGTTGACTTCGCAGAGAAGATATCCATCCTTTCCGAAGAGGACGTCTATGCCGCAGTAGTCGAGCTTTAAGATATTTGCCGCGCGCTCACATAAATTCCTCAACTCGCCGTCTAATTCATACTTCGCGCCCTTTCCGCCCAAGCCTATGTTGGAGCGGAAGTCGCCGCAGCTTTTTCGCTCCATTGCGGCAATCGCCTTGCCGCCCACCACCGTCACGCGGACGTCACGACCCGCGCTCTCTTCGATATACTGCTGATAGAGGTGGGGGGTGCACTTCAACTCTTCCATAAAGCTCTCCAAAGCCTTCCTATCGTCCGCCCTGTACACGAACTTGCCGAGGGAGCCGAAGCACCTCTTCACGACGAGGGGATAGCCCAATCTGCTTTCTATATAGTCGGCATATTCGGGCGGGAGAGGGGAGGATTGGTCGTAGCATAAGAGCCCCGGGATTGTCCGGGGCATGGGGACGCCGCAATTTGCGAGGTTGATTGCGCAGAGCGCCTTGTCGTCGCATGCCTGAATTGCCGAGTGGCTGTTGAAGAGTTTCATCCCCGATTTTTCGAGGGCGAGGGAGAGATACTTGTCCTTGTCGAGATAGACGACGAAGTCGCAATCCATGCACTCTTTCAACTTTCCGCCGTCTATTTCGGCGCCGAAAAAGTCGTTTTTTATAATACATGTCGATATTTTTCGCCTTTCGAGCTCTTCCTTTATCCGCGACGACTGATAGCGGGTGGCGGGGGTATCGAAAAAGGCGTTTACAATAATATTTGCTTTCATTTGTGTTGCATGTAGTACTTGACAGCCGCCTTTTGGGGCTTGCCGTCGGCGATTAAAGTGATGAGTTTGCCCGACTTGCGCCTTAAACCGTCGCGCTCGCGATAGGCGACGTACTTATATTCCGATCCCCTCTCCCAAAGGCGCATAAAGGTCATAATAAGGCGGGCGTCCACGGCGGAGAGAATGGAAGCTTTTCTGAAAGGCCCTATCCTTCCGAACGGGGAGAAGTCGAAAATAATCTTTTCCTTATAGTCGTTTACGGTGATTTCCACCTTTTTATCGTCGAGATTTACGTAGAAGGAGAGGGAGTTCCTCTCGGGGTGCATGAGGGCGGCGTTTTCGACGAAGGTGTCGCGGATATACATATCTACAATGCTGTCAATTTTTCTGCCGAATTTGATATTGCAGAAGGCGGCGATTGCGGTGCCGAGGACGGCGAGGGGGGGAGCGGTGGAAAATACCACCGTCTGCATCAGCTTGTCGTCCTTTATCCAGCTTACGGAAAAGAGGACGGCAAAATAGATCAAGACGGCGGCGCAGAACAGCACGGCAATGTTGCCGCACAGTTCGCCCCGCCGAAGTTTTTTGATTTGGGATGAGTCGAGTTGAGCCATAATTTCTCCTTACCCCTATATTTTACTTCTCTTCACGCCCGTCCGTCAAGCCCTTTTTGCCCTTTTTGCGGTATTTTACACACTCGGTCAAAAGATACTCTATCTGACCGTTGATAGAGCGGAACTCGTCGTCCGCCCAGCGTTCGAGCTCTGCATATAGCCCGTCGGATATCCTCAGGGGGATTTGTTTTTTGGAGGGTTTTTGCATATGGCTATCCTTATTGGGCGTCGCCCTCTTCGAAAGACATGAAGGTGAGCTCTCTCTCGACGGGGCGGGCTTTGCGGCGATATACATAGAACATAATCGACCAGATCACGAACGCCGCGGCTATCGCGACGAGGAGGGAGACGCCGATATCCGTCATCATCAGCGTTAACAGGAGGGAGGAGTCTTTTGAAAGGCTGTGACCTATGACGGCGATTATTATTCCTGCGATGACGCCCGCCGCCAACATTGCGATAAACATTATATTTCCCATTCGCTGAAAGCCGATATAGAGGTTGTGGAGCTGCCTTTTGAGGTTGTCTTTGGGGGTTTGGGTGAGCTTTGAAAAGCTCTCTTCAAGCACCCTTTTGGATTTGACGGACATGACGATGGACGTTGCCGCCATACCGACGAAGAACACCGCGCCGCAGACAAAGGGTATGGCAATGTAGGCGGGGTTTTCGCCCGCAATCGAGTCGAGGGCGAGCGTGAGAATGACCGACACGGCGAAGTCGCACACGGCGGAGATGATTACTATTCTGCCGAACAGAGAGTTGAGGCGGGCGAGGGAGCGGCGGGATTGGTCGTCGTGTAAAAATATATATCTGTAGTCACTATTATAAACCATAAAATCTCTCTCCGGCATTCGCGGCGCATATATGCGTCGCATAACTGTGTCGAGCTTGCGTTTGCCCTTGGTCACTTACGTCATTGTAAGCTCCCTGCGGGACAATACGCGCTCTCCTTGTTCTGCTCGCATCTCTGTGCCGCGGCGTTCTATGGGCAGGGGGTAATCGTTTTTCCGAACCGCGGCTTGTGATGGGCAAGGGGGTAATCGTTTTTCCGAACCGCGGCTTGTGATGGACAGGGCATGTGATGAACAGGGGGGAGCGGCTTCTCCCAACCTGTCATCCTGAGCGCAGCACTCCGCTCAATATGACAGGTTGGGACGGGCGGGGTTATCAATCGGGCTGACGTTTTCATAATGGAGTCCGCGCGCGGGACAGCTTCAGCCCTTTAAATATCTTTGCGGCTTGACTTATACAGCTCGTTGATGGCGGAGGCTATCTCGCCGCCCTTGCCGTTGCACAGCGAGAGGGGCACTTTCACCCTGCCGCGGTGAATTAAAATGTGTATTCGTTGCAGTATATTGCGCCCCCTTTTATATTCTTCGGGGGAGGAGAGCACGAGTATCAGTGCGTTGAGCTCGGGCTCTGTTATTGCGCCCAAAAGGTTTTGCGGGGCGTCGTAGCCAATCTCGGCGACTTCGCTCCACGGTATGAACCCGATAGGCAATATTGTGCAATTAATTTTTATGCCCTCTTTATCCGCAACTATCTGCAATCTTCTCAGAGCGTTGGCTAAGTAGAAGGCAGACGACGCCAAAAATCCCGTGCCGCTTATGATAGCAACTACTATGATGACGATATAATATCCTCCCATTATTTGGGGTCGGATATATGGTAGCGCGGCAGTGAGCGCCATTCCCGCCGCCGCAATTAGCAATATTACGCCGCGTACGGCGCATTTGAGACGGCGGGGGAATATGTAAACTTCGTCCATCAGTATATGGAGCCGCTGTTGACCACGGGCTGGGCGTCGCGGTTGCCGCAGAGGACGACCAACAGATTGGAGACCATCTGCGCCTTTCTCTCGTCGTCGAGTTCCACGATCTCGTTGTCGGACAGCTTCTTTAACGCCATTTCCACCATGGACACGGCGCCGTCCACTATCTTCTGCCTTGCGGCTATTATCGCCCCCGCCTGCTGGCGTTGGAGCATTGCCGCCGCTATCTCGGGCGCGTACGCAAGATTGTTTATGCGGGCGTCCATTATCTCAATTCCCGCCATGTCGCAGCGCGATTGAAGTTCCTTTTTGAGTTCCTCGGCGACCTCGACGGACGAACCGCGAAGGCTCTTCTCGTCGCCGTTGTCGGAGACGTCGTAAGGATACTGCCTTGCAACCTGCCTTATAGCCGAGTCGCACTGCGTCGAGATGAATGTCATGTAATTTTCAACCGAGAACACCGCCTTTGCCGCGCTCGCTATGCGCCATATTACGACCACCGAGATTTCGATGGGATTGCCGTCCTCGTCGTTTACTTTCTGCTTGTCGTTATTAAGGGTCATTGCCTTTAAGCTCACCTTTCTGCCCGTCTTTGTGAAGGGGGCGGCGGGATTTACCGAGACGCAGAAGGGATTGACGAAGAAAAATCCGTCCTTTGCGAGCGTGCCGTGATACCTGCCGAAGAGGGTGAGAACGAGGGCTTCGTTGGGCTGTAGCACTTTGAGCCCCGCAAACCCTATGCACGAGCACACGTCGACAATTATGCCGAGGGCGAGAAGGGCGAAAAAGCCGGGGTGGGTCACCTCTTCGGTTACGGGGTCGGCAACTAGCACCGCACCCAAAATGATGAAGGCGAGCCCGACGAAGCACCCGACTATGAGCGCAACGAGCATTGCCCAGCCGTTCAGACCCTTGAGCTCCCTCTCTTCAATCTGTCTTTGCATATTTTCTCTCCTTTAATACAAATTGATATCTTTTTGATATCACACATATTGTATCACCCCCAATCGCCCCTGTCAACCGAAAATGCGGCGTCGACATAAAAATTCAAATAAATATTAAAATATGCAGGGAGCGCGGAAAGGCGAAAGAATATAATTTTTTTGAGGATTTGAAAAATGTTTAATAAAATGTTATGTTTCACGGGGCGTTTCGGGCGAAAAACGGCGTTTTCGGGGCATTTTCGGCATATTTTTGCCCAAAAATGTTATACTATATGTTGATAGATAGTTAAAAATTTTCATACAAGATATTGTGTTTAAGGGCTTGACAAAGGGAGAAAGGAGTATTATACTTATACTCGATACGCTAATTCTACAAATTTTGCAAGCGGCTTGTAAAGCCGAAAGGGAGATAAGTTATGAAGGTTATAAAAAGAGACGGAACGACTTGCGAGTTCGACAGGAAGAAGATATTCGTGGCGATATCCAAAGCCAACGACGCCGTCGATCCCGAGGACAGGATCGACGACAAGCAGATATGGGATATCGTGGACGACATCGCGGGGCGTCACAGGATGAGGTTCCTCGTCGAGGATATCCAGGACATGGTGGAAGAGAAGCTGATGGAGCTGCAAAAGTACGAGCTCATGAAGGCTTACATCATCTACCGCTATGAGCGCGCGCTCGTCAGGAAGGCAAACACCACCGACGAGAGCATATTATCATTAATAAGGAATAAGAATAAGGACGTAATGGAGGAGAACTCCAACAAGAACGCGCGCACGGCGTCCACCCAGCGCGACCTCATCGCGGGCGAAGTCTCGAAGGATCTTACCCGCAGAATACTTCTGCCCGAAAAGATCTCCAAGGCGCACGACGAGGGAGCCATACACTTCCACGACGCCGACTACTTCTTGCAGCCCATCTTCAACTGCTGCCTTATAAATATTGCCGACATGCTTGAAAACGGCACGGTCATGAACGGCAAGATGATCGAAAGCCCCAAGTCCTTCCAGACGGCTTGCACCATAACCACCCAGATAATAGCTTCCGTCGCTTCTTCGCAGTACGGCGGACAATCGGTAAACGTCGCACACCTCGGAAAGTATCTTAGGAGGACGCGCGAGAAGTACGAACAGCAGTGCGAGGAGCAGTTCGGCGATAAGATAGACAAGGAGACCAAGGTAAAATTCGTCGACATGCGTTTGAGGGAAGCCCTTAAAGCCGGCGTACAGACGATACAATATCAGATAAATACCCTCATGACGACCAACGGACAGTCGCCCTTCGTGACCCTCTTCATGTGGTTGGACGATAAGGATCCCTATATCGAAGAGAACGCCATGATTATAGAGGAAATCTTAAATCAGCGTTACGAGGGAATTAAGAACGAGAAGGGAGTATTCGTCACTCCCGCATTCCCCAAGCTCATATACGTGCTTGACGAGAACAACTGCTTGAAGGGCGGAAAGTACGACTATTTAACCAAACTTGCCGTAAAGTGCTCCTCGAAAAGGCTCTATCCCGACTATATCTCGGCGAAGAAGATGCGCGAAAATTACGAGGGCAACGTCTTCTCGCCCATGGGCTGCCGCTCCTTCCTCTCTCCCTGGAAGGACGAGAACGGCAACTACAAGTTCGAGGGCAGATTCAACCAAGGCGTCGTGTCCATAAATCTGCCGCAGTGCGGAATTCTCGCCAAGGGCGACGAGAACAAGTTCTGGGAACTTTTGGAGGAGAGGTTACAGCTGTGCTATGAAGCCCTCATGTGCCGCCACGACGCGCTCATGGGCGTGACGAGCGACGTCTCGCCCGTGCACTGGCAATACGGCGCAATCGCGCGCCTGCAACCCGGGGAGAAGATAGACAAGTACTTACTCAACGGATATTCAACCATATCCTTGGGATATATAGGGCTGTATGAGTGCACTAAGCTCGTCAAGGGCGTCTCCCATACCGACCCCGAGGGCACTAAGTTTGCCCTGAAAGTCATGCAGACTCTCCGCGACCACTGCGAGAAGTGGAAGAAGGAGACGGGGCTGGGATTCGGGCTTTACGGCACCCCCGCCGAGTCGCTCTGCTATCGCTTTGCGAGGATTGACCAGGAGAGATTCGGCACTATTCCCGACGTTACGGACAAGGGTTACTACACCAACAGCTATCACGTCGACGTGCGCGAAAATATAGACGCGTTCTCGAAGTTCAAGTTCGAGAGCCAATTCCAGAAAATCTCCTCGGGCGGGGCGATATCGTACGTCGAAATTCCCAACATGCGGCATAATTTGCAGGCTTTGGAGGACGTGGTTAAGTTTATATACGACAATATACAGTACGCCGAATTCAACACGAAGAGCGACTACTGCCACGTGTGCGGGTTTGACGGCGAGATAATAATAAACGACGACAACGAATGGGAGTGCCCCGTTTGCCATAACAAGGACCAGCGCAAGATGAACGTGACGCGCAGGACGTGCGGATATCTCGGCGAGAACTTCTGGAACGTGGGCAAGACCAAGGAGATTAAGGCGAGGGTGTTGCACCTTTAAGATTTCGCGAAATTCTCGGGGCGGTTGCGCGCCCCTGCGAATTTGCGCGATTTGAGGGCTTCTCGCCCTCTTGCCGCCACCGCCAAGGGCGCACGTATTATATAGTGGCGGCAATTCACCTCGCAGAGGCGCAAGTATGCGCAAATTGAGTCTTGCTGCGCAAAAGCGTGGTTTTGCTTGCAACGTTATTATTTCAGAAATATTTCTCTGCGCCGCGGCTTGGGAGGGACAGGGGAAGCGCTTTATCGGGCAACCTTCATCCGTCTTTTTCTCGCTTTGCTACGAAAAAGACACCTTCCCCCTTACAAAGTGGGAAGGTTATAATGTGGTATAATAATTAGAAATAGTCGCCGCATACCCGATGGGATCCTTCGACTTCGCACGGCGTGAACGCCGTGCTGCGCTCAGGATGACAGGTTGGGAGAAGCCGCGCACATCATAAGCCGTGCTCATAGAACGCCGCGGGACAGAGATGCGAGTTATGCAAGGAGAGCGCGGATTGTCCCGACGGGAGCTTACAATGACGTAAGTGACCGAGGGCAAACGCAAGCTCGACACAGCAGAACGACGCATATATGTTCCGCGCTCGGTAGGAGAAGGCGGAAAGGTTTTTTTATGAACTTTGCTAAGATAAAATATTATGACATATCCAACGGTCCGGGGGTCAGGACGTCGCTGTACGTCAGCGGGTGCAGAAATCACTGCAAGAACTGCTTCAACCCCGAGACCTGGGACTTTGCCTACGGCGAGGAGTTCACCCGCGAGACGGAGGACCAAATTATAAAATCCATGGAGCCCGACTACATAAAGGGCTTTACCCTGTTGGGGGGCGACCCCTTCGAGCCCGAGAACGCCCAAAGGCTTGCGCCCTTTGTGGAGAGGTTGAGAGCCGCCTATCCCCAAAAATCTTTATGGTGCTTTACGGGATACGACTTCGAGAAGGATATCCTCACGGGCAAGCAGGGCGACCTATCTACAAATCTTCGAATTCTGCACTGCATGGACGTGCTCGTGGACGGGAGATTCGTGGAGGAATTGAAGGATTTGAACCTCAGATTCAGGGGGTCGTCCAACCAGCGCATCATACTCTTGAAGCCCACTTTCGAGAGGGACGAGATTGTCCTTTGGGACGGCGAGCAATTTGTTTAAAAGGAGCATATATGCGGGTCAATATAAAAAAACTCAATGAAAACGCGGTGATTCCCACCTATGGGAGCGAGTATGCGGCGGGCGCGGATTTATACGCCTGCATTGACGGCGATATGGTGATTGCGCCGCACGCGACGGTGCTCGTGCCCACGGGATTTGCCATGCAGCTGCCCGAAGGTCTTGCGGGCTTTATTTATGCCCGAAGCGGGCTCGCGACGAAGAGATCGCTTGCCCCCGCGAACAAGGTCGGGGTCATAGACTGCGACTATCGCGGCGAGGTCAAGGTCGCCCTTCACAACCATTCCGACGAGGAGCAGAGGGTGGCAAAGGGCGAGAGGATTGCCCAGCTCGTCATAGCGCCCTATATAAAAGCCGACTTCTGCGAGAGCGGGGAGCTCTCCGACACGGTGCGCGGGGCGGGCGGATTCGGCTCGACGGGCGAAAAATAAGGAGTTATATATGAAATACAACATAGGTCTCGACATAGGCGGAACTTTTATAAAGGGCGTAATATTTGCGGACGGCAAGCCCGCGGGCGAATATGAGCTGCCCACGCCGCAGACTGCAAAGTTGGACGAAACCCTCGAGGAGATGGTGGAAAAACTCGTTCAAGGCTGCGGGGCGGTGTTCTCGGCGGTTGAGGGAGTGGGCGTCGGCTGCCCCGGCACTATTGACAGCGAGAAGGGCGTGGTGGTGTACGCCGCAAATTTACACCTTGAAAACTACCCCTTAAAGCAAAAGCTCGAAAAGAGGATTTCAATACCCGTGAAGGTGTGCAACGACGCGAACGCGGCGGCGTTGGGCGAAGCCAAGTTCGGAGCGGGGAAGGAATATTCGGACAGCGTACTTATAACCCTCGGCACGGGAGTGGGCGGGGGAATAGTGATAGGCGGAAAGCTGTTCGAGGGCAACAAGTCGGCGGGCGCGGAGATAGGGCATATGGTCATAGAGCGCGGCGGCGACAGGTGCACCTGCGGCAGATACGGGTGTTTCGAAGCCTACTGCTCGGCGCGGGCGCTCACCCGTCGCACCCGCTGGGCGATGGAGGACGACACCTCTTCGGACATGTGGAAGACCTATTCCTACGACAGCGCGGACGGGAGGACGGCGTTCGAATATATGGACAGCGACCGCTCGGCAAAGCGGGTGGTGGACTGGTATATAAAGTATCTTGCCTGCGGGGTGGCAAACATAATAAACATATTCCGCCCGCAGGCGATAATCATAGGCGGCGGAGTTTCGGCGCAGGGCTCGCGGCTTATAAAGCCCTTAAAGAAGGCGGTGGAGAGCGAGATCTTCGGCGGAAGCGGATACGCACCCGTCGAGATAAAGTGCGCGGAGCTTCAAAAGAGAGCGGGCGCATACGGCGCGGCGGCGTTGTTTATGCAATAATTATGCAATATAAAGGGCGGCGCATTGGAGTGCGCCGCTTTGAATTGAGGGAAGATGATGGAAAGGGAAGAACTTGCCAAAAGATATCTCGACAGGATAAAGAGGTGTTTTTTGATAATAAAGATATTCGTGGCGTGTACCCTTGCAGCCGTTATAGCTCTCGCCGTGTTTGCGGGGGTTGCGAGCGGCACGGGGCTGAGGGAAAATAACCCCGACGGCTTTGCCTTGGGGGTGGTGATTGCGGGCGGAATTGCGCTCGCCTTTGCGATTGCCCCCATAGTATGCCTTATTATCGCCAAGATAAGCCTTGTGAAATTACAAAAACTCGACATGCGGGAGGCTGATAAAAAGTGAAGAAATTTTTTGCCTTTTTTATAAGACAGTCGGTGGCGATAGTCTTAGTCGTGCTCTTCGTTCTCGCTTTCGGCGTCTACTCGACTATCAAGATGCCCATAAATCTTTTACCCGACATAAACGTGCCCATGGTGTGCGTTCAGATAATATACCCCGGCGCAAACGCCGAGTCGGTGGAAAAGGACGTAACCGAGGGCGTGGAAGAGGGGCTGTCGTCCATTGGCGGGATAACCGAGGTGGACAGCTATTCATACGACAATCTCTCCGCCGTGGTGCTCTCCTTCGATTACGGCACGGACACGGGCGAGAAGAAGAGCGATATAAATTCCAAACTTTCCGCTTTGAACCTCCCCGACGGGGTGACGACCGACGTATACGACATAGATTTGAACGCGGAAGCTCTCGCAACCCTCTCGGTGACTTCCAAAAATGAGGACGGAACTTCAGACCTTGCCAAAGCATACGAGGGGGCGAAGGCTCTGTCTTCCAAACTTGCCGCAATTGACGGCGTGGAGAGCGTGGAGATTAAGGGCGGGGCCGACGAGGTGTGGACGATAAAGCCCTTCGGAGGGCTCGAACTCCTTGCACCCCTCATAGTGCAGACATATTCATACGGCGCACTCGACATACCCCTCGGCAATCTCACCGAGGAGGGCTCGACCGTGCAGATACGCAACAACTCGGACATAACGAGCGAGGAAGATATAAAAAATTCCCCCGTCACCCTGCCCGCAGAGCTGTGCGCTATCTTTAAGGGCGTGCGCGACAGAATTGCGCAAAATACCTTTCTGACAGCTTTCGGATATGATATAAATGACCCCGAAAAGGCTAAGGAAGTGGCAAGCGGCGACGTAATAGGGCTGAACGTCTTTGATACCATAAAAAGCTCGATAAAGAAAACGCTCGGGACAGATTTTTCCGACGAACTTATAAAATTCATAATACTGACTCCCTTTGAATCGACGCCCGCAAAGACCCAAGAGGTGGGCGGGCAGACCATAGTCATAGAAGAGGAGAAGGCAAAGCCCAAGACGGTCGCCGTCTCGGACATTGCGACGGTGGAGAAGGAGAGGAAATATTCCTCATACGTCTACTTCGGCGACGGCTCGACGCCGCAGGTAATAGACGGCACTATCGTAGAGGTGTATAAATCCAACGGCGCAAATTCCTCGGCAGTCGTCGACAAGGTCAAAAAGGTGTACGGCGACTACCTTGCGGGCGACGGCGAGGGTAAGGTGGCGATAAGCCTTTTGGACGACCAATCGCAATTCATTTCGGACAGCATATCAAACGTGCTTATAAGCATGCTTATAGGCGGCGCGCTGGCGGTCGTCGTCATATTCATATTCTTGAAAAAGATAAAGACGTCTTTGATTATTGCCGTTACCATGCCCCTTTCGGTGCTGGCGGCGATAATATGCCTGTCGCTGATGGGAATTACGCTCAACATGGTCTCCCTCGGCGGACTTGCCGTGGGCATAGGCATGCTCGTCGACAACTCGATAGTGGTTATCGAGAGCATCTCAAAGCACAGGGATATGGACAAGTCGGCGTTCGAGGCGGCGGTGGACGGCACGACCGAAGTGGGCGGCGCGCTTTTCGGGTCTACCCTTACAACCGTGTGCGTGTTCATCCCCATAATCTTCTCGGGCGGGCTGACGGGCGAGATATTCACCGACCTGTCGTTCGCCGTCATATTCTCGCTGTCGCTGTCGCTCATAATCGCCGTGACCGTTATACCCGCGCTGTACTCAATGCTGACGAGGGGCAAGCGCATGCTGAAGGGCGGAAGGCTTGCGGACGGGCTTGACGGAAGGACGGCGGGCGAAAATGTCGCCGAAGAGGACGCTGTAAAGGCGGCGGGCGACGTGAGCGCGGTCGAAAGCGTCAATGAGAGCGTTGCCGGGGACGTCGAAAAGACGGCGGACGTTGCCCAAGGGGAAGTTGCCCAAGAATCTGCGGACGTTGCCAAAGATGGCAAAGCCGATGAGGGCGATGACGCCGCAAGGGGCGCAGACGGAAAGAAAGAGAGAAGGGCGACGGGAAGCAAGGGCTTCAAGGGGTGGCTTAAGGGCTTGAAGGAGCCCAAAATCATGCAGAAGATCACCGCCTTTTACGGAAAAATTCTGCCCATGGCTCTCAATAAAAAGATCGTGCCCATACTTTCGGCGATAATAATCTTCGGGGCGAGCATAGGGCTGCTCTTCTTGACGGGCACCGAATTCCTGCCCTCTATCGACAAAGGGCAGATAGAGATAGACATGTCATACGGCTCCAATTCCGATTTGGAAGAAATAAGCCGCGACGTGTCGGCATTTGCCGCGAAGATTGAAAAAAATATAGAAAATATCGACTATATTTCGGTGAGCATAGGCAAAAACGGACTGCTGGCGTTGACCGATACGGGGATAATCACCCTGCAACTTACCACCAACCGCGGCACGGACAAGGTTGTGGAGAGGATAAGAAAATTAAACGAGGACGACGGCGAGAAGAGCGCAAAGAGGAGCCTTACCGTGCGCGAGGTGGACGGAGTCGTGGCGTCGCTCATGTCGGGCTCGGACGACCTTTCTGTTACAATCTTGGGCAAAGACGGCGATACATTGAAGGAAATCGCGGGGAAGATCGAGCAAAAGCTCCCCGAACAGGGATTTACAGATATAAAGAACTCGTCCACCGATAAGTCGGTGCAATACGACGTCAAATTCAACAGGAGATTGCTTGAGGAGAAGGGGCTGGATTATCAGACGCTTGTAATGACGCTGAGGATAGGCATGTCGGGATACGACGCCTGCACAGCGACGATAGACGGCGGGGACTGCACGCTCAACGTGAGGTTTAAGGACGGAGCCATACAGTCGATAGACGACTTGAAGAACTTCGTGGTGGGCTATGCCGCGGACGGGGCGGGGAGCGCGAAGGCGATAAAGCTGAGCGACGACAGCCTGCCCGAGGACGAGAGGATTGCCCTGATCACCCAAAAGACGGTGGACGCCTGTATAAGGCGCACGGACGGAAAGGAGATGGTGTCCATTTCGGCGACTCTACCCGGGGCGGACACGGGAACGGCGGGCAAGAAGCTCAAAAAGGCGGCGGCGGAGGTGCTTGCCGCGCCCGAATACGAGGGATATGAGTTTGAGCAGAGCGGAATATCGAGCTATTTGAACGACGCGTTCGGCGGGCTTGCCATAGCACTTGTAATTTCCTTCTTCCTGCTGTTTGCGGTGATGGCGGTGCAGTTCGGTTCGGCGGTGAAGTCGCTCATAATCATGGCGAGCATACCCTTCTCGTTCACGGGCGGGTTCCTCGCACTCGTCATAACGGGCACGAGCCTTAACGTCGTGTCGTTCATAGGGCTTATCATGCTGATGGGCGTGGTGGTCAATAACGCTATAGTCATGCTCGAAAAGATAAAACAGCTGCACGAGGCGGGGGCGAGCCATTACGACGCCGTGATTGACGCCTGCAAGGTGCGCCTGCGCCCCATATTCATGACGACGCTGACGACTATACTTGCGCTCATTCCCCTTGCGATCGGCATAGGGCAGGGGTCGGAGCTCATGCAGCCGCTGGGCATTGTGGTCATCGGCGGGCTGTTCGTGGGCACGCTCGTGACGCTGGTGCTTATCCCTGCGGTGTACTGTGCGGTGCACGGGATTTCAAAAAAGACCCCCGAGGGAAGAAAGGGGAAAGAGTGATTGAGTGAGTGGAATGAAAGAGCCGCCGCGCGGAAGGGGTTTCCGCGCGGCGGCGATTTTTTTCGGGGGGATGGCGTTGGAGGGGTGAAGGGGAACCTTCATCCGTCTTTTTCTCGCTTCGTTACGAAAAAGACACCTGTCTCGACGGCTGTAAGGAAAGACAGCCGTCT
>CANRKX010000025.1 GCA_947631325.1 uncultured Clostridia bacterium | reverse complement strand
CAACCTTCATCCGTCTTTTTCTCGCTTCGTTACGAAAAAGACACCTTCCCCCTTGCGAAGGGGGAAGGTCAAAATTAAGGTATAATTATTTAGAAAAGCAATCCTCATACCCGATGGGATCCTTCGACTGCGCACGGCGTTTACGCCGCGCTCCGCTCAGGATGACAGGTTGGGACGGGCGGAGCAGTATGAAGCGGCGGGCGCGGAAACATTTCCGCGCGCGCCGCTCTACAAGAAAATCTCATTCGGGGTGCTTGGGGTTGCAGTGATTGCAGTGGTTGCAGGAATGGCAATCGCAGCAGTCGCAACCGCTTTTGTGCTTTAATTTGCGCCATACGATTATGCCCACGGCGGCGACGAACGCCACCGAGACGACGACTATTACAGCTATATCTACCGCAGTCATAATACCCTTACTCCTTGCCCTTCTTTCTGCGGAAGAGGGCGCATATATCGAACTTCCCCAAATTTCTGAGGACTATGAGCGTCGTTATCGCGGCGGCGACGGCGAGCCAGATAAATACCGTCCACCACCAGCTGCCCACGGTGTAGATTATCGTGCCGACGGTGTACGAGGTGACAATCCAAAAGAGAAGCGTCCACCTGAACTTGCCCTGCGGCAGTTCCGCCTTTGCCGTTGCGCAAGCCGCAAAGCAGGGGATTGTGGTCATGTTGAAGGCGATAAAGGAGATGAGGGCGGGGATCGTTATGCCCGTGTTGGCGATCATGACGACCGCTTCCTCCACTCCCTCGTCGGTGCCCTCGAAGCCCGCGACTATGCACGCCGCAAGGGTGGCGAAGGTGGCGATGACGTTTTCCTTGGCGATAAGCCCCGTGAGTGCGGCGACGGCGAATACCCAGCCCCATTCGTTGAGCTGCGCGCCGAAGCCGAGGGGGGTGAAGATGGGCTGAATGAGCTTGCCGATGCCCGCGAGGATGCTGTCTTCCATCGTGAGCACTGCGCCGAATTTATTGGTCGTCTCGCCGTCTATGAACTTCCAATCAAAGGTTATGCTCGAGAGCAGCCAGATTATTACCGTCGAAGCGAAGATTATCGTGAAAGCTTTCTTTACGAAGTGCTTGGTCTTATCCCAAAGATGGAGCATTAAATTTTTGAAGCCCGGCAGATGGTATGCGGGAAGCTCCATTATAAAGGGCGGCGTCTCCCCACGCATCGTGGTGTTGCGCATCAGGAGAACGGCGATAATCGCCGTGCACACGCCGAGCATATACATGCCGAAGGTGATGACGTCGGCATTGCCCACGCCGAAATACATGACAATTCCGCCCGCTATCGCCGTGAGAATGGGAAGTTTTGCCCCGCAGGAGAAGAAGGGAATTACCCTGACGGTAGCCGTCCTCTCCTTTTCGTCGGCAAGCGTCCTCGTGTTTATCATTGCGGGAAGGGAACAGCCGAAGCCCATAATCATGGGCATGAACGCCCTGCCCGAGAGCCCGAACCTTCTGAATATTCTGTCGAGAACGAAGGCTATCCTCGCCATATATCCCGTATCTTCCAAAATTGAGAAGAAGAGAAAGAGCATGAGGATTTGGGGCAGGAAGCCCAATACCGCTATAATACCGCTCAAAATGCCGTCGTTGACGAGCCCCATTGCCCAAGGCGCCGCGCCCGCGTTTTCCATAGCCGAAGCTATCGTGTCGAGCAGGCAGCCCGTCGAGATATCGAATGCGTTGAAGAGTATGACGCCCGGCGAGAACACCGCGCCGTCATAAAAGACGGATAGCGTCATTCCCGCGGCGGACAGCGTTTCGCCGTCTTCCAATACGTAGCCGAGGTCCGCGACGCCCGGCAGGGGATTGCCCGCCGCCTCGCATATGGCGCCTATGTAGAACAGATCCTCCGAAAAGGTCAGGTGGAATATGACGAATAAAACCACAATGAATATGGGCAAAGCCCATACCCTGTGCGTCAAAACCCTGTCTATCTTATCCGATTTTGTGAGAAGTTCGCGGTCTTTTTTGACCTTTGCGGTGGCGAGATTTGCAGATATATATTTATATCTTTCGTCGGCGATGACGGCTTCCATATCCTCGCCGCCCGCCGCGTCCGCAAGCGCCTTATCCGCGCCCTGTTTCTTCAATTCGAGCTCGTCGCTCTCCAATAATTTGATGGCGTGGAAGAGGGGCGAGGGCTCGCCGTTTGCAATATAATAAGCCTTGGCAGTCTCGATATTTTTATCTATAACTCCCTTTAAGACCGTCGCGCCCTTTCTCTCGGCGGGCATGGAGACAGCCCTTTCCATAAGCTGCTTAATGCCCGTGCCCTTGAGGGCGGAAATTTCGACGACGGGAACGCCCAAAGCCCTTTCGAGAGCCTTTGCGTCCACCCTGTCGCCCACCTTTTCCACCTCGTCCATCATGTTGAGGGCGACGATGACGGGGACGTCCATTTCGAGTATCTGGGTAGTCAGATATAGATTTCTCTCGAGGTTGGTCGCGTCGACTATATTTATTATGCCGTAGGGCTTTTCATCGAGGATATATTGGCGCGAAATGACCTCTTCGGGGGTGTACGGCGAGAGCGAATATATGCCCGGAAGGTCGCAGATGGCGACGTTTTCGCTGCCGCCCTTATATACTCCCTCCCTCTTATCCACCGTGACGCCCGGCCAGTTGCCGACGTGCGCCGTGGAGCCCGTGAGGGCGTTAAATAGGGTGGTCTTTCCGCAGTTGGGATTGCCCGCAAGCGCAAACGTCTTCATCTGAGTTCCACCTCCACGCACGCCGCTTCCGCCTTGCGAAGGGTGAGTTCATAGCCCCTTATCGTTATCTCGATGGGGTCGCCGAGGGGCGCCTTTTTGCGCATGACGAGCGACGCGCCCGGCGTCACGCCCATGTCGAAGAGCCTGCGGCGTATTCTCCCCTCGCCCGTCACGGTCTTGATCGTGCCGCCTTCGCCGACGGCAAAATCGCTTAAAATTTTTGTTGCCATTTGGTTTTGAAGTCCGTCCTTTTTTCGTCGTTTTTCGCCCTTTCGCCTTATGGCGGGGCTTAAAAAATAACCGTGGTTTATTTTTTAACCAAAAAATGGAGGCGGCGGGTTACGCCACCAGAATTTTTTTTGCGAGGTCCTTATCGAGACACAGCCTGCCCTCTTTCACGACGACGATAACGTTGCCGCCGTCGGAAGAGAGAAGGGTTATCTTGCCGCCCTCGGCTATCCCCATTTCGTGGAGATGTTTCCTCACTTTATCGTCCGCGCTGACCTTCCTTATGTTGAGTTCCAAGCCGCGCGGCGCAATCGATATAGGCATTTTTGTCACCTCGAAAAATTAATTACGGTTTATTTTCATATAAAATTATATACATATTTTTGCATTTGTCAACAAAAAAATAACCTAAGTTTAATTTTTTTCGAAAATTTTTTTGGGGAAAAGCTGCGGCGCGCCCGCAGCCGAGCTGCGGCGCGCCCGCAGCCGAGCTGCGGGCGCGCCAAGCGCACGATATATCCATATATATTTTATATATTATTGTATTTTTGCGGCACGCCGTTCAAAAGGGCGCGGGATATGGGCAAGCGCTGAGGGCGTCAAAGATAGCGTCTCAAAGATTTGAGCTGCCTGTCCTGTAATTCTATTAGGCGGTTTGCGAAGTCCTTGGCGCGGCTGTCGGCGGCTTTGTACTCGTTGAGATATTTGTTGATGGACTTGACGCCCATGTTGCAGCCGTCGGTCAAAAGGTCGGCGATTTTGTTGTCCGAGTCGTCCATAGCCATGGAAAAATCCACCTTCATGTGCGCCATGCCCTTTGCGACGGGGTTGGGGTTTTTGCCCTCCGAGCCGTATGAGTTGAGTATGCCGCGCATCTCGTTTTGGAGATTGGCGTATTCGCGCTGATAGCCGTCGAGCTCGCCCTTAAACTGCGGGTTTTGGGCGCGGTCCTTGACCTCGTCGATGGCGTCGATGCCCATCTTTATGCCCGCGTCGCACTCCTTGAAAAGTTCTATCGTGTCGTGTTCTATCATTTTTTATTCCCCCTTTTTATTGAGTATGCGCCGTTCGCGGGGAAATTATAGGCAGCAGAAATAGGGAGATTTTTGCGAAAGAGGAGCCGCAGACGGCAAAGGCAAGCGCCTGCCGAACGGCAGGGCGCTTATAAACGCCGCCTTAAAAAAAGCGAAGATCGGCACAACAAAATGGCAAAACTCAACCATATGTGCAGACGAATTTTACTTGGGAATATCGTCTCGCAAAAATCGCAAGAATGAGATTTTTGCGAAAGAGGAGCCGCAGGCGGCAAAACTGCGGGGCAGGATTTATCCTGCCCCGTTGAAAGGTCGCCTTGCGGCGACGAAATGGCGCACCCGAATGGATTCGAACCATCGGCACCGAGCGTCGGAGGCCCGTGCTCTATCCAACTGAGCTACGGGTGCGTATTTATTGAGATAATAATATTTAGAAATGCAGACCTCATACCCGAGGGGGTGCGACAGACGTTTCAAAATTGCTCACCGAGACCACGAGGGGACGAGCGAGGACTTTTCAAAACAGTGGACACCCACTGTTTTGCCGAGCGAGATGAGCGAGCGCATACGTCCGCGCGAGCGGTGTCCGAGCAAGGCGATTTTCCTTACGCCTTGCGAGAACCTCGACTCTATCGAACTCGCTTCGCGAGGTTCTCAATCGCTCGGGATGACAACTCTGAAAATGCCGCTTTCAAATGTTAATAGGACGACGCGACACAGTATCGCGACGTTTATACGAAGCGCGTAAGCGTGAGCGAGAATTTCACGATACTCTTATTATACCATAAAATAATTTAATTGCAAACATTATTGAAACATGCTATAATGTTTTTAACAAGGCGAAGGAGAAAAATTATGCCCGCAAAGAGGGTGGTTGTCGGAATGAGCGGCGGCGTGGATTCATCGGTCGCGGCGCTCATACTAAAACAAAAGGGCTTTGACGTCGTCGGGCTGTTCATGGTCAACTGGGAGGAAAACGATCCCTCGGACGCGTGCAGTGCGGAGGGCGACTTTGCCGACGTCGTAAGGGTGTGCACGGCTCTCGATATCCCCTACTACTCGGTAAATTTTGCGGAGCAATACCGCGAGAGGGTTTTTGCATATTTCCTCGAGGAGTATGCGGCGGGAAGGACGCCCAACCCCGACGTTTTATGCAACCGCGAGATAAAGTTCGGACCCTTTAAGGAGTATGCCCAAAACCTCGGGGCGGACTTCATTGCGACGGGGCACTATTGCGGGGTTTCGCGCGAGGGCGGGCGCGTTCGCCTTTTGAAGGCGGCGGACGGCGGCAAGGACCAGACCTATTTTTTAAATCAGGTGCGCGAAGATCAACTTGAAAGGGTTATCTTCCCCTTGGGCGGATTGTTGAAGTCCGAAGTGCGGGAAATCGCCCAAAAAGCGGGGCTTGCGACGGCGGAAAAGAGAGATTCGACGGGCATTTGCTTTATCGGCGAGCGCAATTTCCGCAAGTTTTTAAGCGGATATCTGCCCGCAAAGCCCGGGAAAATTGTGACCCTCGGCGGAGAGTGCGTGGGCGAGCATCAGGGGCTCATGTACTACACCTTGGGGCAGCGGCGGGGGCTGGATCTCGGCGGAAAAAAGGGCGAAGAGGGGCGATGGTTCGTCGTCAAAAAGGACCTTGAAAACAATATTTTATACGTCTCGCACGGGGACGAGAGCCCGCTGTATTCGCGGGCTTGCAGGGTGCAAAAGCTCAATTGGATAGGCTTTGACCCTCCCCCTTCCTTTGACTGCGGCGTTAAACTCCGCTATCGGCAGAGCGAGCAGGCGGCAAGGGTTACCTTGACGGACGACGGGGGCGCGACGGTGGAATACGAAAAACCCCAGCGCGCCGTGACCGAGGGGCAATACGCCGTGTTCTACGACGACAGAGCCTGCCTCGGCGGGGGCGTTATAACGCAAATAATATACTGAAATTTGCATATATATTGATATTTTTAATAGCCGCGGGGCGCTTGCAAGCGCCCCGCGGCTATTATAGACACAGATAAAATTATATTAAAAATTCAAAGATCTATAGTGTATTTATAGAGTTCGGACTTGGGCACGCCCCTGTCGCGGGCGGCGAGCTTCAACGCCTCTTTCTTGTCATACCCCTCGTCCATATATCTTTTGATATGCTCCTCGGGCGGCAGGCAATTGAGCGGGCACTCCGCACGTTTTGCGCCGCCGACAATCAGCACGAACTCCCCCCTCTTTTCGCAGGAAAGACCCTCGGATAGGTTGAAGGATATGCACTCCTCATGCACCTTGGTTATCTCGCGGACGGCGCAGGCGGGTCTGTCGCCCAAAATCTCGAAAAGGCAGGCTATATACCCGTCGAGGTCCTGCGGGGCGGCGTGGAAGATGAGGGTCGCCTCGATATCTCTATATTTTTGAAGTAATTTTTTGCGTTCGCCCGACTTTTCGGGGAGGAAGCCCAAAAAGAGAAAGCTGTCGGCGGGCATTGCGGAAAGCACGAGAGCCGAGAGCGCGGCGTTTGCGCCCGGCAACACGGTATAACCAATCCCCCGCTCGCGGAGGACGGTGCAGACGATATTGCCGGGGTCGGAGACGACGGGCATGCCCGCGTCGGAGACGACGGCGACTTGCTTGCCCTCGCTTGCGGCGGCGGCAATTTTTTCAGCCGCCTCGCGCTCGTTGAACTTGTGGCAGGATTGAAGGGGCTTTTTGATATCGTATGCGTTCAAAAGCTTCAAAGTATGCCGCGTGTCCTCGCAAAAGATAACGTCGGCAGAGCGCAACGTTTCAAGGGCGCGAAGGGTGATATCCTTTAAATTTCCGATTGGCGTCGAGACAAAATAGACCATAAAATTTAAATATATATTGATATTTTTGATTATTTTTGGGTTGGAGACGAGTTGACGGCGACGGGGAGAACTTCCACCCCCTCCTTGCCGCCCTTGACGGCTTCGACGAGGACGAGATAGGGCTTCCCGCCCTCGCACCCCGCGACGAATTGCAATCTTTTTGGCTCTAAATTGCGCTTTTTCAAGAGATATATAAGCTCAGCGGCGCGGTCGGCGCGGTGGACTATTGCAAATCTTCCGCCGAACTTTAAGGCGCGGAACGCCCCCTCCACCGTCTCACAAAGGGTCAGCGTCAACTCCTTGCGGCAGACTGCCTTTTTTATATCCTCGCTCTGAAAGCCGCCGCGCTCATAGGGCGGGT
This sequence comes from uncultured Clostridia bacterium, assembly GCA_947631325.1. GTDB lineage: Bacteria > Bacillota > Clostridia > Christensenellales > Borkfalkiaceae > Coproplasma. The sequence continues at coordinate 13,918 of CANRKX010000025.1, read as the reverse complement.
TGCATAAAATTAGCGAAAATTTATCGTCGAATGAGCGGGGGATATCCTGTATCTTCACGCACTCTACATCGCACTCAAAGCCGTTTAAAATAGCGGTGCGGCGAGCCATATCGCACAGCTCTTCCTGCATTTCGAAGAGGGTCAGAGAGCGGATTTTAGGGTTTAGGCACAGAAAATGAAAGCCGACGACGCCGCATCCCGCGCAAAAATCGGCGACGTTATCGCCCGCCTTGGCGCGCGCAAACTTGGACAACAGCACACTGTCCGACGTGAAGCGGTAGAGCCCCTCGTTCTGTATTATCTTTTTATCGCCGAAGAAGTCCTCTAAAACCTCTCCCTGCTTCAAAACAGTCATTCTTGCGCCATAAGCCCCCTGTTGATTTTATGATATAACGCTATCCGCCCCATAAAACCGCAAAAAGACGGCGCAGAGCCTTTGAAAAGCCTGCGCCGTCCCCCGTGTTTTGATTATTCAGCGGGATGGATAGCACCCGTGGGGCAACCGTCCTCGCACGCGCCGCAGTCGATGCAGACGTCGGGATTGACAACGTACTTGTCGCTTCCCTCGGATATAGCTTCAACAGGGCAGGTAGCCGCGCATGCGCCGCAGCTTACACATTCGTCGGATATAACGTGAGCCATAACTTCCCTCCATATTTTTGCTTGTAAAGATATTATATCACACAAATTCCCCGCTGTAAAGAGGAATTTTCAATTTTTTATAAATCGTCGTAGAATCCGTCCACGTCGTCCACCGTGTTGCCCTTGCCCTCGTCGCTTCCGCCGCTTCCTCCGCCGTCATGATTGCCGCCGTTTTCGTGATTTATCGCCGCAAGAGCCGAGGTGACGGCAGCAGATACAGCCGCGTTGAACATTTCCTGATTATAGGGAAGTTGGGCGGGCTGGGGCTGTCCGTCAAGGGCGGGGGCGTCGCCGTCGGCAGGGGGCGCAGCCATGTTAAATCCGCCATATGAGTGCATCATCTGCATCTTTATAAGGGTATCCAACTGCCTGTCGCGTTCCCTGTCGCGTTCGGCGGCGAGCCGCTCGCGCTCGAGAGCGAGCTTTTCGCGCTTACGCGTCCTTATTGCCGAGATGATGGCAAGAGTTATGATGATGAGGAGAAGAGCGGCGAGAATGAGAACCATCCACCACCAATTTTCCTTGAAGAATTCGCCGACGTCGCTTCCCGAACCCGAGCCATTTCCCGAAAGCCCCGTGTCTCCGCCGAGCGATTGATTGCCGCCGCCCGAAATGCCGAGAGCGGGCAAAAATACGCTTGTTTCGTCGGTTTCTATCGTGCCGTTCTGGTCGGAATACATATTATGGCACTTGGAACACTGCCAATATTCGAGGTTGCCCGAGCTTGTCGCCGTCGGCTCCTTGCCCGCGACGCGTTGAAGGGCGTGACCCTTTGCGGGAACGGGTTCGGGAACGGTCTCGCCGCAGCGTTCGCACTTGCCTTCTTTCAAGCCCGCCTGTGTGCAGCTCGCCGCAGTGACCTCGGTATAATTTTTAATGTCGTGACCGAGCGCGGACGTCTCCGTCTGTGCGACTATCGTCGCCCCGCAGACCGAACAATGACTTCCCGAAGTCTTTCCGGGGTGGGTGCAGTCGGCGGCAACGGCTTTATCGTCCGCCGCAGTGTGCCCCTTTGCGGCAACTTCCTGCTGCGCGACTATCGTCTCGTTGCAGACCGAGCAATGGCTCCCCTCCGTCAGTCCCGTCTCGGTGCAAGTCGGCTCCTTTGCCTCGTCCGTGACGGGCGTATGGTCGGTCTTGTCGATGGGGTGCGGGTTGGGATCGAGTACGCCGCAGGCGCACTTGTACGCCTGTGTGCCCCCGTGCTGGCAGTTCGCAGCGGTTAAAATTTCGCCCGCAACGTCATAGGTGTGCGGCTGCGAATTGAACTTCTCCTTGCAGACCTTGCAGATATCCCAATGGTTATTTTCGTCCGTGCCCTTATCGGCGTTCTCGTCGGCGACGTGCTCGGCTATGTCCAGCTTCTGCTTACAGTCGGGGCAGCGGCGGAAGTGCTTGCCGTTGTTGTCGGCTTCATATTGCGCCGAAGCTATATCGGGGTGGTCGCAGGTGACTATTGAAAATTGATATTTATCGCTGTCGTCCGACTCCAACCCGTCATAGTTGGGCGTTGCCGTTACGGTGATCTTTACATATATAGTTGTATCTTGCACTATATTGTTGAAATCGCCCTGGAACTTGTCCGTCCGTTCGGGGTTGGTGAAATATTCCTTTTTCGGCGTTCCCCAAAGGGCGTTGGCGTTGTGCTCTTCGGAGGGGTCGCCGCCTATAGACCAGCCCTCGCGCCAATACTCGGATATCCACCTGTTTGCGGCTTTGCGGATATAGAATTCTTTCTTTTCGTCGCCTTTTTTAATGGTGTAGTTCTTGTCGGCAATGGTAGCTTCCGCCTCATATGCGTTGGAATTTGCGTCCTTGGGGTTGCCGCTGCCCACCGTCACGGTCACGTCGATATCCTTTCCGTCCGCGTCCTTAAAAGTGGCTTTGGGGGCGTGGGTATTGTTATCATACACCCAATTGAACTCATCGGTCATCTTCGCCTTTTCGCCGTCGGAAGCGAGCGCGATGACGTCGGCCCCGTCGTCGCCCCAATCCTCATTGCCCGTCCATTTGAGGGAGACTTCCATGGGATCTATCGTGAATTTGGGCGCGCCGTTTGCCCACTTGAAAGATATATAGTTGTTGTCGTCGGTGTTGTCGGTGTACTTTACGGCAAGGGTATATTCGCCCGCGGGCCACCTGTCGGGGCTGCCCTCGTCGTCGGTGGTGCGATATTCGTTTAACCGCCCGTCAACGTTCCTCGTGAAGTAGAAGAGGAATTTGTCGCCGTTCAGCTTGTTGTCCGCGCCGCCGTTGCTGTACCTTATTTCGCCTTTCTGGTCGGCAATCTGGGTTATCTGCGGCAAGACAAGCGCTTTCAGCGCGTCCTGCTTGTGCGGCGCGCTGCCGTATGTAACTGAGGGGATTGTGACCGCCGCCGTTATGGTCAGCTCCTCCTTCATAATGTGCACGGAGAACCAGTCAATCAGCGTCTCGTGGTTGGGCGCGGTTATCTTGTAGTACACGCAGTAGCCCTTCAACACGTTTGCGGCGACGTTCAGCTCGTTGTCGCCCTTCGTGTACTCCTTCCAATCGCCGTCGTTTTCGGTGGGCTTGTTGGCGGTGTTGATTGCGTCGCCCGGGCAGGCGTCCTCGTTGTGCGTCTTGATTATGTAATATATGTGAAGATTTTGCTTGTCGTCGTCCGTCGCGCCAGCCGTCAATGAGATTATCTTCCTCGTCGCGGCGTCGTCCTCGGTGTCCGGGAATTTGAGGGCGTGAGTGGTGCCGTCGTCGTGATATATGTACTCGATTTTATGCCCGAAATTGCGCTTGTCGCTCGAGTTGTCGGGGAAAGTGACATTTATCTTTGCGTGGGTTATGGTGAGGGTGAAAGTTACGGGGTCTTTGCTGCCGTCTTTCCAGCCTTCCGAGGGCGGAGTGACCTCAACTTTATATTCTCCCGCATTGGTTGCGGTAATGGTCTTTGTGTCGCTATTCCAAAACGCAGTATCGTCGCCCTGCGCAGTATAGGTTGCGTCCTTTAATTCGGGCAATGTCCATTGCTGCGCTTCACCGGTATATTCAAGAGATTTATTCAAATCTTCTTCGGCGGGTTTTGCAGGCGCCAATGCCCCCGCCTCTTCCGCTATTTTTGAAATATTTATATGAATTGCGGGACGGACATGGTGTTCATCGGTTGAACCACAATATGTATTTGAGCCACCATCACTTAAATACAATGGGCGGTTTCTAATGTCATAAGCCGACGAGCGAACCCAATTTCCTGTTCCGGGCATTGCACTTCTTAAAGGAACGTTTGTCAACCAAACGCCATTGCTGTTAGCATAATCGCTTAAACCCGTTTCCGCAAAAGACGGAAGCCACAAATAATCGTTTCTCCAATAATTATATGCAGTTTCACCCGACCCTTTTGTAGCATAATCTCCTAAGCCACATGTGCCGGCAGCCGGTGTGCCATAGGCGTCGTTGGGCAAGTAGTAGCTGCCACAAACACTATTCGCTGTTAAAGAACCGCTCTCCGTCTCCTGATATTCTATATCCTTGGGCTTGACAATATACGGAGTTAAGCTGTCCTTTGCCGACGGTGAAGTAAAACGCGCATATGTATTTTCATTTTCGGAAGTTTTTTGTGTATATGACACTACGTCAGTGCCCGTTGTTGAATAAGAACCACCGGCATTCAATACAACTACACGCGTATAGCTCGGAGTATACATGCTCGCGGGATAAGGGTCACCGGTAGAAGCATGAGTGGTAAACTTGTTTTTCTCTTCGGGAACATTGTCCGCAGACTGCCAAAGGGTCAAAACTATATCGCCCGCATTTTCGGGTGCGCCGCTGTCGCCATCAACCAAACCGCTGTAATTTGCGCGCACGGTCGTCATATGAACGGCGTCCCATTTTTTACCGCCGAGCCAAACAGAAACGTTATTGCCTGTGTTTGCATTGCCCTGCACAGTACGGAAATCTTCGGAAGTGAGAGCATGGTCGGAATCGCTTTGCAATAAATTTTTTACGTCGTCGAAATCAGATTTACCGGTAAGGGCTTCAAAAAGTTGCGTTAACAGTTCGCTGTTAAAAGGCTTGCTGCCGCCCTTATATAGGTCGTTGTCAACGTCTCCTATAACGGTAAACGCCTCGCCGCGGGCAGCTGAAGCGACGTCGGATTTATACAGAGTAAAAAAAAGACCGAGTGCCAAGCACGCGGCTAAAAGCAACGAAAATATCGATATAGTTAATGATTTTCGCCTTTGCATAATATTTCCCCCGTGTAAAAAAAAACGGGCTGTTGCCCGTCTCGTTTTTTATTACCCATTAAGATTTTTTGTTTCGCTTTTTGCATTGTTGCACTTTTAAATGCAAAAAGCGAAACGCCCGCGGGCGTTTGGGCTTTATTTGATTGTGACTATATTATAAAGCAATCTTTTGAAAAAATCAATACTTTTCGCGAAAATTTTTTACAAATTTTTAAATTTTTTTTCAGCCACTATATGTTGGGGGTGGTTGGGGGATTTGCCGCGCAATTTTGGGGCAAACCGCATACCCCGTGGGATCCTTCGTCGTACCGCTGCGAAGCAGACTTCGCTTCGCTACGCTCTGCCGTTTCCCGCAAGCGGGAACCCTCGGCAGGGCTTCGGGCAAAGCCCTCGCTCAGGATGACAGGAAGGAATGGGCGCGCGGCGGCTACAAAAAAATTAAAAAATCAGCAAACGGAAGTTTGACAAATCAATACATAAGTATTATAATGTATATTAAGCAAGGGGAACCCTTGCAGGCGGTTGACCTCCCGAGGGGGAAAATGGTGACATTTTCTTTTAAAGGGGGTGAGGCTTATGAACGAGTTAAGCGAAATTATTTCGCGGCTTTGCGAGCTCTTAAAACAGCTTGAGCTGTTGCTCGCACAAGTAGAATACATAGCGATTAAGCGTATAAAAAAATAACCGCCGATAGCTTGACTTCTGACGGCGATTATTTTTAATCAGCAATGAGGTCAACCGCTTTGGGTTCCCTTTGTGATTTTATTTTAAGGCATTAAATTTCATTTGTCAAGCAAATTGCCATAATTTTGTGAACTGCGAATAAGGGGAATTATTTATCCTCTATGATATCGGCGGAGTCGGGGTCGGAATCGGCGTCCGAATCGTCAGAAGCGTCAGAAGCGTCAGAGGTGGGGGATTTGGACGAGGGGGCGTGCTGGGGCTTGAATTTCAAGTCCTTCACGGGGTAGTCGTGATAGGTGAAAATATCCTTGTCCTTGTCGTCAATCCTCACGCGGACTTCCATTTTGAGCATGTTGGCGTTGACGGCAATGCCCTTGCCGTCGGGCGTTTCCACCTCGCTGCCTATCTTGGGCATTTCGGCGTAAGCCTCGGCATAGTAGTCGTTTTCATAGGCAAGGCAGCACATAAGTCTTCCGCACAGCCCCGAAATTTTGCCGGGATTTAGCGATAAGCCCTGATTCTTTGCCATCTTTATGGAGACCTTTCTGAAATCGGGCAGACAGCTTGCGCAACAACATTCCCTGCCGCAGGGGGCGAGGCCGCCGATCATCTTTATCTCGTCGCGTATGCCCACCTGACGGAGTTCTATACGCATTTTGAACACCTGCGAGAGTTCCTTGACGAGTTCGCGGAAGTCGACGCGGGCGGGCGCGGAATAATAGAACACAGCCTTGGCGCCGTCGAAGGTGAATTCGCAGTCGATGAGCTTCATGTCGAGCTTATACTTTGCTATCTTTTCGGCGCAGATCTTTAAGGCTTCGCCCTTTTTTTCTATATTTTTGCGGTGAGTTTCCCTGTCGCGCGCCGTGGCGACGCGGACGATGGGCTTTAAGGGCGAGACGAGCTTTTCGTCCTCCACCTCGCCGAAGGGAATGACGACGGTGGCGTACTCGGCGCCGCGCGAGGTCTCGACAATTACCCCCATTCCCTGTTTATATCTGTCCTTGCCGGGGGCGAAATAGTAGACCTTTCCGCCGTCCTTGAAGGTCACTCCCGTGATTTTTGCCATTTTTCGTTCTCCTTGGCTATCCGAAGCATTAAGTCATATAAAAGCCCCGCGAAATAGGCGTTGAATTTCATGTCCGCGTTGGCGCGGTTGAGACATTCGAGCGCATATATCAGCGTGTGAGCGGGCAAATCGGCGGGGTTTTCGCCGCCGCGCAAAGCTTTCATATATATATTCTGCATTTCGAACAGCAGCTCTTTTTTGTATTTTATATCGCCGTATTTTTGGGCGAGCGGGGGGACTTCGGAAACTCTTTTCACCGCGCAGATCTGCTCCGCCGCGGAGTGGACTTCGATATACCACCCGCCGTTTACAATATTTATAGCCGCGCCGAGCGAACCGCCCGAGCTTTCAGCCGCGACGGTGTTCAAGTCATTCTCTCCCCTGCGGCAGAGGGCGGCGTAAATTTCATCGGGCGTGAATGGGGGGATTTCGAGTAGCCTAACGCGCGATTTCACCGTGTCGAGCACGGGCGCGAGAGAGAGGGCGCCCAAGATGAAGTAGACCCCCTCGGGCGGCTCTTCCAAAGTCTTTAAAAGTTTATTCTGGACGAGGGCGCTTGCCGAGGAAAAGTCGGAAATCACATATAATTTTTTATCGCCCTCGACGGGACGGAGGGCGCAGTCTGCGATTATCTCCGAAATGCCGTCGACGGTGATTTTTTTGCCCTTTTCGGGGTAGAAGGTGACGTCGGGGAAGCTGCCTTCCCAAATACGCCTGTACAACGCGCCGCCGCGCTCGGCGTTGAAAAAGGCGACGGCGAAGAACTTCAACGCGTCGTAAAGGCAGTCGGCGTCGTCATAGTGCACGAGGTAGGCGTGGGCGAGCCTGCCCCCCTCCCTGTCCGACCTGAAAATCGCGTATGCCGTTGTGCCCTTTAAGAGTTCTTCCACTTGCCTATCCTATCAATCCAAAATGCCCCTTTCAATCAAGAGGTTGCGTATTTTTTCAGCCGTCTCGAACTTGGTGCCGCCGCAGTCGACGGGGCAGAAACGCGGCTCGCCGACGAGTGACTTATAACCCTTATACACCCTTTCGTGGAATTGGAGACCCAAACTTTCGAGCCTGTCGTTCTTGTCCGCGCCGTGCTTTCTTTCAAACGCCGCGGCGGGAGAAATATCGAGAAAAAGGGTGATATCTGGGGGGTAATTTTCGAGAGCGAAGGAATTTATGCTCCTTATGAACTCCATTCCCAACCCCCTCGCGAAGCCCTGATAGGCAAAGGACGAGTCGACATATCTGTCGCAGATGACGAGCTTGCCGCTGTCGAGGGCGGGGGCGACGATTTCTTTAAGATGCTGGACGCGCGCCGCCGCATAGAGCATGGCTTCGCACTCGGGGCACATCTCGGTATAGTCGCCGTTCAAAATTATCTTCCTTATCTCCTCGGCAATGACGCTGCCGCCCGGTTCGCGGGTCATTATAAAGTCTGTGCCGCGCGAGGTGAGATATTCGCCGAGAAGCCGAAGTTGGGTGCTCTTCCCCGAGCCCTCGCACCCCTCGAAGGTGACGAGCTTGCCCCGTGTGCCCTTTTTCATTTTTTAACCACCTTTATCTTGCCGTCGAGGGTGCCGAAGGTGGCGCCGCTCTTCAAAATGGCTATGTGGGCTTCGGTTATCATTTCGCCTGCGGCGACGACGGGAATACAGGGGGGCGTGAGCCCTGCGTTGAGGGCGCACATTCTGCCCACCGCCTGCTCGAGTTCCACCCATTCGGAAGGTCTCTTCAAGGCGTATAAAAAGCTATACGTCCTCGCGCATTGGGGGATAGCGGGGCGTGGCTTATAGGTCTTTGCTATCTTCTTGTTGGCAAACGCCGATAAGAGAGATTTTTTGAGGTCGCCAACGTCGCCTATCGTGGTCATCGGGGAGAAATAAAATACGATATATCTGCCGTCGTCCAGCTCGGGATATATGCCCTTTTTGGTGAGAATTTCGACGATTGACTTTGAACTTACGCCGTACGGCTCGCAGTCGACGGCGGCTTTGGTCCAATCGTCGGAGGGATATAGAGAGAGCTTTTTCTCCTTTTGCATGGTGAGCGCAGCCGCCTTTGCGCGGGCGTAAAGCTCGGGGTTGTCGGCGATATACTTATAGCCGTATTCGACAGACGCCATGACGGGGTAGCTCGGCGAGGTGGTGCGGAAGAAGGACAGCCCCTCCTCTATCAGCTCAATCAAACTATCGTCATTGACGTTTAAGAGGGCGCCCTGAGTTAAGGTGGGAAGGCTCTTGTGGGCGCCGTCCACCCATGCGTCGGCGTATAAGCCCGCATAGCCCGCCTTGCCCTCTTCAAAGGCGAGGTGGGCGCCGTGCGCGCCGTCGACAAAGAGAAATCTTTGGTGCTTTTTCAATATTTCGCGATATTCTTTGAGGGGGGATATGACGCCGTAATAGTCGGGGCTTGTCGCTATCATACCCGAAATATTTATGTCGTTGACGATGAGTTTTTCTATGGTCTCGGGCGAGGCGGGGGTGAGAATTCCGCCCTTGGAGTCGCCCTGAACTATTACGGGCTCTACGCCGAAGAGACGGCAGGCGTTCCAGACGCTCTGGTGGCAGTTGCGGGGAACGATTATTTTGTTGCCGGACTTGGACGCGGCATAGAGCATGGCGAGCACGCCCGACGACGAGCCGTCCGTGAGGATATAGGACTTCTTTGCGCCCACTATCCCGGCAAGGTCGTTCTGCGCCTCGGCGATAACGCCCGTGGGACAGGCGAGGTTATCCGACCATTCGAGCTCGGTCACGTCGATGGGGGCGATGGGGAATTTGACCTTGAAGTCACCCTTCGCCTTGTGCCCGGGAACGTGGAAATCCTTGCGCGCACCCGAATATTTTGCAAGTTGTTTTAAGATGCGGTATTCGTACATAGCCTGCCTCCTCGCGCGGGCAATGAGCCGCGCTATACTTATTTTGCAGCCGTCAAAAAGTCAATATTTCAATAAAATTTTTACGTTAATCGGCACATATTGCCGCGCCTTTTTTATTTTTTGGGCTTCATCGTGGGGAAGAGAAGGACGTCGCGTATGGTGGGGCTGTCGGTCAAGAGCATGACCAGCCTGTCCACGCCGAACCCCAAGCCGCCCGTGGGGGGCATGCCGTATTCGAGGGCGGTGATGAATTCCTCGTCAATCTTGGCGTTGCAGCCCGGCTCTTGCTTTCTCTTCTCCTCGACCTGACGAATAAAGCGTTCCTTCTGGTCGATGGGGTCGTTTAATTCAGAAAAGGCGTTGCCGAACTCGTGGGCGCAGATGAAATACTCGAACCTCTGCGTAAACAGCGGGTCGTCCTCCTTGCGCTTGGCAAGCGGCGAATTTTCGACGGGATAGTCGTATATAAAGGTGGGTTGGATGAGCTTGTCCTCGACGAAATTGTCGAACAGGGCGATGAGGACGTGACCCTTCGTGGCTTTCTCGCCCTCGGGCACTTCAACGCCCAACTGCTTGGCGCAAGCCCGCGCCGCGGCGTCGTCCGCCCAGCTGTCGTAATCTGCTCCGCCGTACTTTTTGACCGCTTCCTTCATGGTCATCTTCGCCCAAGGAGAGCCGAGGTCTATCTCGGTTCCCTGATAGGTTATCTTATCGGTGCCGCAGACGTTCTTTGCGACGGTGGTGTAGAGAGATTCGACGAGCTCCATGACGGCGTGATAATCACAATAAGCCTGATATACTTCGACGGTGGTGAACTCGGGGTTGTGGTAGGCGTCCATGCCCTCGTTGCGGAATATTCTGCCCACCTCGTACACCCTTTCGAGCCCGCCGACGATGAGACGCTTTAAATACAATTCCGTCTCGATACGAAGATACATATCGATATCGAGGGCGTTGTGACGGGTCTTGAAGGGGCGAGCCGACGCGCCGATTTCCAACGGCGTCAAAACGGGGGTGTCCACTTCGAGGAAGCCGCGCCCGTCCAAAAAGGCGCGAATCTCCTTTAAAATTTGAGAACGCTTTATAAACGCCGTCCTCACCTCGGGATTTACGATGAGGTCGAGGTCGCGCTGGCGATAGCGTATGTCGGGATTGGTGAGCCCATGCTGCTTTTCGGGCAGGGGCAAAAGGCACTTGGAGAGCATCTCGATATGGGTGCAGTGAATGGATATCTCGCCCGTCTGCGTCTTGAAAACGGAGCCGCGGACGCCCATTATATCGCCAATATCATAGTCCTTTTTGAAGGAGGCATAGTCCTCTTCGCCCACGTCTTCGCGGCGGACGTATATCTGAAGCTGACCCTCCCTGTCCTGAAGATGGCAAAAGGAAGCCTTGCCCATTATGCGGCGGGACATGAGCCTGCCCGCAAAGGAGACTTGTTTGCCCTCGAGTGAATCGAAGGACGAGAGGACGTCGCGGGAGGAGTGAGTGACTTCATACTCCACCTTGACATAGGGATTTTTGCCCTCGGAAGTGAGCTTTGAGAGCTTTTCGCGGCGGATTGCCGCCTGTTCAGCGAGACGTTCCGCCTCCTCCGCTTCGGAGAGGGGGGCGTCGTTGGGGATTTGGGGGTTATTAGACATGATTGCTCCTTTCGCGAAATTCTCGCGCGGTTGCGCGCCCTGCGATAGGTTAGGACGAGCGAGGAAAACCATAATATGGTATGATTATTTAGAAATACAAACCGAGACCACGGGGGGGGCGGGCTCCCGAAACAACCTTCTCTCCCCCGAACCTTGGGGTTCGGGTACTCTCCCCCTTTGTAAGTGGGAAAGTTATAATGAGGTGGGATAATCAGAAATGCAAACCGCATACCCGATGGGATCCTTCGACTGCGCACGGCGTAAACGCCGTGCTACGCTCAGGATGACACTCTCTGTCGTTGCCCATCATAAGCATTGCTTATAGGACGACGCGGCGCAGAGATGCGAGCAGAACGAGGCGCGCAAGCGACGACCGCAGGGAGTGTACAATGAAGTACACGACCAAGGCGGAGCGAAGCGCAACAAAGTTATGCGACGCATATATGCGGCGCGAAAGCTTATTGGATTGACAGGATTTTGAGATTGTAGCTCGAGCCGTCGGGACACTTAATCTCCACCACATCCCCCACCTTGCGGCGGAGAAGAGCCGCGCCGACGGGAGACTCGACGGAAATTTTTCCGTTCATGACGTCGACTTCGGTGACGGAGGTCACGGTATAGCACTGCTCCTCTTCAAGACCGTCGTCGAACACCTTGACGACGCTGCCGAGGTGGACGTAACTCGTGTCCGACACTTCCTCGCGGATGTCGGCGTTCTTAATTTTGTACTCGAGCTCGGCTATCTTGCCCTCGTTGGAACGCTGTTCCTCGCGGGCGGCGTCATACTCGGCGTTTTCGGAGAGGTCGCCGTGGCTTCTGGCTTCGGCTATCCTCTCGATTATCTCGGGTCTTTTAACCTTGACGAGATAGTCAAGTTCCTTTTTGAGATCCTCGAAATTTTTGCGGGTCATTACTATTGATTCGGACATTTTTTTACCCTCTGAAAAATTAATAAACAAAAGTGATCCCGTTTATAAGCGGAATCACGCTTGAAGCAACATTATTATATAAATTTACTCGCGACTTGTCAATTGATATGGCTTTTTATTGAGCAAATTTTTTATTTTTTGCGGTGACTTTTCAGAAATTCGCCTATTCTGTCGACGGCTTCGTCGAGGGCGCGCATGCCCGTCGCATAGCTGCACCTGACGAAATACTTGCCCGCCTTGCCGAACGCGCTGCCCGGAACTACCGCCACTTTCTTCTCGGCAAGCAGAGCGTTGGCGAACTCGTCGCCGTCCATACCCGTCGAGCGGACGGAGACGAAGAGATAGAAAGCCCCGCCCGGGGAATAGCAACGCAATCCCAGAGAATTGAGGGAGTCGGCGAGGAATTTGCCCCTCTTTTCATATTCGTCGCGCATCTCCTCTACCGTGGCGAAGTTATCCGCAAAGCCGTCCTTTAAGGCGCAGATTGCGGCGCGCTGGCTCATGTTGGGGGCGCAGAGAATGGTATACTGATGTATCTTGAACATGGCTTCGTCAACAGCCGCGGGCGCGCATACAAAGCCGACGCGCCAGCCCGTCATGGCGAACGCCTTGGAAAATCCGCCGATATATACCGTGCGCTGTGCCATTTGGGGAAGAGAAGCTATCGAAAAATGCCTTGCGCCGTATGTGAGTTCGGCGTAAATTTCGTCGGAGATGACGAGAAGGTCGCGGCGTTTTATCACGGCGGCGATGGCTTCGAGCTGTTCTTTATTCATGGTTGCGCCCGTGGGGTTGTTGGGATAGGGCAAAATTATCGCTTTCGTGTGGACGTTGGAGCACTTATCTATCATCTCGGGGGTGATTATAAAGTGATTTTCCGCCGTGCACTTTAAAGGCACGGGAACGCCGCCCGCCAAGGTTACCGCGGGGGCATAGGAGACATAGGAAGGCTCGGGCACGAGGATTTCGTCGCCTATATCGCATACGGCGCGGAGGGCGAGGTCTATTGCTTCGCTTGCGCCGACGGTGACTATCGTGCGCTCGGGCGGATATTCAACCGAAAATCTCTCTTTAAGATAGCGGGAGATGAGAGAGCGGAGCTCGTCGAGACCGCGGTTGCCCGTGTACTGCGTGTGACCGAGGCGGATGTAGCGGATGGCGGATTCGCGCACGTTCCAAGGCGTGACGAAGTCGGGTTCGCCGACGCCGAGGGAGATGGCGCCGTCCATCTTGCTTACTATGTCGAAGAATTTTCTGATGCCGCTCGGCTGGAGCGATGCGGCGCGTTTATTGACAAAATTTCTCATAACAAAAGTTGGGTCACGGAATTCTCGCGCCGTTGCGGGCGCTGCGAATGTCCGTGAATTTGAGGGCTTCTCGCCCTCTGCCTGCGATTTTTAAGGGCGCGCCATTATATAATCGCAGGCATTCACCTCGCTGCGCGAGGCGGTTTACCGCCGACGCTCTGCCGAGGGCCTCCCGCTTGCAGGAAACGGCAGAGGTGCAGGTATGCACAAATTGAGTTGCGCTGCGCAAAATGGTGATTTTGCTTGCGCCGTTAATTGTTTTAGAAATAGTCGCCGCATACCCGAGGGGATATTTCGACTTCGACGCGTTCCGCGTCTCCGCTCAATATGACACTCTCTGCCGTCGCCCATCATAAGCCGTGCTCATTATAAGCCGCGGCGCAGAGATGCAAGCAGAACAAGAAGAGCGGTTATTATTTGCCCATCACGTACCCTGCCCATAGGACGCCGCGGTTCGGAGAAACGAGCGGTCTCCCGAAACAACCTTCTCTCCCCCGAACCTTGTCGGTTCGGGTACTCGGCAGATTGTCAAGTAAGTGCAACAGTGTGGGCGAA
>CANRKX010000024.1 GCA_947631325.1 uncultured Clostridia bacterium | reverse complement strand
TGGTGCGCCATGAGGAGCTCGAATCCCCAGCCTTTGGTTCCGTAGACCAACGCTCTATCCAATTGAGCTAATGGCGCGTATAAAATTTTAAAAAAGACAGCCTTTGGTTCCGTAGCCCTCTCAAAAGGCGTAAGGAAAACGCCTTTTTCGGTCACCGCTTGCGCCTTTGTCTAAGCGCAAGCTCATCTCGCGCGGCGAAACAGTGGGTGTCCACTGTTTTGAGAAATCCGCGCTCGTCGCTCTATCCAATTGAGCTAATGGCGCGTATTCACTCTAATTAACGTCCATGCGCACTTATCAACGCATTCGGTTTAATCAAGCTTAAATATTATAGTAAATATATCGCCCTTTGTCAAACGATTTTCGAAAATGTTTGAGGGAAATTAACTTTGGCGGCGGGGGTATTGATTTTTTTGCGCAGCCGTGTTATAATGTCGTAAAGGAGGGGGGATATGAGGATATTCATAAAGAACAAGATAATGTCTCTTCGCGGCAGTTCCACGGCTACCGACGATAGCGGCGCGCCCGTCTATCAGATTGTCGGCAAGGTTTTCAGCATTACCCGCAAAAAGCGCATTTGCTCGCTCAACGGCTTCACGCTGTATACCGTCCGCAACAAATTTTTCAACTTTTTCTTCCACAAAGCAATTATTAAGGACGGCGACGGCAACAAGGTCGCATACGTCCGCAACACCTTCAGTTTCAGAAATAAGTATAAGGTCAGCGGCTATCACGACGAAATAACCATTGACGGCGAGTTTTTGTCCTTCAATATGACGATTGCCAAGAACGGCACGCCGATAGGCATGATTCACCGCGATTTCAACCTTGTGAGGGATTGCTTTATTCTCGATTCGGACGACGAGAATATGCCCTTTTTGGTCGCCCTCGTCATCGCAATCGACAATATCGTGGACGACACAAATAACAGCTGACCGCAATTTGATTTTTTAAGGGAGCGGCGGGCGAAAAATTTTTTTCGCCCGCCGCAGTTTTAATAATATTCAATAAAAAAAGTCAAGTCCGTCTGAAACCCCCGGGATCCGATTTCCCGACAATTTCAGACTGCTTGACCGGTCAAGCTCTGCCGGTGAACCCCGGGATACAATTTCCCGACGTTATGGCAGACCTTGACTTCAATACTATTATACGCAATGCAATGCAATTTGTCAATAGTTAAAAAATTTATTCGTACAGTTTTTCGGGGTCGAAGCCGAAATTCTGCACGAGCTCGACATAGGGAGAGCGCGAAATATCCTTCGGCATGACGAGCGCGCCGCCGTTGGGGTCGAGGTCGAGGGCGTATTTTGCGCCGTTTTCGTCGTCGAAGTGCATAAAGCCGTACCAAAGAAGGTGCGAGCACATCGTCGCCTTGCACTTGTTTTTGTCGGTGAATATACCCGTGAACACGCTGTACGGCGCGTCTTTCAAGTCGTCCTGTATATAGCTCGTCACCCTGTCGAGGTTGGAGCGGTAGCTTCCGTCGTCGCCCCCGAAGTACTCGGGCTTTATCCTCAAAACCATGAAATTTATTCTGTCGGTGATTGAGTTTATATTGCTTTCACGGCTTGCGGAACCCACCTGCGTCGCCTCGAATATGTGCGCGGGGTCGGTGACGATAGCCGCATGCCCTATCCGCCAGCCCGCAAAGTGGGTGGAGGAGGAGATAATTATATCCCCCCTCTCGAGGAATATGGTGGCAGCGGGCGAATTCGTCCTGTCGTTGCAGATTAAAGGGGCGTATACGTCGCGTATGGTTTCGCGCTCTTCAAAGTAGTTTTCCTGCAAAAGTAAAATGCGAGAAAACCCGTCCGTCCTCGCGCGGGCGCGGTCCACGCCCACTTTGGTTAGCCCCGTCTGGGCGTAAAATGCGGCGTAGTCCTCGTCCGACAGCGCGGGCTTATCGTAGAGCTCTATAAGCTGTTCCTTCGGCATCCTCTCGTAGTCGGGCAACCACGTCTTCCCGTTGGCGTCGGTAACGCCGTACGCAATGTAAAAGCCCCCAAAGGTCAAAAGTATAACGCCCAAAAAACAGCCCGCGACAATCAAAGCTATCGTGCGCTTTCTCAATTTTCTGCGGCGTCTTTTTTTCTCTTCGCCCTGAATTTCTCTCTCTTCGCCGCCCTGATTTTCGTCATTTATAAGGGCTCCGTCCTCAGCCATGTTATCTGGTCAACCTCTCGAGCGCAAGGGTATAAATTTCAATACACTTGCGTATTTTTTCAAACGTTATATATTCGTCCGCCTGATGAATGGTGGACTCTTCGCCCTCCTCTTCGGGTCCGAACGCCGCGCCGCACTTCAAGGCGCGCGCATACGTGCCGCCGCCTATCGCGACGGGCTTTGAATTTTTGCCCGTGACCTCGTTGTACACGGCGCACAGCGTCTTAATAAGCTTGCTCTCTCTGTCGTTATAGAGGGGCGCCTGTTCGTTGAGAATTTCGTACTTTATCCCCTTGCCTTCAAAGCATTGAAGTACGGTTGAACGGGGCATAGTTGCGGGGTAACGCACGTCGACGACCACCTGCACGTTTCCATTTCCGCCCTTAATTATGTTGGGCGAAAAGGTGAGCGCGCCCGTCTCGTCGCTGTATTTTTTAAGATCGAATGCGTCCTCAAACAGCATTTCGCGCACTTTATCGAGTCCCAAATAGCTGAGGATGGGGGGTATGGCGTTGACCCCCTTTTCGGGCGTGGAGCCGTGGGCGGATTTCCCGCGCGAAACCACCTTGCCGCCCTCAATTTTAAGACCTTCGGGAATGGGCGCGCCCGTGGGGTCGGCACAGCACAAGTCGCAGACCATGTTGGGGCGTTCGCCCCCTTTAAGCGAGCTGAAATCGCCTTCAACGGGGAAGGTTAAACAGAGCTGCAAAATTCCCTTTTCGGCGTAAATTACGGGGAAGTCGGCGTCGGGCGAAAATCCCTCTTCGGGCATCTTGGCGTGTGCGCGATAGTAATCTATGCACTTCCAGCCGCTCTCCTCGTTACAGCCGACGATAAGCTTTATCGTGCGCGAGGGCTCAAATCCGCTCTCCTTTAAATTATACATAGCATACAGCGCGCAAACGGCGGGTCCCTTGTCGTCCATGGCTCCCCTGCCCCAGATGCGCCCCGTTTTTTCGTCTATTTCGCCGCCGAAGGGGTCTTTCGTCCAGCCGCTGCCCGCGGGCACGACGTCGAGGTGGCAGAGTACCGCAAAGCCCTCGCCCTTGCCGAATATCACTTCGCCCGCATACCCGTCGTAATCCCTTGTCTCAAAGCCCAAACTTTTGGCGAGATTCAAAAAGAAGTCAAGCGCATTTCTTGCGCCCTCGCCGAAGGGCGCCCCCGCCTTGGGCGCGCTCTCCGAGGAGTCTATTTTTATTATTTTTGAGATACTCTCAACCGCTTTATCCAAAACTGTCAAAGTAAATGCTCCCTTTTTTCAAAAAACCTACCTTAAAACATTATACACTTTTTTTATTTTATGGTAAAATAATTTTAACGGCATTGTTGATTTTTCCTGAAATTTCAAGCCGCGGCAGATAAAATGGAGTTAAAATTTACAGAACAAGCTAAAATCGATATAGCTTCGTCCAAATTCATACAGGGCATAAAGCTCATTTTGATCGTCCTTCTCGCCTCGGTGGAGATAGCCGTCATCGCGACGGCGGTGGGCTACTATGTGGACGTGCGCTCGGTGCTCAGGCTGACCACCGTCATCGTGTGCTGCGTCGCCCTCGCCTTTTTGGTCACCCTCGACGCCTACGTCGTAAAGAATTTTTCGGCAAAGATGTCCTGTTACGGCGTGGACACCGCCCTCCTTCTCATAATATGTATAATGACGGGCAACTCCTTTCTCGCCATACTCTACTGCATAGTGCTCACCCAGATCTATATGACCATAGATAAATTCAGGGATAAAGCCATACTCTTCGGCATAAGCTGCGGCACTTTCGTCACATCTTTTATAATAGGCTGGGTGTTCGCCAACGAGGGGGCTTCCATATATAACTCCGTCGTCGAAATTTTGACGGGCGCGGTGTTCGGGCTGCTCGCAATGCTCATCGACTTCATCGTGGTGCAATTTCTGCTCGGCTTTTATAAACAGAACAAGGAGCTTTCCGCCGCCTTGAAAGAAGCCGACGAGAGCAAGGCGCAGTTGAAGGAAGCCTATGAAGAGTTGTCGAGAACGGCGGTATTCGAGGAGCGCAACAGGATAGCCAAGGACATTCACGACAACGCGGGGCACTCCATGACGACTGTCATTATGCAGACGGAAGCGGCAAAACTCCTCTTCGACAAAGACCCCGAAGAGGCGAAGAACAGGATAATCGCCGCCAACATACAGGCGCGCAACGCCCTCGAACAGATGAGGGAGAGCGTCCATCTTCTTGCGGGCAGGGACGTGGAAAGACCCTTAAAGCAGGCTCTTGAGGAGATTGTCTCGCAGTCCATTGACGGCACGGATATAAAGGTGAGGTACGACTTCGACGATTTGCAAGCCGACCCCGAGGTGGAAAGGTTACTTTGCAACAGCTTGAAGGAGTGCATCTCAAACGGCATACGTCACGGCGGCGCGACGGCGTTTTACGCCGAGTTGAAGAGGACGGAAGATACGGTGAGATTTTTCGTCTCGGACAACGGCAGCGGCGCGTCGGGCGAGGTAAAGCAGGGCTTCGGCTTGAAATCCATGAAAGATAAGGCGGAGGAATACGGCGGAGTTCTGCGCGCTGAAGGCGAAGAGGGCGAGGGCTTCGAAGTGGAGCTGACCCTTCCCGAAGGCGTATTCAAGGGCGAAAGGGCGCAAAGTTAAGCGACAAAGGAGTTTTTATGATAAAGGTATTGCTTGTTGACGACCAGATGATTCTCGCCGAGGGCATAAAATCTGTATTGCAGACCTCGGAAGATATAGACATATGCGGCATAGCCCTCGACGGCGCGGAGGCGGTGGAGGACTGCAAAAAGTATAAGCCCGACGTCGTGTTGATGGATATCCGCATGCCCAACATGAACGGCGTCGTCGCCACGAAGAAGATAAAGGAGCTGGACGACAATATAAAGATAGTCATTTTAACTACTTTTGACGACAGCGACTATATTTTAAGCGCCATAAACAACGGCGCGAGCGGATATCTCTTGAAGGACATAAGCTCTACCGCGCTTATCGACGCCGTGAAGAACGCCTATGCGGGCGACACTATTCTCCCCGCGAAGATAGCCAAAAAGATAACCGACGCCGCCGCAATGGTGGCTTCCGACAGGCAGATAAAGTTGAAAAAGGCTTTCAACCTCTCGGACAGGGAGGTGGAGATTGCCTTAATGCTTGCCGACGGATTTACCAACAGGCAGATAGCGTCGGCGTTGAAACTCTCCGACGGCACTTCGCGCAACTATATCAGCGCAATTTACTTAAAGCTCGGCGTTGAGAACAGGCTTTCCGCCGCCGACAAGATAAAGAAATATCTGTAATTTAATATTTATATTATACTACCGCCGCGGGGCATTTGCCAATGCCCCGCGGCGGTCTTTAATCTTAAAAAATATCAATATATATAACAATTTACAGGTCGAACGCGACGGCTGTCACGTCGTCGTCGATGGGCGTTGGAGAGAATTCGCGGAGGTTGCTTTCGAGATTTTTTATGAAGTCCGCCCCCGTCTTGGATAGCGACAGCGTCTTTATCGCACCGTCCACCCCGAACATATCCCCGTGCCTTCCGCGGCACTCGGTGACCCCGTCCGAAAGGAGTACGAGTATATCGCCCTTTTTATAGGGTATGGTATCGTCGAAGTAGTTGGGTCTGTCAAACCAGGTGCAGACGGGCGGGGAATTGAGCACGACGCGGGTTACGCCGCCCTGCGTCTTTAAGAGTATTGGCGCGTTGTGCCCCGCCATTGAATAGGTTATGCTGTCCTCGTCTATCCTCACCGCGGCGACTGTGACATAGTGCTTTTCGTCGAGGTTGAGCTCGCGGAACTTGTCGTTCAGGTTCTTTATCGCCTGCGCGGGCGAGGGGGTGGTCTTGTCGTACGCCGCCTTGACGAACGCCGAAAGCATGCCGGCGGCAACGCCCTTGCCCGAGACGTCGGCAACCATTCCGAACGCCTTTCCGCCCACGGTGTACACGTCGGGCAGATCGCCGCCTATGTCGCGGCAGGGTATATACATATATGAATATCTCTTTCCGCCCGCCCACTGTCCTGCGGGTAAAAGCCGCTGTTGAATGTTCTTCGCCGTCTGCAATTCGCGGGCTATTTCAAGCTCGTATGCGTCGTCCACCGCACCCATCACGAGTCCGCCTCCGACGGGCGTCGCCGTCATGGTATAGGTGACCTCTCTCGTCACTCCGTCGGCTTTAACCCGCTGATATACCCGCCTTGAAACCTGTCTGTTGGATAAAAAGGCGTCCTCGAAGACGGCGGCAAGCGAACAGCCGTTGCATGCGGCGTCCCTTTTACACCCCTTTTTGCCGTAGGCGCAGCAGGTCAACTCCCCCAACGTGCGCTCGCCCCCGTCGGATGAGAAGAGGGTGCAAAAGGAGGAGTTGGCAAACTCGCATTTTAAGTTTTTGTCCACGGCGACGACGGCGACTTTGAGCCCGTCGAGCATCCGCTTCAGATTTTTTTCGTTCATTTTATCCGCCCGTCAGAGATAGAATTTGAGCTTGCCCGACACGACTTCGGCGTCTATCGGAATATTGTCGTAAATTTCGCCCTCGGCTTGAATCATAAAATTATCCTGCGGCGTTATGATCTTTGCCTTCTTCACGCGCACCGCCTTTGCCTTTTTAAGGGTGTTTACCTTGCCCCGCATTAGCTTTATGAAGGCGGCTATCATCTTTCTTCGGGAGATATAGTCCACCATGAAGAGGTCCATATATCCGTCGTCTATCTTGGCTTCGGGGAAGAGTTTTATGCCGCCGCCTATCTGCATGCCGTTGCCGAGCGCGGCGATGAGCCCCGAATGTCTCTCGATATTCCCGTCATATTCAATCGTGACGTCTATGCCCTTGAACTTGAAAGCGGAGATTATAAAGGAGCGTAAATACTTGCTTTTGCCGTGCTTTTTGCCCGCATATACCCGCTTCAACACCTCCACGTCGACGCCCATGCCCACGGCGTTTATCGAGCGAAGTCCCGAGGAGAGCTGAATAAAATCTATGTATTGGGGGGCGCGGAAGGCAATTCTCTCCGCCGCTTCCACGGGGTTTATGGGGATATTGGCTGCGGCGGCGAAGTCGTTGCCCGTGCCGAAGGGTATAATCCCCAAGCTGTTCAATTCAAAGTTCGAAACTCCGTTTAAAATCTCGTGCAGAGTGCCGTCGCCGCCGACGGCGATAAGGGTGTTCTCGCAGCCGTCCGAGGAGAGCTTTTTCGCGTATTCCTTGGCGTGCCCCGCATGGTCGGTCGGAAGCACCTCGCACTGCTTGCCCGCCCGCGCAAATACAGCCTTTATCTCCTCGAGCTTTTTGACGTTTTTTCCCTTTAAATGAAGTTCGTTGACTATGAGATAGTATTTCAAGACAGCACTCCGTAAAAAATATACACAGACATTATAATACAAATCATTGCGAATTGCAAATAAAATATTTATGTGTTATAATAAAAACGAGGAGAGCCCCAAAGGGCGAATAAATAATATGAAGCAAATTCTTCCCGCCGAACTTATAAAGCTTTCTGAAATCTGCCCCTATCCGCTGTACGTCGTGGGCGGAAAGACCCGCGACTTTTTGGCGGGGTTGAATATTGAAGGCGGCGATACGGATATCTGCGCGCCCTCCTCCGCCGATGACTTTTTGAAGAGGGCGCAGAAAATGGGCTTTAAGGCGGAGGCGGTCTATAAAAAGACGGGCACCGTGAAGATTGCGGGGAAAGAGGGCGATTACGAGTTCGCGTCCTTCCGCTCGGACAGATATATAAGGGGCGAACACACCCCTTCGACCGCCTTTTTCACCGACGATATTTTGCTCGACGCAAAGCGGCGGGATTTCAAGTGCAACGCCGTTTATTACGACATATCTGCGGGGCAATTCGTCGATCCGCTGGGCGGAACGGAAGATATAAAGGAGAAAAAAATCACCACGGCGGACTTTCCCGAAAAGGTTTTCGGCGAGGACGGGCTCAGGCTCATGCGGCTTGCGCGCATTGCGGCGCAGACGGGCTTTACGCCCGCCGAAGAGTGCCTTGATGCGGCAAGAAAAAAGTGCTCTTTGATTTCGGATATCTCTGCCGAGCGGATAAGGGAAGAGCTCATGTTGATTCTCTCCGCCGACGCAAAATACGGCTTGCGCGGCGCGCAGGAGAGGGGGTTGAAGATACTCGAAGATATCGGCGTTTTGAATGTAATATTGCCCGAGATTGCCGCGGGCAAGGGAATTGCGCAGAGGGCCGACTTCCATAAATACGACGTATTGGAACACACTTTAAGGTGCGTGTATTACGCTCCGCCGGAGATAAGGTTGGCGGCGCTCTTGCACGACGTCGGCAAGCCCGCCTGCTTTAAAAAGTGCGGCAATTTCCACGGTCACGAAAAGGTGGGCGGGGAGATCGCCATAAATATATGCAGAAGATTGAAGATGCCCAAGAAAATTTCCGAGGAGACGGCGCGGCTCGTCGAGACGCACATGTACGACTTCCGCTGCGACGCCCGCGAGTGCAAAATCCGCAGATTTATCGTGGACAACTATGACATAATGGACAAAATTCTCATGATAAAGCAAGCCGATTATTCGGCGTGCAAAGACGATAGGGATATCGCGCCGTCCGTAAAGAAGATTAGGGCTGTAATGCAGAAGATGGAGGACGAGGGCGCGCCCTTCACCTTAAAACAGCTGAATATTAAGGGCGATATGCTTATAAAAGAGGGCGTTCCGCCCGAAAAGGTGGGCAAAATTCTCGCTTATCTTTTGTACGAATGTGCCGCGGGCAACCTCAAAAACGACGAAAACAGGCTTTTGGCGGCGGCTTTGAAGATAATGCAGACGATATAAGGCAATATTTTACAGGGTAACCACTAAAATTTTATTGCATTTTGCGCGGTTAAGTAATATAATAGTGTCGTATAAACGAAAAAGAGGCTTTATATGGAGCAAAGAAACCGACCGACGAAAAAGGGATTTTCGCTTTTATCCTTCTTTCTCGGATTGCTTTTCGGAATAATAATCCTTGCGGGCGCGCTCGGCGGGGTCATTTACTATGCCCTGACAGCAGATATCGACAGCGTCTTTAAGATGGTCGGGATGGACAACAGCAAGGACGAGAGCGGAAGAAACAAATATGTAAACACCGACGAGGCGAGCAACCTTATGGAGCTGTTCTCCAAGATCTCCGCGCTGACGAGCATGGGCGGCTCGCTGACGCTGGGCGACTTTGACAGGCTGGTGCCCGCGACCACGGGAATAGTACAGGGAGTGGTCGACGGATTTTCGAGCTTTGTCGACCTCGACATCGAGGAATTGAAAGCCGTTCCCTTCTCGGGATTCGGCGACTATCTCTCGGATACCGTGAAGGAAGTCGAACTCAGCAGGGTGGTCAAAATCGAGGGCGGAAACGCCATGGTGGACGCGCTCATCAACGGCGTGGAAGCCGACACGGTTGAAATTGGGGGCAGGATATACCCCGTTTACGAGGACGAATACTATTTTTCGGACGGCGTATATATGCGCAAGGACGGCGACGGCAACTTCACGGGCGCGGCGCTCTCCTCGGACCTCGTTCCCTATCTTTTCCAAAAGAAAGCGGCGGAAAATAAGCCCTATTATCTCTACTACTACAAGTCGGACGACGGCAACGTATACGTGCTCTCGCGCGAGGACGTCGAGGACGATTCGACGTCTCAACCCTCGCCGGAGCCCCAACCCCAGCCCGCACGGTGGGAGGGTTCAGATACAAAAATAAGCCTTGCCGCAAGGAAATACACCCCCGCGAGCGGAGTGGTCTATGGGGGCTATGACAGCAATTTGGAAAGTTGCACGGGCAACTATTATACAAATGAGAATGGCGAAAAGGTCACCGAAGTGCCCGTTTTGGTGGGTGATTACATGGGAGCCAACGGCTACGGACCCCTCGACAGAGTGGAACTTTTGGACCTTCTCGGCGACGGCGGCGACGACGAAATAATGAAGGAAATTCTCGGCGGCGTGACGGTCGGCGAAGTGACCGACGGAGAGGTCAACTTCTCTGACAAGGTTGACGAGATGAATTTAAACAAGTTTATCGACGTGTACGCCGACGACTCGGTTACCGTGTACATAGGATACGGAATAACCAACCTCGCCTTTGACGAGGTGCAACAGAAATGGATAGGTCGCTATACGCCCGAGGGCGCGGAAGCTTCGGTGGAGTGCTTTGCCGAAGCGGAGGAGATTGACGGAAGAAATAAGGTCACGCGCGCCTACTATATCGACGACGGCAAAGAGGTGGATATCGCCACGAAGATAGGCGGAATAAACGAAGTCATCGACGGCATAGGGGTTGACATCTTCCTCAAAGTGGATATAGAAGAGCCCATGATGCTCTATCTCGGTTACGGCTTGACCGATGTCGCGGGAGACGCGGAGAACGGCTGGACGGGAAAAATAAAGATAACCGAAGGCGATCCCGAAAGTCCGACGACTACCCAAAAGGACTGCACGATAGAGGTAAACGACGAGGGAATAGTCGTCCTCGTGTACTATGAGGACGGCGGCGAGAGGGTGTACGTGCCCTCGACCTCGCTCGACGGAATAAACGACAGGGTGACCAATATCACAAAGGACCTCAAGTTGAAGGAGGTCATGGACATAGACCCCGAAGACAAGGTCATGCTAAAACTCGGCGAATACAAAATCGAAGAGGTGGGCGACGCTATCGACACCCTCGAACTCTCCGACGTAATTGACAATATCGAGAGCGACAGCGCGATAATGGCGTATATCGCATTCGGCGTGACCGACGTGGGCGAACCGCAGGGAAAGAGCGGCGAGTGGTATGCGACGGCAACCTATAAGGATAGGTCCGAAGGGCCTTCGGTGGATAAACAGGTTTACCTGAAGCTCGTGCCCGCGGGCGGAGAGCCGACAAAATACAGAATAGACTATATGTATACCGAAGAGGGCGGGGTTGAAACCAAGCTTGCGGGCACGACCATAAACCAAGTCTCCGACCGCGTTGACGGCGTTATGGACGACTTGAAGTTGGGCGAGCTCATAACGGTAAGCGACGACGACAACACCATTCTGAACGCCCTCAAGGACACCGTAATCAGCGGCTTGAACGACAAGATTGCAAGCCTGACGATTAACGAGCTGTATTATACCGATATCTATCAGCCCAACGCAAAGAGCACGCCCGAACAGCAACAGAACGATAAAGTCGAGATGCTTGAAGCGGTTGAAAACGATCCTGCTGGTGACGGCAAGATAAAGTTCAGCGATAAATATCTCTATTATAGGAAGATAGGCGAAAACAAGTATGAGCTTGTTGAGGACAGCGGCAGCGGCGTCGGCAAGGTTTCGGCGTATGAGGCAGGTCTTTATACCTACGGCGAGACGACTCCCCTCTGGAAGCTCCTTCTCTTCACGGGAACAGCCGAGCAGACCTCATTGACAGATAAGTCCGAAAAGGCGTTCAAGATAAACGACATAGGCGAAATGGTCTCGAACGTTACGGGCAATATCAACAACGCGACGCTGCAGGAACTGACCGACGCGGGTATACTGAAGCTTGGGGATGATACTTTGAAAAAACCGTTCCAAAGCGATGACAATACATTCGGCGGATTGAAACTGTCGGAAGCAATCGGAAAGCTTGCTAATCCTCAAAATGATTCAAGCGCGGGTTAAAATATTATTGCGGCAATCAAAAAATTTAAAGTCGCAAAAAAAGTTGACAATAATAAAAAAATAAAGTATTATTTAAAAGCCTTGCATACCGCAAGTGGTATGCCGATTAAGTCCGGGAGGTGAAAAAATGAAAACTTACGAAATGCTCTACATCCTTGACCCGTCCACGTCTGACGAAGCCAAGGAAGCTGTCGAGAAGAAGTTCGAGGACGTAATTGCGTCCTTCAACGGCTCGGTTTCGTCGGTGGATAAGGCGGGCGTCAAAAAGCTTGCATATCCCATTGCCGACAAACAGGACGGCTATTTTGTAACGGTAGTTTTCGAGGCGGAGGGCGCGGCTGTCAAAGAGCTTGACAGGGTTG
This sequence comes from uncultured Clostridia bacterium, assembly GCA_947631325.1. Classification (GTDB taxonomy): domain Bacteria; phylum Bacillota; class Clostridia; order Christensenellales; family Borkfalkiaceae; genus Coproplasma. The sequence continues at coordinate 9,200 of CANRKX010000024.1, read as the reverse complement.
CGGGTCTTTCCGACGAAGTTTTGAGAAGATTGATAACCGTAAAAGCGTAAATGCGAAGGATAAGGAAATGAACAAGGTATTTTTGATAGGAAATCTCACTCGCGACCCCGAGCTTACCGAAACTTCGGGCGGAGTTAAAATTTGCCGCTTCGGGATTGCCGTCAACCGCAACTATGCGGGCAGCGACGGCGAAAGGAAGGTCGACTTCTTCAACTGCGTCGCATGGCGCGGTTTGGGCGAGACGGTGGCAAGGTTCGCAAAAAAGGGCAATAAGGTTGCCGTATCGGGCTCCGTTGAGCTCCGCCAATACGACGACAACCAGGGGATAAGGCGCACGGGCGTCGATATCGTCGCGCAGGACGTTGAGTTTTTGACCCCCCGCGCAAACGGCGGGGCGCAGCCCGACGACGACTATACCGCCCCCTCATCCGACAAAAAGAAGCCCCAGCTTCAGCCCTTTGACGACGACGGGGATATTCCCTTCTGATTTAATTTAAGGAGACAATTATGGAAGAAAATAAAACTGTTGCGCCCGCTGCGGACAGCGGTGCGGCTATACCCGCGGCAAAAAAGCCCTATAAGAGGATGCCGAGAAGGAAGGTGTGCGTATTCTGCCAGGAGAAGGTCGAGCTTATCGACTACAAGGACGTGGCGAGACTTAAAAAGTTCGTCACCGAGAGCGGCAAAATGCTGCCCCGCAGAATGAGCGGCACCTGCGCAAAGCACCAGCGCGAGCTTTCAAAGGCAATCAAGCGCGCGAGGATGGCGGCGTTGCTTCCCTTTAAGGCTGATTGAGTTTTTGGGAAAGATTATAAAAAAAGACCGTGCAAAATTGCACGGTCATTTTTTATGCTGCCGCATTGGAAAGGGGAAGGTTATATTGAGGTGAGATTATTAGAAATAGTGACCTCATACCCGATAAGATATTTCGGCTGCGATTACGCTTCGCGCAATATGGCAGTATTGGCGGGTTGGGGGGAAGAGGACATCTGTTTAAAGACGCGGGCGATCATGAGAAGGGATATGATAAAGGTCACTCCGTCGCTTATTGGCGCAGACCAGAAGAAGGCTTCGCGCGAGATGAGGGGGAGAAGATAGGCGAGCGGCACCACCACTATGACGTCGCGGAGAAGGGATATAATCATCGCCTTTATAGGCATGCCTATCGACTGGAAGAATATGGACGCGACCTTAATGATACAGGTCAGGAATATGAAGCCTATATATATTCTGAACGCGCTTATGCCGAGGGCGAACTCTGCGGGGGTGCAACTCTCCTTAGTATAGCCGAAGAGGGCGAGAAGGGCTTGGGGGCAGGCTTCGAACAGCACTGTTGCGACCGCGCCGACTATGGCTGCGGCAATAGAAATTATCAAAAATGCGCTCTTCACCCTGCCGTACTTTTTTGCGCCGAAGTTATAGCCGACGACGGGCTGACCGCCCGAAGCTATGCCGACGGCGACGCTTATCACTATGCCGAACACCTTGAAGGCGACGGTGAAGATGCCGATTGCGTTGGTTGCGTCGGAGAAATATCTGACGAGAAGGTTGTTGTTTACTACAGATATTATCACTATCGAAAACTGCGTCAAAAAGCTCGAAACGCCCAATTTAAGGCTCTTTAAAAGTAGGTCGAAGCGGGGGATAAAGCTTGTTAAACACAGTTTGAAACTGCGGGGGCGGACAAAATATACAGAATGTAACAAAAATGTTACGGTTTGACCTATAAATGTGGCAAGCGCCGCGCCGTTCATCCCCCAATGCGCCGAAAATATGAATACGGGGTCCAAAATTATGTTGATTATCGCGCCCGCCGCCATTGCCGCCATAGCGTATTTTGGGCTGCCGTCTGCGCGGATTATGGGGTTCATGACGCATGCCGAGATGAAGAAGGTGAACCCCGCGAAGATGAACGTGCTGTACTCCAAGGCGTCGGGTAAAATTGCCGCGCCGCCGCCCGACGCGCCGAAAAATTGCAGTATGGGCTTTGCGAATAAAAAGCTGAAAAGCGTCAATAAGAGCCCTGCGAAAATTCCCGCAACTATCCCCGTGCCAACCGCGCGGTGGGAGTTGCCCGAGTCGTTTTTGCCCTGATCTATGCTCATGACCGCGGCGGTGCCGTCGCCGATGAAGAGCCCTAAGGCGAGGGCGATGACGGTCAAGGGGTAAACAATACCCGTCGCCGTGTTGCCGAGGGGGAGATAGCCGCTCTGACCTATGAATATCTGGTCTACTATGTTGTACAGCGCCTGAATGATGAGCGATAATACGCAGGGGATGGAAAACATCCTCAAGAGTTTGCCTACTCGCTCTGTGCCCAAAAAGTTGTTGTCCTTGATTTCCGACATACGTCCTCCATAAAAAAATAATAAAACAGCAAGCTGCCGCTTGCTGTTTCGAATGTTTACGCAAATCGCAAAAACGTATAGATTATAGCACAAATTTTTTTTGCGCGCATACGTTTTTTATAAAAAAATCAAAAAAATTTTTAAGAATTTTGAGAAGGTGAGGGGTACACGCGGGGACCGAAGATGGAGGTGCCGACGCGAATCATATTGCTGCCGCAGTCGACGCAGAGCCGCCAATCGCCGCTCATTCCCATGGAGAGATACTTGAATTGGGGGGCATATGTGCGCATTTTATCGTATATTTCGCGCATATGCGTCGCGAGGGCTCTCAAAAGTTTTTCGTCGTCCGAGAAGGGGAGCATTGCCATGAGCCCGTCAATGGTGAGGGCGGGCATATGGCTGACTTTTTCATATGCGTCCTCTATCTCTTCAAACGAAAAGCCGCCCTTTGTCTCCTCGTTGCCGGCGTTTACTTGCAATAATATGTGCGAATTTACGCCCCTTTGAAGGCTCTTTTGGGATAGCTCTTCCGCGAGGGCGAGCCTGTCCACCGATTCATATAAATCGCACTTTCCCAAAAGATATTTAATCTTATTGGTCTGCAGATGACCTATAAAGTGGCGGGCGGGGGAGCCGCAGATTAAATCATATTTATCGCGGAATTCCTGCACGTGGTTGTCGCCGATTGTCTTGACGCCTGCAGAAATTGCCGCGTTTATGGCTTCGGGGGTCTGCGTTTTGACCGCCGCGACGAGGGTTATCTGCTCGCCGAAGGGGTTGCGTGCGGGAATTTGCGAAAAAAGCTTTTTAACGTTATCTTCAATCATATATTTTCGGCAATAAGGCGCGCCATCTGAGCGCAGCCCACCTTTTTCATCCCCTCTTCATATATGTCTGCGGTGCGATAGCCGCTGTCTAAAACTTTCTTTATCGCCCTTTCGACGGCGTTATACTCTTCGATAAGATTGAAACTGTCGCGAAGCATCATAGCCGCCGCGAGAATGGTGGCGATGGGGTTGGCGATATCCTTGCCCGCAATGTCGGGGGCGGAGCCGTGAATGGGCTCGTACAGCCCGCGCGTGCCGTCGCCTAAAGAGGAGGAGGCGAGCATGCCGATAGAGCCCGTAACCTGAGCCGCCTCGTCGGAGAGAATGTCGCCGAAGAGGTTGCTCGTCACGACGACGTCGAAGCGGGTGGGGTCCTTTACAATCTGCATCGCCATATTGTCGACGAGCACGTCCTCGACGGTTATGTCGGGATAGTATTTTTCGGCAAATTCGTGCACCGTCTTTCGCCACAGGCGGGACGTTTCGAGGACGTTTGCCTTATCCACCGAAGCTATGCGCTTTGAGCGCTTTTTTGAAAGCTCGCAGGCGACGCGCATTATGCGCTCGATCTCGGGAACGGTGTATTTTTCCTCGTCGGTGGCAAATTGTACGCCGTCCTCTTCGCCCGAAGTGCGCTTTCCGAAGTATATACCGCCCGTAAGTTCGCGGACGATGGTTATTTCAACTCCCTTTTCCACTATCTCGGGCTTCAGGGGAGAAGCACCCGCAAGGCTCTTCCACAGCTTTGCGGGGCGGATGTTGGAATACAGCCCCATGGCTTTCCTTATGCCCAAAAGTCCCTTTTCGGGGCGGGCGTCGCCCGAGAGGTTGTCCCACTTGTAGCCGCCCACCGCGCCGAGGAGAACGCTGTCGCTTTCAAGGCATCCTTTTATGGTCTTTTCGGGCAGGGGGCAACCGCACTCGTCAATGGCGGCACCGCCGATAAGATAGTGGGAAAAATTAAATATATGTCGATATTTTTGCCCTATTTTGTCGAGGACGAGCAGTGCGCCCGCGCAAATTTCGGGACCTATTCCGTCGCCGTCGAGCACGGCAATATTGTAATTCATTTATTTCTCCTTTCGAGGTGCTTAATGAGCCCGCCGTCCGAAATTATCTCGCGGATGAAGGGAGGGAAGGGCTCTGCGGTGAAGCTTTCGCCCGTCGTCTCGTCGAATATCTTGCCCTCGTCGAGCGAGCAGGAGACTGTATCTCCCTCTCTTATCGCCTTGACCGCGGCGGGGCACTCCAATATGGGAAGCCCTATATTTATGGAATTGCGATAGAAGATGCGCGCAAAGGAGTTGGCGATGACGAGGGATATGCCGCTTGCCTTAATAGCTATGGGCGCGTGCTCGCGCGAGGAGCCGCAGCCGAAGTTGTCGCCCGCGACGATTATATCGCCATTTTTTACCTTTTTTACAAACTCTGCGTCGATATCCTCCATGCAGTGGGAGGCGAGCTCGCTCTCCGACGTGGTGTTGAGATATCTTGCGGGGATTATTACGTCGGTATCGACGTCGTTGCCGTATTTGAATACTCTGCCTTTGACTTTCATATAAACTCCTTAAAGTTCCTCGGGCGAGGATAGCCTGCCCGATACCGCGCTTGCCGCCGCAACATAGGGGGAAGCGAGATAGACTTCGGACGAGGTGTGACCCATTCTGCCGACGAAGTTTCGGTTTGTGGTGGAGACGCACCTCTCCCCCGCAGCCAAAATACCCATATGTCCGCCCAAGCAGGGACCGCAGGTGGGGGTGGAGACGACGGCGCCCGCGTCGATGAATATCTTTATAAGCCCCTCTTCAATCGCCTGAAGATAAATTTGATTGGTGGCGGGGATTATGATTGCGCGCACTCCATCCTTTACCTTTCTGCCCTTCAATATCTCCGCCGCGGCGCGGAGGTCGGAAATTCTGCCGTTGGTGCACGAGCCTATGACCACCTGATCAATCCTGATATCTCCCCAATTTTCACGCGTCTTTGCGTTTTCGGGAAGGTGGGGGAAGGAGACGGTGGGCTCGAGCGCGGAGAGGTCTATGATATATTGCCTTTCATACTCGGCGTCGGGGTCGGCTATAAATATCTTGGGTTCGCGCTTGAAGCGACCCTTCATGTAGTCGAGGGCGGTCTTATCGACGGGGAAGATGCCGTTCTTCGCGCCCGCTTCTATCGCCATATTGCAGATGGTGAATCTGTCGTCCATGCCGAGATATTGTATGCCGTCGCCGTCAAATTCCATGGATTTATAGAGCGCGCCGTCCACGCCGATGAGCCCTATAATATGTAAAATGACATCCTTGCCCGTGACGTATTTTTTGGGCTTGCCCGTGAGGGTGAATCTGAGGGCGGAGGGCACTTTGAACCAGCACTCGCCGCTCATCATTCCCGCGCACATGTCGGTGGAGCCGACGCCCGTCGAGAACGCGCCGAGCGCACCGTAAGTGCAGGTGTGACTGTCTGCGCCGATTACGAGGTCGCCCGCGCCAACCAAGCCCTGTTCGGGCAGGAGGGCGTGTTCTATGCCCATTCTGCCCACGTCGAAGAAGTTTTCAATATTCTGTTCGGCGGCGAAATTTCTGCATATCTTGCACTGTTCGGCGCTCTTTATGTCCTTATTGGGCGCGAAATGGTCCATGACGAGGGCGATTTTTTGGGGGTCGGCGACCAATTTTGCCGACTTTTCGAATTGCTTTATCGCTACCGGTCCCGTAATGTCGTTTGCGAGAACCAAGTCGAGTTTCGCGTTTACGAGCTGCCCCGCCTTGACGCTTTCAAGTCCCGCGTGATAGGCGAGAATCTTCTGAGAGACTGTCATTGCCATTTTTTTATCCTCACTTTTTCCAGATAGCCCCTTGGGACGCGGGGCTTACGCTCTTTCTGTATCTTGCAAGATACCCCGTGACGGGCTTTTCGAGGGGCTTGAAATCTTTAAGCCTTTCCTCTATAACTCTATCGGACAGGCGGACGCTTAAAGTGCAGGCGGGGATATCGATATCTATAATATCGCCGTCTCTGACTATGCCGATAACTCCGCCCGCCGCAGCTTCGGGGCAGACGTGCCCTATCGCCGCGCCGCGGGTTGCGCCCGAAAATCTGCCGTCGGTTATCAACGCGACGTCCGAACCCAATCCTGCGCCCACTATCGCCGAGGTGGGGGTGAGCATTTCGCGCATGCCGGGACCGCCGACGGGTCCTTCATATCTTATGACGACGACGTCGCCCTTATTTATCTTGCCAGAGGAGATTGCCTGCATAGCGTCCTCCTCGCTGTTGAAACAGCGTGCGGGACCCGAGTGGCGGAGCATTTCGGGGGCGACAGCCGACTTCTTGACGACTGCGCCGTCCTTTGCGAGGTTGCCCTTCAATATGGTCAGTCCGCCCTGCTTGGAGTAGGGATTGGAAAGGGGACGGATTATCTCTTCATTATAGTTCTTGGCGTCCTTTACCACCTCTTTTAAGGACTTTGCGGAGACGGTCATAACATTGCCGTCCAAAAGTCCGCCGTCCAAGAGCTCCTTCATTACGGCTGAAATTCCGCCCGCTTCGTGAAGTTCTTCTATATAGTGCTCGCCCGCGGGAGCCAAGCGGCAGAGGTTGGGCGTTCTCTCCGATATCTCGTTCATAATGTCGATATTCACGCCCGAAACGCCCGCTTCGTTGGCGATTGCCAGAAGGTGCAGGACGGTGTTGGTGGAAGCGCCTATCGCCATATCCACGGTCTCGGCGTTTTTGAAAGCCGCGGGGGTCAGAATGTCTGAGGGGCGGATATTCTTGTCAAGCAACTCCATTACCTTCGCGCCGGCCTGTTTTGCGAGGGCGAGGCGCGCCGAATAGACCATGGGCAGGGTGCCGTTGCCGGGCAGAGCCATTCCCAATGCCTCGCAAAGGCAGTTGAGACTGTTTGCCGTGAACATGCCCGAGCACGAGCCGCAGGTGGGGCAGGCGTTGCACTCGAAATCTTCGAGCTCTCTTATATCTATCTTGCCCGCGTTATATGCCCCGACTTCCTCGAACATGGTGGAAAGCGAGGTCTTTTTGCCGCGGACGTGCCCCGCGAGCATGGGACCGCCCGATACGAATACAGAGGGCACGTTTACGCGCGCCGCCGCCATTAACATACCGGGGATAATCTTGTCGCAGTTGCCGATAAATATCGCCGCCTGCATTGCGTGGGCGCGGATCAAAATTTCTGCGCTGTCGGCGATAATTTCCCGCGAGGGGAGGGAATATTTCATTCCCGCATGCCCCATTGCTATGCCGTCGCACACGCCTATCGAGGGCACGATGACGGGCTTGCCGCCCGCAGAAATTACGCCCTCTGCCGCCGCGCGAGCTATCATGTCGAGGTGCATGTGCCCCGGAATTATCTCGCTCTGGGCGCATATTATGCCGACAATGGGCTTTTTCATCTCCTCGTCCGTCCAGCCGAGAGCCCTTAATAGCGAGCGTTGAGAACTCATGTCGGCGCCGCTTGAAAATACGTTGTTTTTCATATCAAATGAAGTCCTCTTTATATCAGTTTATATTTCAGTTTATATGGTCGCCGTAACAGTCGCGGTCCTTCAAAGTGTGGGGACCCCTTGCGAGCACGGTGACCCCCGTGCGCTGCATTTCGAGTATGCCGTAAGGTTCTATCACCTTTAAAAAGGCGTCCAGCTTATCGGGGTCGCCCGTGATTTCGAGAATCATGGTGTCGGGCGAGAGGTCAACGGTCTTTGCCTTGTATATCTCGTTTATCTCTATAATCTGACTGCGCTTTTCGGGCGCAGCCTTGACCTTTACCAAAAGAAGGTCGCGATATACGCAGTCGAGCTCGTTCGCACAGCCCACCTTTTTGACGTCCTCGAGCTTATCCATCTGCTTTATCATCTGATAGAGAAGATATTCGTCGCCGTTCAGGATGATGGTCATGCGCGAGATTTCGGGGTCTTCGGTTGCGCAGACGCAAAGGCTCTCTATATTATACCCCCTGCGGGTGAAAAGCCCCGAGATGCGGGTCAAAACGCCGCTCTTGTTGGAGACGAGCGCGCCTATCGTATACTTTTTAACTTCCGACATTTTCAGTTTTCCTCCATTTTTTCAAGTTGCGTGTCATAGGTCTGCCCCGGCTTTATCATGGGAAGGACGTTTTCGTCGGGGGATATCTTGCAGTCGACGAGCACGGGGATATTCTCTCTCTCGGCGATATCGAACGCCTCTTTCAATTTGGCTTCGGGGTCGTCGTTTTTGTCGAGAAGTATTCCCCTTGCGCCCACGCTCTCGGCGTATTTCACATAATTTATCTTTCTTTCGAGGTTGGTCTGCGAGAAGCGGCGGGAGTAGAATATCTTCTGCCACTGCCTGACCATGCCGAGGACGCCGTTATCCATTAAGAGTATTACCATGGGCACGTTGCGGGAGACTGCCGTCATCAACTCGTTCATGTTCATGCCGAAGCACCCGTCGCCCGTAATTAAGACGCTCAGCTTTTTGAGACCGAATGAGGCGCCTATCGCCGCGCCCAGACCGTATCCCATCGTGCCCAATCCGCCCGACGAGCAGAAGAGACGGGGAGAGTTGACGGCATAATGCTGAGCCGCCCACATCTGGTGCTGACCGACGTCGGTTATGAGGGGGGCGCCTTCGGGTGCGAGAGCGCTCGCCGCCGAGATTATCTTGTATGCGCGGAGGGAGATGTCCTTTTTGGAGGCGTTCTCCTTTTTGAATCCCTCAATCTTCACCCGCCAATCGGTGCGCTTGCTCTCGGGGAGCATACAAATTAAGGTCTTTAACGTCTCGCCGACGTCCGCCATGACGTGAAGGGTGGTGGAGACGTTTTTGTCAATCTCGGCGTTATCTATATCGACGTGTATAACCGTCTTTTTATCGGCGAATTTGTCGCGGTTGAGGGCGACCCTGTCCGAAAAGCGGGTGCCGAGGGCGATGACGGCGTCGGAGGCGATGAGCGTCTTTGCCGCCGCAACCGTGCCGTGCATGCCTATCATGCCGAGGCAGAGGGGGTCGTCCTCGCTCATGCAGCCCT
>CANRKX010000023.1 GCA_947631325.1 uncultured Clostridia bacterium | reverse complement strand
GAAAATATGAGAAAGACCAACGAAAACAAGCAGTCCAATTCCAAGAATAAGGATTGCGGCGGTAAGAGCTGTGGCAAGAGCACGAAGAACTGCAAATAAGTTCAAGGACTCATACGACCCTAATGGAAGTTATACGGGAACGCCCATTGACGGGGGAAAGCCCGTGCAGGACGCGGACGATCTGTAACTTCCCATCTTACGGGCGGCGGGGCGCATTTTTATGCGCCCCGCCGCTTGGGTTTTGATGGGTCTTTAAAATACAAAAATATCAATATATATTTAATTTTTTGGGGATTTTTCGTCAAGTCGCCTTATGATTTTTGCGGGATTGCCCGCTATCACGACGTTTGAGGGAAAGCTTTTTGTGACGACAGAGCCGCTGCCCACCACCACGTTGTCGCCGAGGGTGACGCCGGGGTTGATGATTGCGCCGCCGCCTATCCAACAGTCGTTGCCTATGGTTATGGGCTTGCCGTATTCAAATCCCGAAATCCTCGTACTTCTGTCGAGGGGGTGGGTCGCCGTGTATATGCCCACTTGCGGGGCGATGAAGCAGTTGTCGCCTATCTTCACCTTACATACGTCGAGAATACACACTCCGTAGTTGCAGTAAAAATTTTCGCCGACCTCGATATTGGAGCCATAGTCGCAGTAAAATCCCTGCGTTAATGTGACGTTTTTGCCGCACTTGCCCAAAAGTTCGTGCGCGATTTCCGACCTGCGCTCATCGGAAATATCGGTATAGAGTTCGCGGCAGAGCTTTCTTGCCCTGTCGCCGTCGGCTTTTAAAGATTGGTCGTATACGTACAGTTCGCCAGCGAGCATCTTCTCCCTATTGGTCATAAAAAATCCTCAAAAATATCAATATATATTACAAAATTCCGTCAATGAACTCCTCGGGGTCGAAGAGTTCCAAATCTTCAATACCCTCGCCGACGCCCGTGAAGATGACGGGTATGCCCAATTCGCCGCAGAGCGAGATAACGAAGCCGCCCTTTGCGGAACTGTCGAGCTTGGTCAAAACTATGCCGTCGAGTTCGATGGCTTCGTCGAATATCTCCGCCTGACTTGCGGCGTTGTTGCCCGTCGTCGCGTCGAGCACCAATAACTTATAAAAATGGGCGTTTGGCATTTCGCGATCGACCACGCGGGACATCTTTTTGAGCTCCTCCATGAGGTGCGCCTTTACGTGCAGTCTGCCCGCCGTATCGACGATTACGACGTCGGTGCCCTTTGCCTTTGCCGACGAGAGGGCGTCAAACACGACCGCCGAGGGGTCGCTCCCCTCCTCGTGCTTGACTATCCTCACCTTTGCGCGCTCAGCCCAGACGGTGAGCTGGTCGGCTGCCGCCGCACGGAAGGTATCCGCCGCGGCAACGGTTACCGACTTGCCCTGCCTTAAAAAGTAGTTGGCGAGCTTGCCGACAGTCGTCGTCTTGCCGACGCCGTTGACGCCGACGAGCATTATGACGGCGGGATACTCAATTTTGGGGATTTCGGCTTCCGTCAGCTTTTCTTCGAGCACGTCTTTTAAAAGGTCTGTGACGAACTGCCTGTCCTTTAATTTTTCGTGCTTGGCTTCGGCGCGTATCTCCTCGACTACCTCTTCCGCCGTCGTGACGGAAATGTCCGCGCCTATCAGAATTTCTTCGAGGTCGTCGTAAAATTCGTCGCCTATTTTATCGCGCGAAAAGAGGTTGGAAAGCGCGCTGCTCAATCCATCACGCGTCTTTTTGAGTGCGTTTTTGAGTTTGGAAAACAATCCCATAATATAACCTTTAAAAAATCAAAAATATAAATTGGGTGGCACATATGCCCCAACTAACGGGGTTGCGCTTATTATGCGACGGTGTCGCCGCCGAGACGGGACTCCACTTCGGAGAGCTTGACGGAGACGATTTTGGAGACGCCCTTTTCCTCCATCGTGACGCCGAAAAGGACGTCCGCGTTCTCCATCGTGGGCTTTCTGTGGGTTATGACGATAAACTGAGTCTGCTCGGAAAACTTTTTGAGATAGCGGGCGTATCTTGAGACGTTGGCTTCGTCGAGGGCGGCTTCGATTTCGTCGAGCACGCAGAAAGGCATGGGGCGCATGCCGATTATCGCGAACAGAATGGCTATCGCGGTCAAGGCGCGCTCGCCGCCCGAAAGGAGGGAAATTTTTGTGAGTTTTTTGCCCGGGGGACAGGCTATTATCTCGACGCCCGCGTTCAAGGGGTCGTCGCAGTCGGTGTAGTCGAGCTGAAGTTCCGCCCTGCCGCCGCCGAACAGTTCTTTAAACGTGCGCTTGAAGTTTTCGCCGATGAGGGTGAAGCCCTCGTTGAATTTTTGGAGCATTTCGGCTTTCAGATCTTCGAGGACGACGGTCAGATCGTTGACAGCCTTTTCGATATCTTCCTTTTCCGCCGTCTTTTTCTCATACTCCTTTTTGAGTTCTTCAAGCTCTTCGACGGCGTTGTGATTTATGGAGCCGAGCGACTGAATCTGCCGCTTTAAACTGTTGATTCTCGTCGTCGCGCCCGTGGGTTCGAAGTCGGCAATGCGATACTTTTGACAGCTCTCCTCCGTTTCTTCATACTCCTCCACCCTGCTTTTGAGGTTGGCGAGGTCGTCGTTTATCCTTTGGACGTCGAGGTCGATATTGTGAAGTTTGGCGACAACTTGCGACTTCTCGTCTGCGGTGCGCAATCTTTCGGAGTCAATCTCCTTTATCCTCTCGTCGCACTGCTTTTTGCTCTCCGTCGCCTCGTTCAACTGACGCTTTAAGTCGTTGACGACGGCAAATTCCTCGTCGGTCAAGGACGCCCTCTCCGCCTTTGCCGTCAACTCGTCGAGGTCGCGCTGAATTTGGGGAATCATACTTGAAGTTTCGTCTATCTTCTTTATGAGGGTTACCTTTTCGTTCATCAATCTGGCAACGTTATCCTCACCCGCCTTTAAGGAACTTTCGAGTGAGGCGAGCTCGAGTTTCAGGGAGTTGAGCTTTTCCAGAGCCTTCATTCTGTCGGACGAGACCTTGTCGAACTCCGCCGTCATGTCGTCCATTTTGGAGCTGGCTTCGTCGGACTGCTGGGAGAGGTCGTCCGCGCCGCGGCTGACGCCCGAATACTCGCTGTCGAGCCCCGCAAGACGACCCGAGATGGCGTCGCGGGATTGGGCATATGCCGCATACTCGCTTTCGGCGTCCGCAACGGCGTTCAAAAGCGAGGACTGCTTTTCATTCAACTGCGCAAGGTCGACGCGAGCCTGCTGCAATTTATTTTGTAGGGCGTTGAGCTCGTCGGTAGCCGCTTTTTTGGACTCTTCGAGCTCGGCGCGCTTTAAATCCGATCTGTCGAGGAAGGATTTTTTGACGGCTATCGCCTCCTCTATCTCCTTTATTCGCCTTTCGGTGGCGAGAAGGTTGCCCGCGACTTCGCGCTTGGAGCCGCCCGTCATCGAACCGCTTACCGCTATAACATCGCCCTCGAGGGTGACTATTTTGAAAGCCCTCGGGTAGCGGCGCGCTATCTGCGTTGCATTCTGAATGTTATCGACGATTAGGGTGTTGCCCAAGAGATTATGTATTACGTTTTCGAATTTTTTATCAAATTTGACGAGGTCGATTGCAAAGCCGAGTGCGCCCGTGTCGCCCGCAGCAGACTTTATCTGGTCGTTTTCATAGTGGGGCTTCAACGCCTCGATGGGCAAAAACGTTACCTGACCCGCGCGCATGCGCTTTAAATATTCGATGAGATAGCGGGCGTCGTCACGCGTGGACGTTATAATATTCTGCATTGCGCCGCCGAAAGCCGTTTCGATTGCGACTTCATACTCCTCGCCGCAAGATACGACGTCGGCAATCATGCCCTTTATGCGGGAGGACAGCTCAAAGTTGTCCTTGCTGTCGTTCATGAGCCTTCTTACCGAATAAATATAGCCCTCGAATCTGTCCTTTAACGACCGCTGTGTTTCGAGGTTGGACTGCAAGCTTGAAATTTTTGCCTGCGCGTCATACACCTGTTTGACGAAGAGCTGGACTTTGTTGTCGCACTCGGCAACCTTGCTCTCGGCTTCGGACAAAATTTCGTCCTCGTTGGAGAGCAGTTCTATGATTGAGTTTGCCTTGGAGACGGCTTCGTCATATTCCCTCTTTGTCGAATCCCTGCGGGAACGTATCTTTTCCATATCTTTGGAAAGTTCCGAAAGGCGTTCGCTTAAAAGCTCCTTTTGGGCGGAGAGCGAACCCATATTTTCGCGAAGTTCGGTTAAATCTTTAAAGGCGTCGAGCACCTTTTTTCTGTGCTCGCCCGTCATATACTCATACTCCGATATGCGCTTGGAAAGCCCGTCGATTTGGGTTTGGAGTTCGCCGATTGAGCTGTTTATGCTCTCTATCCTGCGCTTTTTGGTCTCGGCGAGGTTTTCGTCGCGCTTTATTTCGCGGTCAATTTCGTCAATTCTCTTGGACGAATAGCTTATAGTCTCGTTTGCGGAATTGAGGCTTGACCTTGCGTTGCGCGCGCGCTCGGAATAGAGCTTGGCTTCGCCCGACATGTGCTCGATGCCAACTTCATAGCGGCGCATTCTGTCGTTTAAGTCCTGTATCTCCCTGTCGTACTCCGCGCGCTTATCGCGGCGTTCGTGATACTCGTTCAACAGTTCTTCGCTGCGCCTGTCGAGGGCGACGCCCTCGCCGTTGAGCTTTTCGGCTTGTCGGGAATAATCGGCAAGCTCGATTTTGGCGCGATCGGTCTTATACAAAAATAGATTTATCTCCTGTGCGCGCTGTTCGGCAAAGAGTTCCCTGTATTTTATCGCGTTTTCCGCCGCTTTTTCGAGGGGAGGAATTCGCCTTTCGATATCCTGATAGCCCTGCATAAATATGTAGAGGTTGTCCTTGGTGAGGGCGAGTTTGCGCTCCGTTTCGGCTTTTCTGTCCTTGTAGACGACGATACCCGTAGCTTCCTCGAAGATGGCGCGCCTGTCCTCGGGCTTGGCGTTCATTATCTGCTCTATTCTGCCCTGTCCTATTATGGAATAGCCCTCTTTCGCCGCGCCCGCGCCGTGCAAAAGCCCCGTCAACACCTTCATTCTCGAGGGCTGGCGGTTGAGGAGATATTCGCTGTCGCCGTCGCGATATAGGCGGCGGGTCATCTCCACCTCGTCGCAGTCGATATCGAAAATGCGGTTGGTGTTGTCGAAGGTCAAAGTTACCTCGCAAAAGGACATCTGTCTCCTCTTCTCGGTGCCGCCGAAGATGACGTCGAGCATTTGGGAGCCGCGCATCATCTTGGCTGACTGTTCGCCGAGTACCCAGCGGATTGCGTCGGCAACGTTGGATTTGCCGCAACCGTTGGGTCCGACTATACAGGTTACGCCGTCGGTTAAGGGAATGACGGTTTTATCGGCAAAGGACTTGAAGCCGACGAGTTGTATCTGCTTGAATGTTACCATAAAATACCTTTTTTATCTTTCCAGCCATTCGAGCGCGGATTTTGCCGCGCTCTGCTGCGCCTGTTTTTTATTCTGTCCCTTGCCGCGGAAAGTTTTGCCGCCGCAGACGATAGTTACCGAGAACATGGGGGTGTGAATGTCGCCTATATCCTCGCATACGTATTGGGGCAAAGGCTGACCTCTGCCCTGCAAAAATTCCTGAAGGAGACCCTTATAATTTTTGGGATAGGCGACGGCGGAAAAGTCGAGGGTGGAGAGCACGAAGCAACGCGCCGCGGACATGCCGCCGTCTATGTAGATTGCGGCGAGCAGGGCTTCATATGCCGATGGGATTGACTTTTTGAAAATGTTATCCCCCGCGCCCTTTATGAAGAAATCGCTCAACCCCAATCTTTGGGAGACGGGGGTTAACGCCCTGTCGGAGACGAGGGATTTGCGGAGTTCCGTAAGTTCGCCCTCCGTCTTGTCCTCGTCGTAAATTTTTTCGGAGACGAGAAATTCGAGAATGGCGTCGCCGAAGAATTCGAGCACCTGATTGTTGTCGTCGCCGTCCGCAGAGGGGAGAGTCAACGCCCGCTGCAACAGCGATTTGTCGTTGAACGAGTAGCCTATCCTCTCCTCCAACACCCCGTAATTCATTGCTCTTCCTCGGGAATGAGGTTGTCGAGGTCCACCTTTTCGAGCATATTTTCCACGCAGGGCACAAGCCCGTTGCGATAGATTTCGACGGCGTTTGCGATAGCCGCCGCGATTGTCTGGGGCTTTGAGGAACCGTGACTCTTTATGACCACCTTTTTCAATCCCAAAAGGAGCGCTCCGCCGTATTTATCGAAGTCGAGCTGTCCGCGCATATTCTTTATGGCTTTCTTAGCGAAGAGATATCCGATTTTGGAGCGGACGGTTGAGGACAATTCCTTTTTCATCACGTTCAGAATCATCTTGCCGCAGCCCTCGATGGATTTTAATGCGACGTTGCCCGAGAAGCCGTCGGCAACCACCACGTCGGCTTCGCCCAACATTATGTCGCGCCCCTCGACGTTGCCGATGAAGTCGATGCCCTCCATGTGGGAGAGATATTTATACGTCTGCTGTCTCAACGGGTCGCCCTTGTGCTCCTCGGTGCCGTTGTTCAAAAGCCCGACCTTGGGGTTGTTGATTCCGAAGCCCGCGCGGGCATAAGCCGAGGCGAGAATGGCGAACTGGCAGAGCATTATGGGCTTACATTCGGCGTTGGCGCCGCAGTCGCATAACAGGGTGACGCCGCCGCGGGAATTGGGAATTGCGGGGCAGAGAGCGGGGCGTTTGATGCCGCGTATTCTGCCCAAAATGAGCTGACCGCCCACAATAGTCGCGCCCGTGGAGCCCGCCGTGACGAGACCGCATATATCGTCCTGTTTTTTGAGCATCCAATAGCCCGCCATTAAGGAGGATTGCTTTCTTTTGACTGCCTCGGTGGGAATATCGTTCATTTCGATGACGTCGGGGCAATCGACGATTTCCAGCCGCGACTTATCGTAATTGTACTTGACGAGTTCGGACACGATGTCGTTCTGCCTGCCCGTCAGAATGAGATAGAGTTCCTTGTCGTTTTTAAGCGCTTCGACGGCGCCCTGCACCGTAACTTCGGGGGCGTGGTCGCCGCCCATGGCGTCGAGAATTATCTTAATCATGTTTTCTCCCGATTTTATAATTAAAATTTTTTTTAATTATAACACGCCCGAGATAAAAACACAAGTTATTGATATCAAAAAATGAAATTAATCCATATTTAGTTTGAATTATCGGGCAAAATTGCCGTATCGGGGGCTTTGAAGCGGCGTTCGGCGATAGGACGATAACAATCGCCCCGAATTTTCGTCCTCGAAATGAACCCGTCGCGCTCGCAGATAAGATAGCACTCGCTCTTTATGCCCTCCTTGCCGACGCGCGCCTTCGAGGGGTCGTCCACTTCTTCCTCTTCAAACGGGAGATTTTCGATAATTGAGCTTTCGAGCGAGTAGGTGGCGCCGTCCGACCTTCCGAAAAACGTGACGGTGACGCTGTTGTCGTCCGTTTGGGCGCGGAGATAGATTGGCTTATCGCCCGTATTTTTTATTTTCAAGTCGCATGCGCTGCCGCTGACCATTGCGTCGCGCGAGGGCGGCACATAGCCCACCGAGAGCGAATGGGGATGATATTCGCTTATCGAAAGCCCCGACAAAAGAGCGGCGTTATAGAGAGTTGTGCTGACCTGACAGACGCCGCCGCCTATCCCCTCGACAAACTCGCCGTTTTCAATTATCTTGGCGGGAAGAAAGCCCCTCTCCTCCGACCTCTCGCCCACGAGAGCGTTGAATGACAGAGTTTCGCCGCCGCCCAAAATAGCGCCGTTCAACTTGGCGGCGGCAAGGCGGATATTGCTCTTCCTCGCGATATTGTCGCCGTCGAAATAGGTCGTGAATGAAGAGAGCTTAACTGTGTCGGCGCGAACCTCGTCGAGGGTGGTCTTGCGGTTTGCGTTAAGATAGCAAACGCGAACGGGCGAGAAGTCGCCGTTAAGAGAATTTATTATGTCGGACTTCAATCTGTTGCTGTCGACGAGCTTTCCGTCGCGCCCGCCGTCATATGAAAAGGGCTCGCCGAAGGGCGAAAATTTAGCCGAAGGCTCGATGACGGGAAGGTCTTCGTCAAGGCATATTCCCGCGGCAATTTCGTCGAGACCGCACAGATATACGTAAATTTCAACCGTGTAATTTCCGCCTTTTTTAATATCTTTCAGCGCGCCGTCGAAGTCCGCCTTGAAGGAGATTTCGGGATAGGAAAACGTGTACTGTCCGCCGTCCGCGATGACTATTAAATGCTTGTTTTTCAGGGTATTTACCGTTTGCTCGGTCAAGAGCTTTACCGCTTGGGGGCGAGTGATTCCGCCCACTTCAACGCCGTTTACGACCGCGCCCTTGGGGAGAGTGAACGCAAATCCGCATGATAAAAAAATTATGCCCGCCGAAAATGCGAGCATACATATAGCGCGATTAAGTTTTTTTATCGCCGTCAACAAATTTTCAACCTCGCGAGGAGCTCGCCGTCTGCGTCGAAATTGGGGTCGCCTATCTTACGCGAACCATTCGCCCAATGGCAGTCCGACCCGCCCGTGACGAGAAGTCCGAACTTTCTTGCAAGCTCCTTAAAGTATGCCGTATCCTTGACAGTATGCGTAGAATAAACCCCTTCTATGCCGCCCAATCCCGCCTGGGAAAGGCGGAAAATGAGGGCTTCGAGGTCGGACTTTTCAAGCTCTATCCGCCCGGGGTGGGCGAGAGACGACAAGCCGCCTGCGGCGTTTATCTCTTCAATCGCCTGCTCGGGGGTGGGGCGGAAGGCGTTGGAATAGCCGACTTTGCCCAATAACATAAAATTTTTATAGAACGAAAAGGGGTCGGCGGCGTATCCGCGGCGGGCTCCGCAACGGGCGATATGCATGGCGTGGACGGGGGAATTCGATAACTTGCGCTCCTTCAACACCTCTTCCATGGGGATAACCACGCCCGCAGAGGAAAGGCGGGAAAGGATGATTTGGGCGCGCTCTATGGAGTTTTGGCGGAGTTTTTCCATGAAGGCGTTGAAACTTTTCGAATTCAAATCAAAGGAATAGCCCAACATATGAATTTTAACGTCGCCGACATATGCCGAGACTTCGACGCCGGATATTGCGCATAAGCCGCGGGAAGAAGCGTAATTCAATACCCTATCCACCGACAAAATAGTGTCGTGGTCGGTGACGGCGAGAAGTTTTACGCCGTTTGAAAGGGCGGTGTTCACGGCTTCTTCGGGGGAAAACAGCCCGTCGGAAGCGAAGGTGTGGACGTGCATATCGGCTTTCATCTCTTCACTTTGCCCCCCTCTATCCTTATTTTGTTGCTGGATATGCCGTATAAGACGCGCTCGGCGTGGGTGCAGGTGAGAATTGTCTGCAAGCCGCCCGTGCGCTCGACGAGCTTTTTGCGGCGGGGAAGGTCGAGTTCGCTCATCACGTCGTCGAGGACGAGAACGGGATATTCGCCCGAAAGTTCTTTAAATATTTCCACCTCGGCGAGCTTTATGGAGAGAGCCGCCGTCCTCGTCTGACCCTGCGAGGCATACGTCTTGGCGTCTACTCCGTTAATGGCAATTTCGAAGTCGTCGCGGTGGGGTCCGCAGGAGGTGAAGCCCAAACGGAGATCGCGCTCATAATTGGCGGAAAGTTCATTATATATGCGTTTTTTCAGCTCTTCCTCGCTGCCCTTGTACTTCTTTTCGGGGGAAATTTTGAGCTCTTCCGCACCCTCGGTCAAAAAGGAATGAGCCTCAGCCGCTATGGGGGCGAGCTTTTCGATAAAATCTGCCCTGCGCCTTGCGACGGTGGCGGCATACTTGCAAAGTTCCTCATCCCAGACGGGAAGGGAATCGAAAATTATATCGGTATTTTTTTCCTTCAAGAGGTTGTTGCGCTGTTCGAGAATTCTGTTATAGCGCGAGAGGGCGATATAATAGGGGCGGGAAAGCTGGGATATGGAGACGTTCAAAAAGCGGCGGCGTTCGTCGGGACCGTCCTGTATTAGGCGCAGTTCGTGGGGCGAAAAGAACACGCAAAAGAGGTTGCCGAGGATATCGGCGTTGCGCGTTATCCTGTTGCCGTTTATCTTGATTTCCCTGCCGTTTTCGGTAATTTTTGCATATATATCGATATTTCCGTACCTGCCCTCGGCGAGAGCGGATATCTCGGCATACTCTTCCCCGTGGCGGATGAGCTGTCTGTCGCGCTTGGAGCGGGGCGAGGTGCCCGTGCAAAGATAATACACGGCTTCGGCGCAGTTGGTCTTACCCTGCGCGTTCCTGCCGAACAGCACGTTAAGACCCTCGGAAAAATCCAGGCGTTCGTCGGCATAATTTCTGAAATTTTTCAAATTCAAATTTTTTATACGCATTTTTTGGTCAAAACACTTTATTTTAAATTACTTTTGTATTATAATTGATTAAGACTACTATCGCACTACATATATTATAGCAAAAATTTTGAAAAACTCAAAGGATATTTAACCTCTATATGGCAGAAAAGGGAAACTTTGACTTTATTTACAACCCCATAAAGGAAAAGATGCGCGAGTTGGTGTCGCATATCAACTATACCACCTACATCGAAAAGCTGGTGCCCGTCGAGATAGACGGAAGATACATCGTGCTCGAGACGCCCACGGAGAGCTTTGCAAAGTACATCACGGGCACGCTTGCCGACAAGATGAGGGAAGCTATCATCAAGGCGGACACGGGCGTGAGCGACTTCCGCCTTAAAGTTGAGGGCAGCGACGGATATGCATACAACTCCCCCGACGAGGCGGAGACCTACTCTCCCCCTTCCAATCTCGACAAGAAATTCACATTTGACAGCTTTGTCGTCGGGAAGAACAACGAGTTCGTGTATGCCGCCGCGCTGTCGGTTGCGAACGACCCCGCGGGAACTTATAACCCCCTCTTTATATACGGCGGGACGGGGCTGGGGAAGACCCACCTAATTCAGGCAATCGCCAATAAAGTGGTCGCCGAAAAGCCCGACTTGAAGGTCATATACGTCACCTGCGAGCAATTCGTAAACGAGATAATCGACACGATGTTCACAAGCCGCGGACCCGACGCGCGAGACAGGGGAAATAAGTTGCGGCAATACTACCGCAGCGCCGACGTCCTCATAATCGACGATATACAGTTCATAGAGAACAAAAAAGCCGTTCAGGAGGAGTTCTTCCATACCTTCAACGAGCTCGTTTCAAAGGGAAAACAGATAGTAATTTCCTCAGACCACCCCCCCAAGGAGCTGACTGCGCTTGAGGAGAGACTGAGGACGAGATTCTCGGGCGGGCTTTTATTCGATATACTCCCCCCCAACTTCGAGACAAAGATTGCAATTTTGAAGCGCAAGGCGTTTGAAAAGAAGTGCGTCGTGCCCGAGGACGTTTTGACCTTCCTTGCGCAGGATTCTGGCGACGACGTGAGGACGCTTGAAGGGCGGCTGACGAAAGTTATATTCGCCTCGCGTCTGCACGAAGAGCCCATAACGCTTGCGCTTGCGAGGGAAGCCCTCAGCGAAGCCGTTTCCGAGGGCAAGGAAGAGATTACGCCCGACAGCATTATAAGCGCGGTTACGGCATACTACCGACTTTCAAAGACAGATCTGACGGGAAAGAGCAAGAAAAAGGAGATGGTTCTGCCGAGACAGATTTGCTGCTATCTCATGTGCGAACTGCTATCCCTACCCCTCATTTCTATCGGCAAGGAGTTGGGCGGGAGAGACCATACGACCATTCTTTACTCCCGCGATAAAGTGGAAAATATGTGCAGGGTCAACGACAAGATTGCAAAGGACGTTGACGATATAAAGAATATAATTTTAAAAAAATAAGACTATTGCCCGTGGACTGCGGGCAATAATTATTTGAGACAAATGAAAGAGTTTGAAGAAGGAAAATTCGATGTAGTCGTAATAGGCGCGGGGCATGCGGGCTGTGAAGCGGCGCTGTCTTCTGCAAGGCTGGGAATGAAAACGGCGATACTGACGTTAAACCTTGACAGTATCGCGTTTATGGCGTGCAATCCCTCCATAGGGGGCACGGCGAAGGGGCAACTTGTGAGGGAGATTGACGCCCTCGGCGGGCAGATGGCGATAAACGCCGACAAGACGGCGTTGCAGATACGCATGCTCAACGAGGGCAAGGGCGAGGCGGTGCAGTCATTAAGATGCCAATGCGACAAGGACGCCTACCACCGCGAGATGAAAAAGACGCTTGAAAACTGCGAAAACCTGAGGATAATTCAGGGCGAAGCGGCGGAAATCGTTGAAGAGGGTGGCAAGGTGTGCGCCGTAAAGACGGCGTACGGCGGCGTTTTATACTGCAAGGCGGTAATTGTGGCGACGGGGGTCTATTTAAACGCCGAGACCATAACGGGCGAGGTGAGAAAAAAGAGCGGACCCAACGGGTTTGCGCCCGCCGATATGCTGACGGACAGCCTTATAAAGCTCGGGTTTTCGGTGCGGAGATTCAAGACGGGCACCCCCGCGCGGCTTGACGGGCGAACGGTGGACTTTAAAAAGTGCACAAAGCAGGAGGGCGAAATCGGCGTTCCCCCCTTCTCCTTTTTGCACGAGGAACAGCCCGAAAACAAGCGGCTTTGCTATATAACGTACACCAATCCCCAAACGCACGAGATAATACTTTCCAATTTAGAACGCGCACCGCTATACAACGGAGAGATAACGAGCACGGGTCCGAGATACTGCCCTTCGATTGAGACAAAGGTCGTGAGATTTTCGGACAAGAAGAAGCACCAGATTTTTTTGGAGCCCGAGGGCGCGGACACCGACGAGGTGTACGTTCAGGGAATGTCCACCTCCATGCCGCACGACATTCAACGGGATATGTACCGCTCGGTCAAGGGCTTGGAGGGGTGCGAGATAATGAGATATGCATACGCCATAGAATACGACTGCATAGACACCCTCGACATATTGCCCACCCTCGAATTCAAAAAGGTGAAGGGGATTTACACCGCGGGGCAGATAAACGGCACTTCGGGCTATGAAGAGGCGGCGGCGCAGGGGCTTATGGCGGGGATAAACGCGGCGTTCAAGATTATGGGGCGCGAACCGCTCATTTTGGGGCGCGACGAGGCGTATATAGGCGTGCTTATTGACGACCTCGTGACAAAGGGCACCGAAGAGCCTTACAGAATGATGACGTCGAGGGCGGAATACGCGCTCAATTTAAGGCAGGACACGGCGGATTTCAGGCTTACGCCCAAGATTATGGACACGGGGCTCTTTTCGGACGAGCGCGGAAGAATGTATTTTTTGAGGCGGTGTTATTACGACGACGCTATCAAAAAATTAAACGAGAAGGCGGGAAACGCAAAGTGCGCGCAGTTTTTGAAGGAGAAAGAGATTGCGGGCACGACGAGCGGGCTGACATATTCCGACCTCATACGCAGAGGGGCAAAAATTGAAGATATATGCGCATTTTTCGGAAATTTCGACCCTATCCCCTTCGATATTTTGAAGAGTGCGGAGGTAACGGTGCGCTATCAAGGCTATCTTAAAAAGAGCGAAAAACAGATTGAGAGGGCGAGAAAGTTGGAACAGAAGAAACTGCCCGAGGACATGGACTATAATAAAATAGGCGGACTAAGATTGGAAGCGAGGGAAAAGCTTTCGCGGGTGCGCCCTTTAACCTTGGGGCAGGCAGGCAGGATTTCGGGCGTCAACCCCGCGGATATATCCGTGTTGATGGTGTGGCTGGCGACAAAAAAATAAATTATTTCATAATTCAACTTTAATAGACAAATTGCGATAGACGAGCGGCTGTACAATGGGTACATGCCGCTCAAAATCAATTATAAGAATATATTGTTTTACGCCGCTTACGGCGCGGCGGTGACCTTTATAAATTTTGCACTCCCCTCCGTTCCGCTCTCTCTCGGGCTGTGCTTTGCAATGCTCGGGTGCGGCGCGAACATAATAGCGACGCCCGCCATTTTCATAATTGCTTCGGCAACCGACTTAAATCTGACGTTGAGTATGCTCGCCCTTGCGGAGGGCGCATTTTTGACCATAGTCGTCTTTTTATACAGGCGGACAGAGAGAAAGATTGGGTTTGAGGCGATAATTTACTTTGTAATCGCCCTTGCGCCGCACGTCATTTTTGCGCCGTGGCTGGGGTTTGAGACAGATATAAATCCATACATAATAAAGGGCGTGGCGGCGGTTGCGGCGGGGCTCTTTACCGTGGTGGCGTACAGATGCGTATATACCCTTTTATACCGATTGGGGCGGTGCCGACCGAGAGAGGACGAACTTGTGTGCTGTGCCGTGGTCGCAATAGTCGTGTTGGCGGGAATAGTTACGGTTGCGGGCGAGGGCTTTTACCTTGCCCTTTCGGGCTTTCTGATTGCCTTTTCGGTGAGACTTGCGCGCTCCCCCTCCGCCCTCATTGCGGCGATTGTATACGCCCTGCCCTATTCCGTTATCTGCCTCGACGCCGAGCCGCTGACGGCTTACGTCATAATCTGCTCGCTTGCGCTGTTGTTTTCGGCGACGGGGCGGGCGGGCGTGTGCGGCGCGGTCGGGGCGGTGACCGCCGCATACGAATACCTGCGCGGCTGTTTTTTTGCGGGGGTGCCCATAATCGTCGCCAACGCTATACTGCTCTTCTTCGGCTGTCTCGTTGCCGCACTGCCCTCGGACGAGACGTTGAAAAAGCTGAAAAGGCGAATCGTGTGCGAGGACATACTTTCAGACGCCGCCGCGGAGAGAGGCAGACGGCGGACGGGCGAGAGACTATTCAGAATTTCCGAACTCTTCCGCGAAATCGAATGCGCTTTTATGGCGCTTGACGAGGACGTCGACGAGGGGCGTTTGAAGGAGCAGATACTTATACAATTAAAAGAAAAGTGCTGTAAAAACTGCGAAAGGGTCAAAAAATGCGAAAGGACAAACGTGTATTCGGGCTTCCGGCGGCTCATCGACGCGGGCTGTATGAAGGGAAAAGTAAACCTTATCGACCTGCCTGCCGACATGACTGCGGTGTGCGCGAACCCCTCGGACGTGCTTGCGCAACTAAATATAATTCTCTCCGAATACAGGCGGATAATGACCGAGAGCGAGAACGCGCGGGCGGGAAGGAAGATGCTTGCCGACCAAGCCAAGGGAGTTTCGGAAGTGATGAAGGACTGCGCCGTCGAGCTGAGCAGAACGCTGAAAGATTACTCCGAACTCGAAAAAGAGGTAAAAAAGTCGCTGGCGGTGCGGGGGATATCCTGCCCCGAAGTCAAGATTGAGGGTGACTTTGAAGATATAGTGAGCCTTATGGTGTGCGGCAAATGCAATATAAATATAATCTTAAAAGAGCTATCCGACAAACTGCAAAGGGCTTACGTATTGAAGGAAAAGCTGGCATATGACGGACAGAAAAACTGCCTTGTGTTCACCGCCGCGCCCAAAATGGACGCCGCGTTCGGGGTGGCATACGCAATAAAAAAGGGTGAAAAGGTGTCGGGCGACACCCACTCGGTGATAAGAATAAACGAACACGCCTTTTTGATGGCGTTGTCCGACGGAATGGGCAGCGGCGAATACGCGAGGAGAATTTCGGAGGCGGCGATATCGCTGATTGAGGCGTTTTACCGCGCGGAAATGCCCGAGGACACTGTTTTAAAGACGATAAATAAGCTTTTATCCTTTAACCGCGACGAGAGATTTACCTGTATAGACATTGCCGCCGTCAATCTTGACAGCGGCAGAGCGGATTTTATTAAGATTGGGTCGCCCGCGGGGATTATAATGCGCGAGGGCGAGATCAGGGTAATTGAGAGCCAATCGTTGCCGTTAGGCATACTTGACAATCTGCGACCCACTACGCGCACGGAAGAGTTGCAGTGCGGAGACATCGTTATTTTTATGAGCGACGGAGTTTCGGGGGCGTTCCCCTCCTCCACCGACCTTTACGAGTTTTTGAGGAATTTCAGACCGCTCAATCCGCAAAATTTGGCGGACAAGATTTTAAGCGGTGCGCTTGAAAGGGTTAAGGGTGCGCCGCAGGACGACATGACCGTTTTGTGTACAAGGCTTTTTGAGTTTAAGGGGTGAGAAAGGGCATACTACCGAAACAACCTTCATCCGTCTTTTTCTCGCTTCGTTACGAAAAAGACACCTTCCCCCTTTGGAATGGGGAAGGTTATAATGAGGTGGGATTATTAGAAAATGCAAACCGCATATCCGATGGGATATTTCGACAGGCGCGCGGCTTTTAAGCCGCGCGCCGCTCAATATGACAGGTTGGGAGAAACCGCTCCCCCCCCGTTCATCATAAGCGTTGCCCATCATATGCCGCGGCGCAGAGATGCGAGCAGAACGAGAAGCGCGAGGAAAACTTGAAGGAGTTTACAATGAAGTAAATGACTGAAAGTTGCCGCAGCGCGACAAAGTTATGCGACGCATATATGCGCCGCGCTGTGTCAACGGGAGAATTGCGAGACCATTTTGCGTACAACTGCCGCCGAATAACGGGAAGGTCGCTCAGTAAGACGGAACTTCCAATTGCCCTCGGACGTGGACGGGATATTCATGCGAGCAGTCTCGTCGAGGGTCAACACGTCCTGTATGGGCAAAATCGCCAGCCTTGCGGGGGATGCGAGGGCGGCTATACATATGGCGCGAGCAGTCTCCTCACGAGTGACGAAGGGAAAAATCACGTTCTCGGTGGCGAGGGCTTCGCGCAGGCGTTTTTTGAAGGTGCGGAACTGACTATCCGACATTTCCTGCAAGAAGCCGAGGG
The DNA here is from genome assembly GCA_947631325.1 of uncultured Clostridia bacterium. Classification (GTDB taxonomy): domain Bacteria; phylum Bacillota; class Clostridia; order Christensenellales; family Borkfalkiaceae; genus Coproplasma. The sequence goes on along the minus strand of CANRKX010000023.1, from coordinate 5,599 downwards.
CGGTGGAATTGTCGTGCGTGCCCGTATAGGCGACGGAATTTTCCTCCATATTCTTGGGGAGATAGGAGTTGGAATTCTTGCCGTCGAAGGCGAAGAGCAATATCTTCATCCCCGGAAAGCCCGTCTGCGAGCGGAGCCTTATTACCCCGCTGTCCATTACGCCCAAGTCCTCGGCGATAATGGAGACTTCGCCCAAAGTTTCCCTTATGCTATCGAAAAACTTCATCTTGGGTCCGTCCAGCCAATCGCCCACCTCGGCGGTCGTTGCGTCGGCGGGAATGGCATAATAGCGGTCGAAGCCGCGGAAATGGTCGATGCGGATTATATCATACAATTCGCAAGCCTTTTTGATGCGGTTCTTCCACCAACCGTAATCGTCGGCAGCCATTGCGTCCCAATTGTAGAGGGGATTGCCCCAGAGCTGACCCGTCTTTGAAAAATAATCGGGGGGAACGCCCGCGACCTTTGTGGGGCGCAAGTCCTCGTCGAGTCTGAAAAGCTCGGGATTGCCCCAGACGTCGGAGGAGTCATAGGCGACGTACAGCGGCAAATCGCCTATTATCTTTATACCCAAAGAATTTACGTACTTTTTGAGTTTTTGCCACTGCCTTTTAAAGGTGTACTGCAAAAACAGCCAAAAACAATATTCGCTTTTATACACCGCGCTTCTGAATTCATAGACGGCGAGGTGTTCTTTATATTTATAGGCTTCGGGGAAGGTGTCGAACGTGCCTTCATAGCGAGATTTCAAGGACATGAAGATGGCATAATCCTCGAACTCGCCGCTCTCGATAAAGGAAATGAAGTCCTTATCGCGGATATTGAAGCGGGCATAGGCGAGGCGGAGAATTTCATATCTCTTTTTATAGAGGGCGGCATAATCGACGTCGCCCGCGGGGGTGACGCAGGATGAAAGTTCCTCGTCGTCCAAGAGCCCCTCCTCCTTCAAGTCTTCGAGGTCGATAAAGAAGGGATTGCCCGAATTGCAGCAGACAGACTGATAGGGGCTGTCGCCGAAGCCCGTCTGCACGAGCGGAAGTATCTGCCAATACTTCACATGGCAGCTTTTGAGGTAGTCGGCAAAGTCATACGCTTCCTTGCCGAGAGTGCCTATTCCGTATTTCCCCGGCAGCGACGAGATATGACAGAGTATTCCCGCGCCGCGCTCCAACATATTTACCATCAATTCACCCCGTTATTTCAACAGATTTTTTATCCTTCCGACCGCCTCTGCGGTGACCTCTTCGCTTCCGAACGCCGTCAGGCGGAAGAAACCCTTGCCGTTCTCGCCGAAGCCCTCGCCGGGCGTTCCGACGACCTGAGCGTTTGAAAGCAGATAGTCGAAAAATTGCCAACTGCCCATGTTATCGGGGCATTTGAGCCATATATAGGGCGAATTTTTGCCGCCCGTGAAGAAGACGCCCAGCTCCTCCATTGCACCCGCGATTAATTTTGCGTTGCGCCTGTATACCTGTATATTTTTATTTATCTCGCTCATGCCGCTTTCGGTGAATACGGCGGCGGCTCCGCGCTGGACGATATAGGGAACGCCGTTGAACTTGGTGCTCTGGCGGCGAAGCCACATTTTATTTGCCGAACGTCCGCCGCGCACGAGCTCCTTGGGGATAACCGTGTAGCCGCAACGGGTGCCCGTAAAGCCCGCTATCTTGGAAAAGGAGCAGAACTCTATGGCGCACGTCCTCGCGCCCTCTATCTGAAATATCGAGCGGGCGAGACGCTCCTCGGAAATGAAGCACTCATAGGCGGCGTCATACAGGATGATTGCGCCTAAAGAGTTGGCATAATCCACCCACTCCTTTAACTGCGATTTATCGTAAGCCGCGCCCGTGGGATTGTTGGGCGAGCACATATATATTATGTCCGCCTTTACTTTTTTATCGGGCATGGGCAAAAAGCCGTTTTCCGCGGTGGCGTTGGCATAAATAATTTTTCTGCCCGCCATTAAATTGGAATCTACATAGACGGGATAGACGGGGTCGGGAACGAGGACGCAATCATCGACGGAAAATATATCGGGCATATTGCCCAAATCGCTCTTCGCGCCGTCGGAGACGAAGATTTCGTCCATACCGACACTGACGCCGAAGGTCTTATAATAGTTCTTTATGCTCTCCCGCAAGAAGTCGTACCCCTCATAGGGACCATAGCCGCGGAAGGTCTGTTTTTGGGACATTTCGTCCACCGCTTCGTGCATTGCCTTGATGACGGCGGGGGCGAGCGGAAGGGTTACGTCGCCTATACCCAACTTCAAAATTTTCTTATCGGGGTGGGCGGCGGTGTATTTTGCCGTGCGGTTTGCTACTTCGGCAAACAGATAATTTTCCGAAATATCGTCGAAATGGGCGTTAAAATTCATATTTTCCTCACTTTATGCGGTTGCAGGCGTGTTTTATGAACTCGCGGAATACGGGGTGGGCGGACTGGGGACGAGACTTGAATTCGGGGTGGAACTGTACGCCGATAAAGAAGTCGTTTGCGGGGATTTCCACCGCTTCGACCAAGAGTCCGTCGGGCGAGGTGCCCGCTATCGTCATGCCCGCCTTTTGCACTTCATCCCTGAAATCGTTGTTGAATTCGTATCTGTGGCGGTGGCGTTCGGAGATCGTATCGGTCTTGTACGCCTCCTTCATAATCTTGCCGAGCACCTTGCAGGGATATGCCCCGAGGCGCATTGTGCCGCCCATTTTAACGCCGTGCTGGTCGGGCATTAAGTCAATGACGCAGTGCGACGAGTTGGGGGCGAACTCCGAAGAGTTGGCGTCCTTATAGCCCAAGACGTTGCGGGCGAACTCTATGACGGCGGTCTGCATGCCGAGACATATGCCAAGGTATGGCACGTTGTGAACGCGGGCGTATTCGGCGCAGAGTATCTTGCCCTCTATCCCCCTTCCGCCGAAGCCGCCGGGGACGAGGATGCCGTCCACGTCAGAAAAAGTTTCGTCAACCTTTTCGCGGGTGAGGTCCTCAGTATTCACCCACTTAATCTCCACCTTTGCCGCGTTTTCATAGCCCGCATGCGCGAGGGCTTCGGCAACGGAGAGATAGGCGTCGTGAAGCTGAACGTACTTGCCGCAGAGGGCGATTTTGACCACCTTGTCGCGGGCGCGGATACGACCCAACATCTTATTCCACTCGCCGAGGTCGATGACGCGGGGGTCGAGATTGAGCTTTTTGCAGACAATCGTGGAGAAGTTGGACTCCTCTAACATAATGGGGCACTCATAGAGCACGGGAAGGGTGAGATTTTCAATACAGCACTCGGGCTCTACGTTGCAGAACATTGCTATCTTTGCGCGGACGTCTTTGGGAAGGGGCGCGTCGACGCGGGCGATAATTATATCGGGGTTTATTCCCATGCCCTGCAATTCCTTGACGGAGTGCTGGGTGGGCTTTGACTTGAACTCCTCCGAGCCCGAAATGTAGGGCACGAGGGTGACGTGGATAAAGCAGCAGTTATCCCTGCCGACTTCGCGCGCGACCTGACGGATGGCTTCGATGAAGGGCTGGCTTTCGATATCGCCGATAGTTCCGCCTATCTCGGTGATGACGACGTCCGCCGCGCTCGACTTGCCGACGTTATATATGAAGGATTTTATCTCGTTCGTGATATGGGGAATGACCTGCACCGTCTGACCGAGGTATTCGCCGTTCCTCTCCTTGTTGAGGACGTTCCAATACACCTTGCCCGTGGTGAGGTTGGAGTATTTATTGAGGTTTTCGTCTATAAACCGCTCGTAATGCCCCAAATCGAGGTCGGTTTCGGCGCCGTCGTCGGTGACGAACACCTCGCCGTGCTGATAGGGGCTCATCGTGCCGGGGTCGATATTTATATAGGGGTCGAGCTTTTGCGACGCGACCTTATACCCCCTGCACTTCAAAAGTCTGCCGAGGGATGCCGCCGTTATGCCCTTGCCTAAGCCCGATACTACGCCGCCCGTCACGAAAATATACTTTGTCATAAATCACTCCGTTTTTCCTTAAATTTATATACTGAATTATTTTACCACAAATTAAAGGTTAATGCAACAGTTAAGCCGCAAATGTTATATATTTATTTCACCCGTGAAGGCGAGTTCGCAGGGACCGTACATTGTGACCCTGCCGCCAGAGTAGGTTATTTTGAGGTCGCCGCCCAAGAGGGTGACGGTTATGGGCTTGCCCTCCTCGCACAGTCCGCAAAGGCATGCCGCGACTGCCGAGGCGCATGCGCCCGTGCCGCAGGCGAGAGTTTCGCCGCTGCCCCTCTCCCATACACGCATTTTGAGGTGATTTTTGCCGATAAGACTGACAAATTCGGTGTTTATGCGCTCGGGGAAGGACGGGTGGTGTTCAAACGACGGACCTATCTCTTCGAGGTTGAGATTGTCGGGATCGGTAAACACGACGCAGTGGGGATTGCCCATGGAGACGAGAGTTACCTCATAATTTCTGCCGTCTACCGTCAAGGGGGCTTCCACTACCCTGTCGCCGCGGAAAGCCGATGGAATTTTTTCGCCCTCGAGAATGGCTTCGCCCATATCCACGCGCGCCGCCGCAACACTGCCGTCGGGGGAAATATCGAAGTCGAGGGTCTTTACGCCCGAGAGCGTTTCGACGGTACAGCTATCGCCCTTTACATAGCCCAAATCGTGGGCGAGCTTGCCGACGCAACGTATGCCGTTGCCGCACATTTTGCCCTCGGAGCCGTCGGCGTTGAACATGCGCATTTTGCAATCGGCGATATCCGAATGACAGAGAAGAATAATTCCGTCGCCGCCGATAGAAAAGTGCCTGTCGGAGAGCTTTACGGCGAGTTTTTCGGGATTTTTGAGCTGCTCTTTCATGCAGTCGAAATAGATATAGTCGTTGCCGATGCCGTGCATTTTATAGAATTTCATTGTTTTCCTCGATGACCGCGGATGCGGGTTTTTTATCATTATACAATAAACGGCGGGCGTTTGCAATTGATTGGGGGAATTTTTGAGGGAAAGTTATAATGAGGTGGGATTATTAGAAGTGCAAACCGCATACCCGATGGGATCCTTCGACAGGCGCACGGCGTTTACGCCGCGCGCCGCTCAGGATGACAGATTGGGAGACGCCGCGGTTCGGAGAAACGAGCGAGACAATACGAACGAGCGACGACCGCAAAGCAAAATTTATATGCGGCGCGAATATTATTCGCGCCGCATATAATAAATCCAATTCAGTTGTCGGTGTACATGCGCTTGTAGGGATTCTCCTTGTCTGGAGTCAGGACGAAGAAGGTGCCGTCAAGCAGTTTTTTGGGGTTGTATTGGGGGAAATAACTGCAATAATCCTCGATTATTCCCTTTAATTCGGGGATTTCGCCGCCGCTCTTTGCGACGTATGATATCTGTTTGGGTATTCGGTGGGGGAGTTTTTCGCAGCGGAGATACATAACGCCGCCGTGCATTCCCGTGCCGCAGAAGTTGTTCATTATGGGCAAGCCGTCGTCATTCTGACCGAGGACGACGATTATTCCGCCCGCCTGATACTCGCCGAGGAAGGACCCCGCCCTGCCGCCTATCACGATGACGGGCTTCAAGTCCTCATACGCCTTCATATGTATTCCGCA
>CANRKX010000022.1 GCA_947631325.1 uncultured Clostridia bacterium | reverse complement strand
GTGCCCCGGCAGGGGTTAGCAAGTGTTAATCCCTTCTAGGGTCTGTGCAAACCACTAGTTTACTAGTGGTTTTGCTTGGGGATATGCCCTGCTTAACGCCGAAGAAATAAAGACACATGGGAGTGGCAGCCTGCCGCTTCACGTTTGATTAGTCGTGCCGTTCGTTTACTTTCCCGCAATAAAGACATATGGCGGTGGTAGCCTGCCACTTCACGTTTGATTAGTCGTGCCGTTCGTTTACTTTCCCGCAATAAAGACACATGGGAGTGGCAGCCTGCCACTATGCGGCTTTGAGGTCGGAGTTTACCTGTGCGGCTGAAATGCGGACGGAGTACTCCGTCACGCCCTTTATGGTCTCGCCGTCTATCTGCAGGGCGCAGGGCTTGTCGAACTTCACCGAAATCACCGTGCCCTCGCGCACCTCGACAATCTTTGTCTTCTTGACGTGATCGCCCGTGAATATCTTGGGGAAAGCCATCAGCGTCCTCAACTTGCCGCGCCCGAACATGACGCAGACGCTCAAATGTCCGCTATTCCTGTCCTGCGCGGGCGTGGGCATCATTCCGCCGCCGTAATATCTGCCCAACATTGCGGGTGCGATCCACACCTTTTTATATTTTTTGGTCACGCCGTCAACGGTGACCTCGGCGTTCTTGGGCTTGAACTTGAACAGCAGCCCCTTTATGGCGATAGAGGTATAGTTGACCTTCTTTTTCGCCGCCTTAAGCCTGTCTCCTTCCTCGCAGCAGTATCCGTCAATGCCGAATCCTATGCCGTTGACGAACTTATAGGTCTTTCCGTTCACCTCGACTTGGGGCAGGTTTTTGAGATATCCGTCAATTCTTTCCAGCTTGTCGCCGCCGATATCTCGCAAAAAGTCGTTGCCGTTGCCTGCCGCAAAGAGGTATATCTCTCTCTTCTCTTCGTCGCAGTCGACGGCGTTCACAAACCTGTTGAGTGTGCCGTCGCCGCCCGCAATCACTATCTTGGCGTCGCCGTCAAGCCCCTTTACAAACTCCTGCAGATTTTCAATCTTGGTCATATCGGCAAACTGCGGTTCGCCGCCCAAAAGCTCCTGAACCGCATTTTTTGCGCTGTCCGGATTGCCGTTTTTGGCAAGCGGATTGTAAAAGACGCAGTACTTATCCATTGTAAAACCTCATATGTATTTATTTTTTCCTCTCCGCGGCAAAGGCGGAGGGGGATTTTCCGTAATATTTTTTGAACACCCGCGAGAAGTATAGCGGTTCCGAAAACCCGCAGGCTTCGGCTATCTGCGAGACCGTCCAATTGCTGTATTGATTGCTTATCCTGCTGTCGATAAGCCCGCGCGCAAGCTCCATGCGCCTAAAAAGAAGATACTCCCTCGGCGTCAGCCCCGTCTCCTTTTTGAAGAGTTTGCGGACGTAGTCGTAATTTAAGGGCAGCTTATGCATGAAATCTTCGAGGGAATAGGTGGGATCGGAAAGATTTTTGTCGGCGTCGTCGCGCACGGCTTGGACCACGGGCGAAAACTCTCCGCCGCAGCAGTGGTTGATATAAGCCGCCATCAGCCCGCCGAGGGCTTCGAGTATTCCCGCACAGTCCTTGGCTCCCACATAAGTAAAAGCCTTTTTTGCCGCCTGCATAACCCCCGCCGCGTCGTCGCCCGTCAGCCTTTTTATCGAGCGCACGGGAAGGAGAGCCTGTTCGAGGGTGACGCGCAACCCCTTGCCCTTAACGGCGCGTCTCGTCAGCGGCGGAATCACGGCTGTCTCGCCCGCCGAAAGGCAAATCTTTTCCCCGCCGCAGACAATCTCGCATGCGGCGTCGGCAATAATTATCTCGAATCTGTTGTTGAGTTGCTCCCTTCCGCTCTCCTCAAAGGGTACGACGGATGATATGGCGTTCATAACCGTATTTTACCATATTTCATCCGTCTTGTCTATATAATTTTAAAAAATTTGCATATATATTTATATTTTTATTGCGCCGTCGGGCAGGGCGAAGGGCGCGCTCTTTATCTTCATATCCCCTGCGGCGAAGTCGTCGCGGGCGACGGCATAGACGGGAGTGTTTAAGGCGTGTCTTTTTATATCTTCGCGCATGTCCTCCCACGAGATAAGCCTTTCAAAGGCTTCGCGGCTTATCTCGGCGAGCGCACCCGCCGCCCCGTCGGAGAGGGCTTTCAATATCTTCGCCCTCATGCCGATTAGCGCGAATTCGGGGCAGACCTCGGCGCCGCTCCCTCCGCATCGGGGGCAGGGCTTGGTTATCCCCGCGAGTGCGGCTCTGCCCGTCCGCTTTCTCGAAAATTCCACAAGCCCCAGCCGTGACATGGGCGAGACGACGCACTTGGTCTTATCCTTTGATAGGGCGCGTTTTAGTTCCTCGACGACCGCCTCTTTGTGCGCGGGGTCGCGCATATCGATAAAATCGACCACGACTATGCCGCCGATATTCCTCAATCTCACCTGTCTTGCAATCTCGCGCGCGGCGAGTATGTCGGTGTAGTATACCGTCTGTTCAAGGTTGTCGTCGCCCGTAAAACTGCCCGTGTTCACGTCCACGGCGGTCAGGGCTTCGGTGTGTTCTATCACTATGTATCCGCCGTTGTCGAGGGGGACTTTGGGGGATAGCATCTCGAGCACCTGCCCCGAAATCCCCAAATCAGCCATCATATCTCTGCCCGTATCGTGCAAAATTATCTTGCGCTTGGTGCGGGCGGGATATCTTTTAGCCATATCAGAGACAGTCTTTTCGAGCTCGGGCGAGCCTATAATAAAGCTGTCGATATCGTCGGAGAGTATGTCGCGCATGACGCGCACGGGCAGGGCGGAATCGGCGTATAGAAGGGCTCCCGTCTCGGCGTCTTTATATGCGGCGACGACCTCTTCGTACTGCGACCGCAAAAAGTTGAGTTCTTCTTCCAGCCTGTCGCGGCGGGCGTAGGGCGCGGCTGTCCTCACTATTAGCCCTTCGCCCTTTGAAATGAGGGAGCGGGCGGTGAATTCGAGGTTACGCCTCAGCTCGTCGTCCTCAATCTTCTTTGAGACTCCCACAAAGGGAGTGTCGGGCAGATATATAAGCCCCTTTCCCACAAATGACAGGCGGGGCGTGACCTTCGCGCCCTTATTATCTATCGGCGGGTTTACTACCCTGACAAGCACGTCGTCGCCCTCTTTTATGTTAAACGGTTCCTCGGCTTCGGCGGTGTTGCCGTACTTTTCGCCCTCGGGCAAAAAGTCGTCCTGCGACATATAGCAATTTTTTTCCAACCCGCAGTCGACGAATGCGGCGCGCATGCCGGGGAGCGTTTTTACGACCCGCCCCTTGTAGATATTCCCCACAAGACTGCCGCCGTCCGCCCTCTCAAAGGCAAAATCAATCATTTTTCCGTTCTCCGTAACTGCGGAGACCAGATATCCGCAGAAGGAGTCGAAGAGCAACGTCTTTTTCATACCTAAATATTATAATATATCCCCGAGCAATTTTCAATAGTTTTTTTATTTTGATTAAATATCGCGGCGGCAATTGACAAGCGCGCCCGAAAGGACTATAATTTTATATATAATTAAAAGAGGATCAGATTTATGAAATTTACCTTTCAGGGCGTAAACGCCGAAGAGCTGTCGTTCAAACTCAACCACGTCCGCTTGAATCCCGAGGACAAGGTGGACATGAAACCCCAATTCGCGCGTCAGGTGCGCAAGCCCAACAATGACGACGGAGTGCGCCTCGTGTCGCTTGCCATAAAGATCGAGAGCACCGAGGAGGAGCCTAAGCCCTTCGATTTGCACTGCAACCTCACGGGAGTATTCAAGCTCGAGGAGGCGAACGGCGAGGCGGAGGAGAAGTCCTTCGTCATCGAGGCGACAAAGATACTCTATCCCTATCTCCGTTCGGCGGTGGCAACGCTCACGACGAGCGCGTTCATCATGCCCGTGCACCTTCCCGCCGTCACCGCGCCCGTCTTTCCCGAGGACAGACCCTATTTTGTATTCCCCGGTGGAACTGTAAACTGAAGAGGTTCACAAAAAATCGGACGTTCGACGATGTCCGATTTTTTCGTGAATTGAGGGGCGTTTTCTCGGCGGCTGTAAGGTACAGCAGCCGCCTCGGTCATCGCTCGCGCGTTCATATGCGCTCGCTCATCTCGCTCGGCAAAACAGCGCACTGTGCTGTTTTGGGAAGTCCTCGCTCGTCCCTCTTTGCACCACCGCCAAGGGCGCACGTATTATATAGTGGCGCAAATTCACCCTACTGAGGCAAAGGTATTTGCAAATTGGGTCTTGCTGCGCAAAAGCGTGGTTTTGCTTGCAACATTATTATTTTTAATTGCTCGCATCTCCGAACCGCGGCTTCCTATTAACATTTGCGCGACTCGTTCCCTGCTGTCATATTGAGCGGAGCGCGGCGTAAATGCCGCGCGAAGTCAGCTATCGCAGCGGTACGACGAAATATCCCCTCGGGTATGAGGTCTGTACTTCTAAATATTATTACCTCATTATCCATTTCCCGCTTTCAAGCGTGAAAGCGCACACCAAAAACACAGCGCCGCGCGCGGCAAATTTGCCGCGCGCGGCGCTTCTCTTTATTCGTCCTTCAATCCCAACAAAAAGTCCACCGAAACTCCGAAATATCGGCTGAATTCAGCCAACAGCGCAAGCGGCGGCTCGCGCTGGTTCTTCTCATAGTGCAGATAGGTCACCGAGTTCAAATGGAACTGTGCAGCCATTTCGCGTTGCGTCAGCGACCGCTCTTCCCGCAATTCCTTTAATCTTTCTCCCAAATTTATCTTAATTTCTCCGTTCATTGGTTGACATATTACCATTTTGGTAATATAATTATACCAAAACTAACAAAATGGTAGTTTTAGGAGGATACAAATGCATAAGTGTGTGAAGTGCGGCAGGGAATTTGATGGCAATTTCTGCCCCGACTGCGGCGAAAGATTTTTGGAGAGTAAGACCTGTCCCGAGTGCGGCAGTTCGTGTGAAGGGGGTGCGAGGTTTTGCCCCCAATGCGGATATAGTTTCACGGAGGAGAAAGGCGTAAAGGGAGGGGCTATACGCGAAGGGGGCGAAATAAACGAGAAGTTATTTAAAACGACGCATAAGGTGCTGTCGTTTATTCCGCCCATTGCCTTTGCGGTGTTCGCGCTGTTGCTGTTTGCCTTTTTCGCCGCGCCCGTCGTCGTATCGCCGTCTATGGAGATAATGGGCGAAAAAATCCCTTCGGAGAGTTTCGGCAATCTGTATGCGGCATATGCGGGCAAGATAGTTGAAGTTCCCTTAAAGGGCTGTGCGGCGGCGGCTCTGCTCTTTGCCGTGCTGTCGTTGCCCTTTGCACTTTTATATTGCTGTTGTCTCTTCCCCGCAGTGGGTCGCAGAAAAATCGATTTGCTCTTTTGTAAGGTCGATTTGGTCAGAATATTCAACGCGATAGGCGTAATTTTATATCTCGTCTTTTTGATAATCGGCTCGGTTGCGGCGGGCATAATTTCATCGACGGACGGCGGTCTCGGGCTGATAAAGTCGGGCGCATGCCCCGTACTTATCATCGTCTTTTCGGCAATACTTTCGGTAGTGAGCGTGGCGAGCATGCTTGCAGACAGATATTTAATCGTCAAAAATTGCCCTGCGGTTGCAGAAATACGACACGCCGAGTCGATAGAGTATTCCGCGCCCTATCCCCAAAAGCCGCAAGCGGTGCAAAAAGTTGCGCGCTCTGAAGCCCCCGCCGCCAACGATGCAGCCGTAAAACATTATCTCCATCTGAAATATATTCAGATAATAACGATATTTCTGCCGCTGGCGGAAGCGGCGATTTTAATGTCTCGTGATTTATATTTATATCGTGATTTATATTTATATATATTGGGATATCTGCTTATCGCTCTTTTTGCCGTGGCTGTCACATGTGTCTTAATAATAAAACCCAAAAAAACAAGATTGAAATTTGGGTTTGCAAAGATATTTTGGCTGGATTTGCTGTCTTGGTTAGGTTGCGGTGCGCTGCTATTTGCAAGCTTTGTAAATGATGATTTTAGCGATCTTTTTGCTGCTGGGGATTATTTCTATATAGTATTATCAATGTTGGCGCTGATGTTTTTTCTACTCCGTATAGTTCTGTGGATATACGAGCTCAAGGCGGCAAGGGCGTGCAGGCGGCTATTTTACGGCACTGCAAGGAAAAAGGACTGTGTGCAGTTGAACGAATACGGCGCGGATTTTGCCGCAAGACAGGAGACCTTTTTAAAGCAAACGGCGGAATATACCCAATACAAAAGGCAAATTCGGGCATACAAACTCGCGGTCAGAAAATATAACTTTGAAAAAAATCTGTCCGACGACGGCTATGACTGCACGCAGCCCGTTGCAAGGGCGGGGTGCTTTATCTATACGTATAGATTGCTGTCTGTATTGGTTATATGCGCTTTTATAGTCGGGCTGACGCTCGCAATCGTCCTGCCTGCCGCGCTTGCGGGAGAGGAAGCCGCGCTTGACGGCTTGATATCGGCGTTTTCGGCGGCGGTCAGATAGAGTTCGGAAATAATTAATTTATAAAAATAACTCAAAATGAGTTGACAGCCCCTTTTGTTTTGTGGTACACTCTCTGTACACCGCAAGAGGGGTGTAATTTTTTTGTACGGAGTTTTCCAAAATGGCAACCAAAGCACAGGTAAGGACCAAGATAACTTTAGAGTGCACGGAGTGCAAGCGCCGCAATTACGACAGCTACAAGAATAAGCGCAACGATCCCGACAGGATTTCGCTTTCCAAGTACTGCCCGTTCTGCAAGAAGCACACAGAGCATAAAGAGAGCAAATAAGGGGAGTTTGAGATGGCACAGAAGGACACTTCCGCCAAGAAGCCGAATATTTTCGTGCGCATAGGCAAAAAGTTCAAGGAGACCTTTTCGGAACTCAAAAGGGTTACGTGGCCCTCGTTCCCCAAGGTCGTCAAAAGCACCTGCGTCGTGCTCGTCGTCGTGCTTACTTTCACCGTGCTCGTGACGGGCATAAACTACGGCTTGCAAGCCCTTCTCGACGTAATAACAGGAATAGGTTCGTAAATTAAGGAGGGCAGTTTATGCAGACGGTAGCCGATACAGAAAGGCCCCGCTGGTATATCCTTCACACCTATTCGGGTTACGAGATGATGGTGAAGGATAGCCTTACAAGGCTTATCGAAAACAACAACTTGCAGGATATGATCTTCGATATCAAGATTCCCATGGAACAGACCATCGAGGAGAAGAACGGCAAGCGCAAGATAGTCGAGCGCAAGCTGTTGCCCTGCTATGTATTCATAAAGATGATATACTCCAACCAGCTGTGGTATTGGGTAACCAACACGAGGGGCGTTACGGGTTTCGTCGGTCCTCAGGGCAGACCCATTCCTATGACGGAGGCGGAGATAAGGAAGATGCGCCTTGAAGAGATTGTCTCCGACGCAAATTTCGCCGTCGGCGACAGGGTGAATATAGACGCGGGTCCTTTGGAGGGATTCTCGGGCGTCATAACCGAATTGAACGACGCGGCGCAGAAGGCGAAGGTCAACGTCATAATGTTCGACCGCAACACCGACGTCGAAGTAGAGTATATCCAGATAAGAAAGATAGAAGAGTAAACGGCTTTAAAGCCTTTACATATGGTGGGAGAGCGCGTCAAATTTTTCGAGGGCGCGCCCGCGTAACCACCGAGGAGGAATAAACCTATGGCAAAGAAGATTACCGCGGTAGTCAAATTGCAGCTTCCCGCAGGTAAAGCCACCCCCGCGCCCCCCGTCGGCTCGACGCTGGGCCCCCACGGAATAAACATTCCGGGCTTTACTAAGGAATTCAACGCAAAGACAGCCGCACAAGCAGGGCTCATTATCCCCTGCGTAGTCACGATTTATCAGGACAGAAGCTTCACGTTCGAGCTCAAGACTCCGCCCACGCCCGTTCTCATCAAGAAGGCGTTGGGGCTCGAGACGGCGAGCGCCCGTCCCAACAGGGACAAGGTGGGCAAGCTCACCAAGGCTCAGGTCGAAGAGATAGCAAAGACCAAACTGCCCGATCTTAACTGCACCGACCTCGAGGCGGCGAAGAGCATGGTCAAGGGCACGGCGCGCTCTATGGGCGTTACGGTCGAGGAGTAAGGGGGTACGGTATATGAAAATGGCAAAGAAGTATGCTGAAAGCATAAAGTCGTACGACCGCTCCAAATCATATGAGCTTGCGGACGCGGCAAAGATAGTTATAGACACGGCAAAGGCGAAGTTTGACGAGACGATAGAGCTTCACGTCCGCTTGGGCGTCGATCCCCGTCAGGCAGACCAACAGGTGCGCGGCGTTCTCGTCCTTCCCAACGGCACGGGCAAGACCAAGAAGGTGCTCGTAATCGCAAAGGGCGACAAGGCGGACGCGGCGACTGCGGCGGGCGCAGACTACGTGGGCGCTGAGGAGACGATAGCGCGCATACAGCACGACAACTGGTTCGACTTCGACGTAATGATCACCACTCCCGACATGATGGGTATGGTAGGTAGGATAGGCCGTATTCTCGGACCCAAGGGCTTGATGCCCAACCCCAAGAGCGGCACCGTAACCATGGACGTCGAGAAGGCGGTCAAAGAGGTAAAGGCAGGTAAAGTTGAGTACCGTCTCGACAAGACCGCCATAATCCACGTCGCAATCGGCAAGAAGTCCTTCGGCACCCAAAAGATAATGGAGAACTTCAACGCCCTCATGGACGCGGTCGTCAAGGCAAAGCCCGCGGCTGCAAAGGGTCAGTATATAAAGAGCGTCACGTTGAGCTCCACCATGGGTCCCGGCGTAAAAGTAAATTTCAGACAGTAATCTTTTATAAATTTCCGCCCAAAATCGCTTGACATACGGGCGAGGAAATTATATACTCAAACGGTAAATAAATTTTGCCACCGCAGACAGTCGGCGCGCCAAAGGGCGCTCAATCTCCGACCGAGGTCGCAAGGAAAATTAATTTCAGATTATTTTCCCTGTCGCCATGCGGTGACGGGGAATTTTTTCAGGGAATAAAAAAGGAGGTAAAGCACTTGTCGGCAAATTTCGAAGCTAAAAAGGTCGTCGTAGCGGAAATAAGCGAAAAGATAAAGAACGCCAAGTCGGTTGTCTTTGTGGACTACAACAAGCTGACCGTCGCAGAAGTTTCGGCTTTGAGAAACAAGCTGAAAGAGGCGGGCTGCGAGTACAAGGTCTATAAAAACACCCTTGTGAGAAAGGCTTTAAACGAGCTCGGTCACACCGAATTCGACAGTGATTTGAACGGTCCCACCGCCATTGCGTTCGGCAATGACGAGACGGGCGCGGCAAAGCTCATGGTCGCTGCGGCAAAGGATTACGAGGACAAGATAACTTTAAAGAGCGCCTTCGTCGACAACGCATACGTCGATGCGTCGGGCGTAAAAGCGCTTGCAAGCATGCCTTCGAGGGAAGAACTCATCGCAAAACTTCTCGGCTCTCTTCAGGCGCCCGTTGCGAATTTTGCGGGTATTCTTTCCAATATGCTTGCGGCTCTTCCCCGCGCTCTCAACGCGGTCGCGCAGTCCAAGGCTTAACTTTTAAAAGGGCGGGCGTTGCCCTATAAGCGCAAAAAATAAATATAAATTTCAAGGAGATAAAAAAATGGCAGACGTTAAAAAGATGATAGAGGAAATCAAGAACATGACCGTGCTCGAACTCAACGAGCTTGTTAAGGCTATCGAGGAGGAGTTCGGCGTGAGCGCGGCAGCTCCCGTGGCGGTTGCGGCGGCTCCCGTAGCAGGCGCAGCGGCTGCAGCCGCTCCCGCAGAGGAGAAGACGGAGTTCAACGTTGTTTTGAAGGACGCAGGCGCAAAGAAGATCGACGTTATAAAGGTCGTTCGCGCGTTCACCGGTCTCGGACTCGTCGAGGCAAAGACCGCTGTCGAGAAGGGCGGCGTGCTCAAGGAGAACGTTGCAAAGGAAGAGGCGGAGAAGATCCTCGCAGACCTCAAGGCTGCAGGCGCAACCGCAGAATTGCAGTAAGTCTCTTAAAATCCGACAAAAAGGCGGAGATAAATTCAATCTCCGCTTTTTTCGTGCCCCGAAATTTCAAAATATATATTTATTTTCGTTGACAACCGCAAAAAAGCGTATTATAATACTACCAACCAAATCAGTAGGTAAATAACGGCAAGGAAAGATATAAAGCCGCTTTAAAAGGTATTTAAGGCATGAAAAACTATTTCGAACAGCTTGTGAGGGCAAATTTTCGGTTCGGGCGAATGTGAATGAATTTGATGATTTATCCCTTCGCACCATTGAAAATTTTAAAAAAATAATATAGAATAGAGGAGACAGAAAGATGTCACAATATAAATTCGAAACCTTACAGCTTCACGCGGGGCAGGAGAGCCCCGACCCCGCAACAGACGCGCGCGCAGTGCCCATATATGCCACCACGTCGTACGTCTTTCATAACTGCGAGCATGCGGCAGCCCGCTTCGGGCTTTCGGACGCGGGCAATATATACGGTCGTCTCACCAATTCCACGCAGGACGCGTTGGAAAAGCGCGTCGCCGCATTGGAGGGGGGAGTTGCCGCCCTTGCGTTGGCTTCGGGCGCGGCGGCGATAAGTTACACCATTCAAGCCCTCGCCCAGAACGGCGGGCATATAGTGTCGCAAAAGACCATTTACGGCGGCAGCTATAACCTCTTGGAGCACACCCTCCCCGCGTTCGGGATAAGGACGACCTTCGTCAATATCCACGATCTGGAGGAGACCGAGAGAGCGATAGAGCCCGATACGAGGGCTATTTACATAGAGACCCTCGGCAATCCCAACAGCGACATACCCGACATAGACGCACTCGCAAAGCTCGCCCACAGGCATGGCTTGCCCCTCGTCGTTGACAACACCTTCGGCACGCCCTATCTTATAAGACCCATTGAGCACGGCGCGGACATAGTCGTCCACTCGGCAACCAAGTTTCTGGGCGGTCATGGCACGACTTTGGGCGGCGTCATCGTCGATTCGGGCAACTTCGATTGGGCTGCAAGCGGCAAGTATCCCGCGATAGCCGCACCCAACCCCAGCTATCACGGAGTATCCTTTGTGAAGGCGGCGGGCAGGGCGGCGTTTGCCACGTACGTGCGCGCCATTTTATTGAGGGACACGGGCGCAACCATCTCGCCCTTTGCGGCGTTCCTTTTGTTGCAGGGCATAGAGACGCTCTCTTTAAGGGTGGAAAGGCATGCCGAAAACACCAAAAAGGTAATTGAATTCCTCGTCTCGCACCCCCTCGTGGAGAGGGTCAACCATCCCTCTCTTCCCGATCACCCCGACAACGCGCTGTATAAAAGATATTTCCCCAACGGCGGGGCGTCGATATTCACCTTCGACATAAAGGGCGGAGTGAAGGAAGCGCATAAGTTTATAGACAGCTTACAGCTCTTCTCATTGCTCGCCAACGTCGCCGACGTCAAGAGCCTCGTCATCCACCCCGCCACGACGACGCACAGGCAATTGAGCCAAAGCGAGCTTGAGGAGCAGGGCATAAAGCCCAACACCATCCGCCTTTCCATAGGCACCGAACATATAGACGACATAATTTCGGACTTGCAGCGCGGCTTTGACGCAGTGAAATCAAAATAAATATAGATATATCGGAGAATTGGTATGAAAGTCTATTCATCCGCCGCGGAGCTCATCGGCGGCACACCCCTTTTAGAGGTCAAAAAACTTGCCCAAAAGGAGGGCTTGGGGGCGAGGATATTCGCAAAACTCGAATATTTCAATCCCGCAGGCTCTGTAAAGGACAGGGTTGCAAAGGCGATGATCGAGGACGCCGAGGCGCGCGGAGTATTGAAAAAGGGCAGCGTAATTATCGAGCCGACGAGCGGCAACACGGGCATAGGGCTCGCCGCAGTCGGCACGGCGAAGGGCTATAAAGTCATTATCGTCATGCCCGACACGATGTCGATAGAGCGCAGAAAGATAATTTCGGCTTACGGCGCCGAGCTTGTCTTGACCGACGGCGCGCTCGGAATGAAGGGCGCGATAGCCAAGGCGGATGAGATAGCAAAGAGCGTTGAAAGCGGCATAGTTATGGGGCAATTTGTAAATCCCGCCAATCCCGAGGCGCATTTCAGGACGACGGGCCCCGAAATATATTCCGACCTTGACGGCAAGGTGGATATCTTCGTCGCGGGCGTGGGCACGGGCGGCACCGTCACGGGCGTGGGCAGATATTTGAAGTCCAAAAATCCCCAAATAAAGGTGGTAGCGGTGGAGCCCCAAAGTTCCCCCGTCCTCTCAAAGGGCGTTGCGGGAAAGCATAAAATTCAGGGCATAGGCGCGGGCTTCGTGCCCCAAATACTCGACTGCGAAATATATGACGAGATAATCGCCGTCTCCGACGAGGACGCCTTCACATGGGGCAGAGAGATGGGCGTTGTCGAGGGCGTGCTTGTTGGCATATCCTCGGGCGCAGCCCTCTATGCCGCCGTTCGGCTTGCAAAGAGAAAGGAGAACGCGGGCAAGAATATCGTCGTCCTCCTTCCCGACACGGGCGACAGATATCTTTCGACTGCCCTCTTCGACCGATAATAATCGGCTGGCAATATAATGTTGATAATATACTGTTGATTATATTTTGGTGATCGTATGAAGATTTCGACGCGCGGAAGATACGCCCTCCGAATAATGATAGACCTTGCCGTGAACTCCGGCGGGGGATATGTCCCCATGAAGGACGCGGCTCAAAGGCAGGGGCTGTCCTTAAAATATATCGAGAGGATTATGCCCTCGCTCGTCGAGGCGGGCTTTGTGGAGGGAGTGCACGGCAAGGGCGGCGGCTATCGCCTGACCCGCGACCCCTCAGAGTACAGAGTGGGCGATATCCTTCGGCTTGCCGAGGGCGACGACTTCTCCCCCGTAACCTGTCTCGAGAGCGGCGCGCCCGCCTGTCCGAGGGCGAAAATCTGCAAGACTTTGCCCCTCTGGAAGGAGCTGAAAAGTCTATTAAACGACTTCTTCGATTCAAAGACTTTAAAGGATTTGCTGTAAAGATTATAAAACTTAACGGCGGCAGTCGGCGCATATGCTGCCGCCTTAAAAAAGCTTGCGGGCTTGCGGCGAAAATTTTCGCCGCAAGCCCGCAATTAATTTACTTTTAAAAGCCCAAGTGATATAATTTCCCTGAAATCAAAAATAATTTTATTGAAGTTAAGGCAATGGATAAAGACCTCAAGGCGGAGGAAGCCGAAAACCGCCATTTAAAGACAATCAACCGCGAGCTTTTGGGCGGTTGGTTCATAATCGTCGCGGTGCTCATCGTGACGTACGCCGTCGAAGTTGCAAAGGGCGACAGAACGCTTACCTATCTTCTCGTCTTCATACCCGTCATAACCCTGCCGCTTATCGGCGCGTTTGTCGTGTATCTGAGAAAGCCCGATTGGAAGGGACTGTGCTACATAATAGTTCCCGGCTACTTCGTCATGTACATATTCGTCATGATAACGGGCAGCACGCCCATGGTTTTCAGCTATATTCTGCCCATGCTGTCGCTGTTGATTCTCTATCATCATCCCAACCTCATTCTCTGCACGGGCGTCGCGTCCATTATAATAAACATTATCTCGTTAATTCTCAACCATTACGGCATAAGTTATTTCGTCTCGCAGGAGAAGGTCGCCACCAAGGACGCCGAGATACAGCTTGCCCTGTTGACGCTCTGCTTCGGCGGGTGCTATCTCGCTTCACGGCTGTATAACAGAATTTCCCGTCAGAACTATGACTATATCAACGCCATAAACGAGAAGAGCGAGCAGATACAGAATATGTCGCTGCAGACCATTGCCACCATCACTAAGATGATGGACGCAAAGGATCCCTACACCGAGGGTCATTCGGAGAGGGTCGCGGTCTATTCGGCTCAGCTTGCAAAGGGGCTGGGATTGGACGATAAGCAGGTCGAGGATATAAGAAAGATAGGTCTAATGCACGATATCGGCAAGATAGGCGTGACCGACGACATTCTGAATAAGACCGAACGCCTCGACGACGACGAATACGAATATATGAAGCTTCACACCATAATAGGCGGCGAGATAGTCAAGGATATCAAGACGGTTGAGGGCATTTACGAGGGCGTCCGCCACCACCACGAGCGGTACGACGGCAAGGGCTATCCCGACGGCTTGAAGGGGGAAGATATCCCCTATGTCGCGAGGATAATCGCCGTTGCCGACACCTTCGACGCCATGACGAGCAACCGCGTCTATAGAAAGCATCTGGGCTATGAAAAGGTATTGGAAGAGCTTGAAGGGGGCGCGGGCACCCAATTCGACCCCGTTGTCGTAAAGAAGATGATTGAGCTGTTAGGGTCGGGCGAAATCAAAAATCTGAGTCCTGATATATAATGTGCGTTTCTTCCCGCTCCAACCGAGCGCGGCGCATATATGCGTCGCATAACTGTGTCGCGCTGCGGCAACTTTCAGTCACTTACTTCATTGTAAGCTCCTTCAAGTTTTCCTCGCTTTTCTTGTCTCGCTCGTTTCTCCGAACCGCGGCGTCCTATTAGCAAGGCTTCCTATTAACATTTGCGCGGCTCGTTCTTTCTGTCATCCCGAGCGATTAAGAATCTCGCGTAAGCGAGTTCGATAGAGTCGAGGGATCCCCTCGTGGTCTCGGTTACTACTTCTGATTATTATTACCTCTTTCCAAAAAAACGGCTTCGCCTTTTCGCGAAGCCGTAAATTTGATTACGGGCATTATCTTTTTAAAAAAAGCAAACCGTCAAATTTTGCGCTCAACCAAAAGTTTAAACCATTAGAATATTAGTTGAATTTTGCCCTGTCTTTCAAAGCGCGCCCATAATTTGCTTAAAAAAAAGGCAAAGCGGTCTTTACATATTTTTTTGGGGGTGGTATAATATAACCATAAATAAATTTTTTAAGGAGAACTAATATGGGATTCGAACAGAACTTTTCCCTCAAAGGCAAGGTGGCTTGGGTCACGGGCGCGTCGTACGGTATAGGATTTGCCATCGCCACGGCATACGCCCAATCGGGTGCGACTATCGTGTTCAACGATATCAACGCAGAGCTGGTTGAAAAGGGCGTCAAGGCATACGCCGAAGAGGGCATTAAGGCTCACGGATACGTCTGCGACGTAACCGACGAAGCCGCAGTCGGCGAACTCGTCAAGAAGATCGAAAAGGAGGTGGGCGTCGTCGATATCCTCGTCAACAATGCGGGTATTATTAGGCGCATACCCATGACCGAAATGACGGCGGCGGAATTCAGAAAGGTGGTAGACGTCGATTTAAACGCGCCCTTCATCGTCTCCAAGGCGGTCATTCCCTCGATGATAAAGAAAGGTCACGGCAAGATAATCAATATCTGCTCGATGATGAGCGAACTCGGCAGGGAGACGGTCTCCGCATATGCGGCGGCGAAGGGCGGTCTTAAAATGCTCACCCGCAACATCTGCTCGGAGTACGGCAAGTACAACATTCAGTGCAACGGCATAGGACCGGGCTATATCGCCACCCCGCAGACCGCGCCCTTAAGGGAGAGACAGCCCGACGGCTCCCGTCACCCCTTCGACAGCTTCATTATCGCAAAGACGCCCGCAGAACGCTGGGGCGAGACGAAGGATCTGATGGGCCCCGCCGTATTCCTCGCGTCCGACGCTTCCAACTTCGTCAACGGGCATATCCTCTATGTCGACGGCGGCATCCTCGCCTATATCGGCAAACAGCCGTAACCGAAAAATATCAATATATATTAAAAAAATGCGGTCCGACAATTGTCGGACCGCATTTTTACAGGCTGTTTAAAACTTCTTTGATATCTGCGTTAAGGCAAATCGCCCTATCTTTTAAACCGTCGGGCGCGAGGGCTTCGCCGAGGTTTATACATGCATATGTCGCCTGCCCGTTCTGTGCCGCAAGCCTTTGAAAGGGATATTTTATAATCGACGGGGTATTATATCCCACTCCCAACTCGAGAAAGAGAACTTTGCCGCGGCTGTGGGCGGCTATGAACGACTGATATCGGCGCAATGCCGCATACCAGCCCTCGTCCTGAACGAATTTGTCGTCGGCGCGCAAATTCATGGTCATCGGCTTTCCGCAGACGGGGCAGCGGGGGATGAGTTCGGAAGCAATCTTCATTTCAAATTGCCCGTCAACCATTTTGCGGATTGACTCTTCGTTGTCATAGGTCTTATTGCAGCAGGGCTTTGAACATTGGAACAGCCCGTAGTCGCCCTGCGTGTAAAACAGCCGCGTCTTGTCAAATCCCGCTTTCTGAAAGCAGTGGTCGACGTTGGTGGTGATTACAAAATAATCCTTTTCCTTCACAAGCGAAAAAAGCTTTTGATAGATTGGTTTGGGCGGGTCGGTATAGCGGTTTATAAAGATGTATCTCGACCAATACGCCCAGAACTCCTCGGACGACGGGTAGGGATAAAACCCGCCCGAATACATGTCGTGAAAGCCGTATTTTTGCCCGAAGTCCGAAAAATATCTCTCGAATCGCTCGCCCGAATAGGTGAATCCCGCCGCCGAGGAGAGCCCTGCGCCCGCGCCGACAACCACCGCGTCGGCGTTCGCGAAGGCTCTTTTAAGCCTTGATATCTGCGCCGAGAAGTCTTGCGTAAATTTCATAATCTTGCTCCTTAAAGACGTTGAAAATCACCTTTATATTGCTTGCCGTCCGCCGCTTGTAGTCTTTCACCGTGCGTATCGCAATCTCGGCGGCTCGCCCGTTGGGGAAGCGGAATTCGCCCGTGGATATACAGCAAAATGCAAGGCTTTCAAGCCCCTTTTTATCGGCAAGGCTGAGACAGGAGAGATAGCAATTTTCCAAAATCCGCTCGTGTTCGGGCGTGAGCTTTCCATATATAATGGGACCGACGGTGTGCAAAATATATTTGCACGGAAGATTGTAACTTGAAGTTATTTTCGCCCCGCCCGCGCCTTCCTCGTGCCCCTGCGCTTTCATAATATCCTCGCACTCTTTCCTGAGTTCAACGCCCGCAAAGGTGTGAATGGCGTTGTCTATACAGCCGTGATTGGGACAAAAACAGCCGAGAAGCCGCGAATTGGCGGCGTTTACTATGCCGTCGCATTTTAGCGTCGTTATATCTCCCCGCCAAAGATATATATCGGGCTGTACGGGCGCAAGGTCGGCGATATCAATTATGCCTTTTTGCCGCAGTTCTTCGCGCAGATATTCGCCCTGCACCCGCAAAAACTCCTCGCTCGCCGCGCGCGGCTCGCGCACGTTGAAAAGGGCGCGCAAGAGCCTTTTTTGAGAATTCCCGTCGTCGGGAATTTCCGCTTGTGCGTTCCGCTCGTCGAGCATATAATCGATGAGATATTTTCTCCGCTGTGACTGATCCATATTATTTCCTTCAAGTATATGCGTTAAGGGCGCGGACGCCCGCGGGCGTCCGCGCCCTTAAACTTTTAAAGTTATAACCCTCAATAAATTTCGGCGTCCGAAGCCGTGTAGTTTTCGAGCGAGTTTGCCTTGACCTGTATGCAGATATACTTTATCCCGCACTTGTCCGACGCGAAGAACTGACGCTTAGCGGCGGGGGATATGCGCAGCCAATCGCCTGCCGAAAGGGGCACGTCCTGCCCGTCGATTATTGCCTTGCCCTCGCCTTCGAGAATTGCGTAAATCTCCTCGTTCTGCTTGTGCGAGTGCACGAAGGGCACGCCCGCGCCCGCAGGCAGGCTGTTTACGCTTATCTCCGCGCCCGTCAGATTGATTAAATCGTGCAGTTCGGTGCGCGCGCCCTCTTTTACTGTCGCCTTCTTGAAATTGTTCGCCATTTTATTGACCTCCCAATAATAATTTTTTGCGATTTTCAATCGTGACCAAAGTATAACACTTGAAGAATACAATTGCAAGAATGTTACAAATCTATTATCGGATAATAAATTGGGAACAAAGTTTCATTTTTAAACTATTGACAATATGCGCTCTTTATGCTAAGATATATTTGAATTTTTAGGAGGGATTATAATATGTTGACCAAGGAAGAGCTCCCCGAATGTCCCGTCGCGACCTGCGTGAAGCTCATCGGAAACAAGTGGAAGCTGTTGCTCATCAGAAATCTTCTCTATGACGGAAAACAGCGGTTTACCGATTTTTTAAAGACGGTGCCGTCCATAAGCAAAAAGGTCTTGACCGACAATTTGCGCGCGCTCGAAGAGGACGGGCTTGTCGAGAGAGAGGTGTTCGCCGAAGTTCCGCCCCGCGTGGAATATTCCCTGTCTCCGCTCGGTCTGTCATTGAAGCCCATTCTCGACGCGATGATGCAGTGGGGCAATGACTACAAGAGCAATCTTCAATAGATATTTATTAAAGCATGGTCGAAAAGATATTCAGAACTGCGTTGAATAGGGCGGTTATTCTACCCAACCTGAAGTCCTTCGGCACCTCTTGGGAGACTAACAGGGTGTAGTCGATATCCTCCTTAATGTCTGCAATGCAGGGCGCGCCGTAAAGCACCGCGCCGCACTCATAGTGGTGCACGAGCGAGCGATAATCGAGATTTATCGTTCCCACAAACGCCCTGTCGTCGTCGGCGACGAGCATCTTTGCGTGTATGAAGCCGGGGGTGTATTCGTAAATTTTCACGCCCGACTTCAAGAGGTGGGGATAGTTGGAGCGCGTCATGTTGAAGACCATCTTCTTGTCGGGGATATGCGGGGTTATTATTCTCACGTCACGCCGCGCAAAGCCGCGTTCTTCAAGGCGGTTATAAGGCTGTAATCGGGTATCAAGTAGGGCGTCGTTATATAGCAGTATCTCTTCGCCGAATTTATGAGATTTATATAGTTATTTTCGCCTATCTGTTCGGTATAGAAGGGCTTGGGTCCGTCGCCGAAGGGGATTACGACGCCGCACTCGCCGAAGTCCTCGTGTAGTTCTACATAGTATTTGTCGATATCCTCGTCGGCTGTCTTTGCGTTTGTATCGAAGAGCTGTAAAAAGAGGGATAAAAGGTTGTCCACCGCCGAGCCCTCGATCTTGAGCGCGGTGTCCTTCCAGTGCCCCAACCTGTCGTTGCGGTTTATGTATTCGTCGCCGAGGTTGACCCCGCCCGTAAAGCCCACCTTGCCGTCTATCACGGTTATCTTCCTATGGTCGCGGTTGTTGTGCACGCCCGAGACGACGGGGCGGAAGGGGTTGAACTTGCGGCAGTTTATGCCCTCTTTTTTAAGCTTTCGGCAAAATCCCGCACCGACCGCCCCCACCGAGCCTATGTCGTCGTACATAAAGCGCACTTCGACGCCCTCCTGAGCCTTGCGCTTCAAAATCTCGTGCACGGCGTCCCACATTTGCCCGTCGTGCACTATGAAGTACTCCATGAATATGTACTTTTGCGCCTTCTCAAGCTCTTTTTTCAGGTCCTCCCAAAATAGCTCGCCCAATTTATAGTAGGTCACGCGGCTCCCCGTGTGCGCGGGCATATGCGCGGTGTTTTCAATATAATCCGCAATCCCGCCGTCCACATTTTCGGAAGCCCCGTTTAGGTATATATCCGTATGTTTTCGGGTGTTGATTTCTATATTTCTAAGGCGGCGGCAGTCCCTCTTTGACATCTTCGCGTTTGCAAACAGCAGATAGGTGACTATGGTGAAGAAGGGGAAGAGCATCAAAAGGACCAGCCACGGTATCTTGAACTCGGGCGGCTCCTTTTTGTTTATGATGGTAAGCAGCACCGCGAGAGACACGATAACGCTTATGAGCTGAAAGAGCGGGAATATTTCGAGTACGGCTATCGCCGTGTAAATCAACGCCGCCTGCGCCAAAAACAGCAGGGCGACGATAAGTATCTTGCTGAATAAAAGCTTTAAAATTTTCATATTACCCCCATAATATGCCGCAGCTTCGGCATAATTTTTTATTTTTACAGCGCTGTTTTGTCGGCAATTTCAACGCCGCTGTTTTCTGTATTCGCGCGGCGTCACGCCGTACTTTTTCTTGAACGCGTCCTTAAAGTAGTTGCTGTCCGAAAAGCCGCAGCGGAAGGCGATTTCGGTTATGGAGTCGTCCGTGGCGACGAGCTCGAGGGCGGCTGCCTGCAACCTTATGAATACGAGATATTCGTGTATTCCCAGCCCTACCGACTTTCTGAACTTCCTGCTTAAATAGTTGGGGCTGTAGCCCGCGGCGGCGGCTATTTCCTCGGCGGTTATCTGTTCCGAATACTTCTTGCTGATAAATTGCGCCGCCCGCACGATCTCTCTGTCGGTGGTGTGTATGTTTATGGGCATGTCGTTGAGCGCCGTGCACTCGCGGCAACAGGTCAAAAGCAGTTCTCTTAGCAGGGCTTCGAGCATTGCCGCCGACCGCTCGTCGGATATCCGCCTTTCGGCAATCATGCGGGATATCAGTCCGTTTATCTGCCCGCGATAGGCTTCGGGCGTCTGAAATATGCGCACAGCCGACAAAAATTTCTCGCCCCCGGGGAGGAGGGAAATTACTTCCTCGCCCGCGTGTTCGCGCCTGAACTGCACTATGCTCCGCCTGCACTGCCCGTCGGGATAGCGGGTGTAGTGAAAGACTTCGGGCGGAATCAACATGAAGTCGCCCGTATGTATGTCGTACATATTGTTGTCGACGAAAAATCTGCACGACCCGTTTTCGGCGTAAAACAGCTCAAAATAGGGGTGGCAGTGGGGATTGGGCATGATAAATCCCTTCTCTCTCGTCTCGCTTGCCGCTCGGATTTTATCTATTGTCTTTTCGGCATTCCCCGCGCTGCGGAGTGTATCCATAAAAATCCTCCGACTATTGTTGAAAAATCAGTATTTTTTTATTATTATAGCCAAAAATCAATGGAAAATCAAGAAAAACGGCTGTATTATATTAATGATTTGAAAATTTGCACGCGTTAGCCTTTACATTTGATTAACGAGGAGCCTTAAATTTTATGGTGGCGGTCAAGGAAAAGAAAAAATATACCCTGTTTACGGGCAAACAGCTCTTATGGCTGATTCTGCCGATAGTCATCGAGCAGATTTTTTCCACGTCCTTGGGGCTCTTTGACTCCCTTATGGTCTCCAACGTCAACGCGCCCGAAGCCGTGCGCAGCAACATGAGCAACGCCATTGGCAACGTGGACTATATAAACAACCTGATCATCCAGCTCTTCTCGGCGTTTGCGACGGGCGGCGCCATCGTCACTTCGCAGTTCCTCGGCGCGGGCAAGAGGGAGGACGCGGCAAAGAGCGCAAAGCAGATGCTCATGCTCGTCATCTGCATATCCCTCGCGATAGGCGGCATATGTCTCGCCCTCAATTGGCCCATTATAAAGCTCTTTTACGGCAAGGTGGATAGTTCCACTTTCTCCTATCAGCAGACGTATTTTTACGTGACCGCGGCGTCCTTCCCCTTCATAGGGCTTTTCAACGCCTGCGCCGCACTCCTTCGTGCGCAGAGAAAGAGCTTCTGCACCATGGCGAGCGCGGCAATAAGCTGCGTCGTCAACGTCGGGCTCAACGCCGTATTCCTTTTCGTATTGAATTGGGGGGTGCTCGGCGCGGGGCTTGCAACCCTCTTCTGCCGTGCCGTTCCCGCGATATTTATGTTGATTCTTCTCGGCAACAGAAAGAACACCGTCTGTGTGCGCCTGTTTGAAAAATTCCGCTTCGACGGCGCCATGATAAAGCGCATTTTGAAGATAGCAATCCCCAGCGGAATAGAGAGCGCCCTCTTCCAGCTCGGCAAACTCATGACGAATACCTTCGTCAACGCGGGGGTATACGCGACGGGCGCAAAGTGCGTCGAGGTATTGCAGGAGGACGGCTCCACAATATTCGTCAACGTGCAGGCGAACGGCAACACGATCGCCAATCAGATAAACAACTTCGCCTCCGTCGTCGGCGGCGGCGTCGGCACATCCTGCCTTACTGTCATAGGTCAGGCGGTGGGCGCGGGCGACCCCGATCAGGTTAAATACTACATGCGGCGGATGTTCTTGCTTTCGTACATTGCAAACGGCATATGCGTGGGCGTAATCCTTGCCCTCGTGCCCTTCATATCGCAGATGTACGGATATATGGAGGAGGCAAAGCAGATAGGGCGCACCTGCCTTTACTTCTGCCTCATGTTCCAATTCGTGACCTATCCTCTGTCCTTCACGACGCCGGGAATTTTAAAGGCGACGAGCGACGTGAAGTACGTCATGTACAGCGCAATCGCCTCGATGTTCATAATGAGGGTGGGGCTGGCGTTCCTTCTCACCACCGACCTCATTCCCGGCTTGCCCCAACTCGGCGCAATGGGCTATTGGATAGGCATGTGTTCTGACTGGGTGCTCCGCTCGATTCTCTTCTTCTCGCGGCTGCTTTCGGGCAGGTGGAAGAAGGCTTCGGGGCTTATTAGGGAAGGGGCAACCGCAGGCGCATCTTCAAATTCGGGCGAAAGCGTTGACGGCGAAAGCGTTGAGGGTGATAGCGTTGACGTTAGCGGCGATAGTGCCGAAAGCGTTGGCGACGTCCCCGTCTCCTCCGAAATAACCGAACCGACCGAAGGGGAGGACGGCGGAGAAGTAACCCATTAAAATTTGTTCATTAATTTTCCCCCATATCAATTAAGCGGCGGCGTTCAATCTGAACGCCGCCGCTTAATTTTTTTAGACAACTTGTCATGCGGGTTGTTTAGTTTTTATTGTAAATTCAGTCGCGGGAGAGGGGGGAGGAGGTGTTGTCGATTTTGAGTATATCGGCTGCGGAGCGGGGGTCGGAAAGGGAGGAGCCGTCAATCAAACTGCCGTCGTCCTTCGCCCAGCCCTCGGTCACCGCGAAACGCGCGTCATAGAGCGAAAGGCACTTGGCAAATGCGTTTTTGCCGATACGTGTTACATTTTCAGACAGCTCCACCTTTTCCAATTTCACACATTCGTAGAAAGCGCAAATCCCTATTTCTTGGATATTTCCGCCGATATTAACGTACTCAAGCGCGGTGCAGCTCGCAAACGCATTGCTCGAAATACTCTCAGCGGAAATCTGCAAGTCAAGCTCGCGTATAGCCGTGCCGTAAAACGCCCTGTCGCCTATATTTTCTATGCTGTACGGCAATTCAATGGCTTCAAGCGACGTGCATTTATAAAACGCCTTTGCGCCGATCTCGGTCACGCCCTCGGCTATTTCTAGGGAGACTATTTGCGTATTATCCGAAAACGCTTTTTCAGCTATGCCTATAACTTTCAAGCCCTCATATTCTGCGGGTATATATATTTCGGTATCGTCTGCGGAAATCAGACCATTAATAAGGCAGCCGTCGTCGCATATCGAATATGAGAACACGTTTTGAATGTGCTCTTCTTCGTGTTTTTCCTCCTCATTTTGACCGTCGTTTTCTCCGCCAATTTCAGGATTTTCTTCTTTATCTGTTTCGCCGCCAATATCGGGGTCTTTATCGTTGTCTGTATCAGTATTTGTATCCGTATTGCCGCTTTCTTCATTGCCCGTATTGCCGCTTTCTTCATTGCTGTCGGTATCGCTATCATCCCCGTTTTCGTCATATATATCGCTATTTTCGTGAGTTTCGGGAGTCTCCGAAGCGTCGGGATTGGTGGGGTTTTCGCTATCCCCAATATTTTCTTCATCGTCCGCGGGGTCTTGCGGCTGTTCGTCCGTATTCAGACGGCGGAGCACTGCATTCACGTCAATGTCCCCGCCAGCAAGCTCATAATCACCCCAAATAACTTCAAAGCCCTCAACCTCAGGCGGTTCGGGCTCGATAATCTCGGTGTCTTCAATTGTATAATTAACGGTGGCGTAAATCTCGCCGTCA
>CANRKX010000021.1 GCA_947631325.1 uncultured Clostridia bacterium | reverse complement strand
CGGGGCGATTTTGTTTGCCTATTTTTTGCAATTCAAATATAATGATAGAGTGATGATAAAAGAGCCCGAAAAATTCTTTTCAAAACCCGTGGTGGTGTGCATAGGCGCGCTGATATGCTGCCTTTTGTGGGGCAGCGCTTTCCCGTGCGTGAAGATGGGATACTCCCTTTTCCGCCTCGACACCGACAGCGCGCCCACCCTAATACTCTTTGCGGGCATACGCTTCACCCTTGCGGGGGTGCTCGTCATAATCTTCGGGAGCATATCCGAAAAAAAATTTCTTTTACCCAAGGCGAAAAACCTGTGGCGGATTGCGCTCGTGGGGCTCTTTCAGACGGCGCTTCAATACACCTTTTTCTATATAGGGCTGGCGCACACGGCGGGCGTGAAGGCTTCCGTTCTGAACGGGCTGGGCGTTTTCTTCACCATTATCGCCGCCTGCTTCCTCTTCCGCACCGAAAAGTTCAATATAATAAAGCTTTTGGGCTGTATTTTGGGCTTCGGCGGAGTCATTCTGATAAATTTGGGCGGGGATTTTTCCTTTAATTTTACCCTTCTCGGCGAGGGGTTCGTAATATTTTCGGGGCTGTCGTCGGCGATAGCGGCGGGGCTTGTGAAGATATTCTCAAAGTACGAAAATACTGCGGCAATATGCGGTTGGCAGTTCTTTATGGGCGGCGCGGTTCTGATTGTAGTAGGTCTCGCCGCAGGAGGAAGGATAAACTATATCGACGTCGGCGCGGCGTTTATGCTTTTATATCTCGCCTTTTTGTCGGCTTGCGCCTTTACCTTGCAGGGATATCTTTTAAAATACAACCCCGTCTCGCGCGTGGCGGTGTACAAGAGCGCAAACCCCCTCTTCGGCGCGGTGTTCTCGGCGATGATACTCGGCGAGAGCGAGCAGCTTTTGAGTTACTTCACTCTTATCGCCATTGTTCTCGTGTGTGCGGGGATATTTATCATCAATAAATTCGGAGAAAAACGCCCGTCCGCCCGAAAATCGCAATAAAATTTTTCAAAATGCCCCGTTTTTGATTGTAAATTGCTTTTTCATATGTTATAATTATTCGGAAATTCGCTTTGGGAGGTATTGAATTATGTCGGCTTTGATGGCAACGATGGAAGGTCCCGTCTGGATAGCCTATATCACGATAGTTTCAATATGCCTTATTCTTATCTTTTTGACGTCGCTCGTCGCAATACTCTTTGTACTCTTCCAAAAGAGCAACTCGGACGGTATTCAGGGAATCACCGCCTCGAGCGAGACTTTCTTCGGCAAGCACAAGGGCAAGAGCATTGAGGCAAAGCTGAAAAAATGGACGTGGGTCTGCCTTATCGTTCTGGCGGTGCTCTCGATTACCGTTTACATCGTACAGCTTATGCCCATAGGTTGATAGCTAATTAAGATAACAAAGGCGGCTTCGGAAGCCGCCTTTTTCATAGACGCGAATACTTATAATGATGAAAAGAAATTCAAGGCATAAAAGTCCGCAAAAGAAAATTTATAACGACGTGCGATTGGGCGTAATCTGCGCAAACGCGCGGGGATTTGCTTTCGTCACCCCAGACGGCGGCGGAGAGGATTTTTTTATACCCAAAAAGTCGCTCGGCGGAGCATATCACGGCGACAGGGTGAAATTTGCGCACGTTGCGGGCACCAAAGACGAGGGCGCGGTGATTGCCGTCGTGCAGAGAAATCCCTCGCCCGTCGTGGGCACCGTCGTTAAGAGCGGGCGGGCGTTTAAGCTCTTCCCCGACGACGAGAGGTTGCCCGTGCTATCCATCCCCCTCTCCTCGCTTTCTGGCGCGGCGCACGGACAGAAGGCAGTGGCGAAGATTGTCGCCTATCCCAAGGGCAGGACGCCGACGGGCGAAATTTTTGAGATACTCGGCGACGAGGGCGAACTGTTTGCAGAAGAATTATCCATAATCCGCGCCTTTGCGCTCCGCGATAAATTCCCCGAGGACGCCGTCGACGAGGCGGAAAGGGCGGCGAAAGAGGAGATAAAATTTGACGGGCGGCGAGATCTGACCGATAAGACGATATTCACCATAGACGGCGACGACACCCGAGACATAGACGACGCGATAAGCATAGAAAAAAGGGGCAAAAACTTCATACTCGGCGTGCACATAGCCGACGTTTCGCACTATGTGAAAGAGGGCGGAAAGTGCGACGGCGAGGCGTTTTTGCGGGGAACTTCGGTATACTTCCCCGACAGAGTTCTGCCCATGTTGCCCCAATCGCTGTCAAACGGGGCTTGCAGTCTGAACGAGGGGCAATTGAGATACGCTTTGAGCTGCGTTATGACCTTTTCGGAGAATGGCGAGAGGATATCATACGAGATATTCGAAAGCGTGATAAAAAGCCGCAAGCGGACGAGTTACGGGGAGATTACGGCTGCCTTGGAGGGCGACGATAAGGCTTTAAATAAACTTAAAGAAATCTTGCCCGAACTATATAAAATGAGAGAGCTCTGCCTCCTCCTCGAAGGGCGGCAGAGGGAGCGCGGATGCATAGACCTCGACGTAAAAGAGGCGCACATATGCCTTGACGAAGAGGGAAAAATTTTAATTCCGCCCTGCGAGCGCACAATCTCCGAGAGAATGATCGAGCAGTTCATGATAGCCGCAAACGAGGCGGTGGCGCATTATCTCAATTCACACAAATACTTCTGCCTTTATCGCGTCCACGGCAAGCCGCAGAGCCAAAAGACAGAGCGGCTGAACTGCTTTTTGAGGGGGATAGGAATACCCGCCGACATAGACTGCGATAACCCCAGACAGGGGCAATTCCGCGATATATTGAAGTCTGTAGAGGGCGACCCCAAGGCGGCAATAGTAAACAGAATAATTTTGAGGAGCATGCAGAAAGCCGAATATTCCGAGCAAAACAGCGGGCACTTCGGGCTGGGGTCGGATATGTACTGCCACTTCACCTCGCCCATAAGGAGATACCCCGACCTATTCGTGCACAGGCGGATTAAAGAGATTTTGCACTCCACCCTCCTTCCGCGCTCTACATTCGGGGAAAATCTTAAAGATATAGCAAAGGAGCTGTCCGAATGTGAGCGGCGCGCCGACGAAGCCGAGAGAAAGGCGGACGATTTATACAAGCTTGCATACATGTCCGAAAGGCTCGGCGAGGAGTTCGACGGGGTGATTTCGGGCGTGACTTCGGCGGGGATATTCTGCGAGCTCGAAAACACCGTTGAGGGCTTTATACCCATAGACGATTTGCCCCGCGATTTTTACAATTTGGACGAGGACAAGCTTGCACTCATCGGCGGGCGGCGTTGTTTCCGCTTGGGGGACTGTGTGAGGGTGCGCGCCGTGGACTGCGACTTGGGCAGAATGAAAACTCTGTTTGCACTTTGTGATAAAAAATAATTTACTAATTTTTGTTTTGTGATATAATGGAAAAGATGAAGCAAATCTGCTACAATAAATACGCGTCATACGAGTACTTCATTTTGGAGAAGTATGAGGCGGGAATAGTTCTCGAGGGAGCCGAAGTCAAATCGCTTAGGGCGGGCAGTTGTAACCTTAAAGACAGCTTCTGCCTTTTGCGCGGCAACGAGCTCATTTTGAAGAACGCGCACATTGCCGTGTACGACAGGGCGGGCGCGTTCTCGACAAAAGATTCAAAGCGCGACAGAAAGCTGTTGATGCACAAGGACGAGCTGCACAGGCTTGCGGGCAAGATAAACGAAAAGGGCTTGACCCTCGTTCCCCTCTCCCTATACTTTTCGGGAAGCCTCGTAAAGTGCGAAATCGCCCTTTGCCGCGGCAAGCAGAACTATGACAAAAAGAGAACCATAGCCGAGCGCGACCTTAAACGCAAGGTTGAAAGGCTTATCAACGATATATACTGACGAGGTGATAAAATGAAAGATTTAAAGCTTGAAACGCTGTGCGTACAGGCGGGCTATCAACCCAAGACTGGCGAGGCGAGAATTCCGCCCATCGTGCAATCCACGACATACGTGTACGAAAAGACGCAGGATATGGCGGACCTTTTCGACTTAAAAAGCGACGGCTACTTTTACAGCCGCCTTGCAAACCCCACCGTCGCGGCGTTCGAGGGAAAGGTTGCCGCACTTGAAGGGGGCGTGTGCGCCATAGGCTGTTCTTCGGGAATGTCGGCGACGATGCTTGCGGTGTTCACCGTTGCGGGCGCGGGCGACAATATCGTCGCTTCGCAGTCCATATACGGCGGCTCGTATAATCTGTTCTCTACCACCCTCCCCAAACTCGGGATAGAGTGCAGATTTTTCGACCCCGACGCACCCGCCGAGGATATAGAAAAACTCGTTGACGACAGGACGAAGATAATCTTCGCCGAGTCCATTGCCAACCCCTCGATCGTAGTGCTCGACTTTGAAAAACTTGCAAATATAGCCAAAAAACACGGGGTGCTGTTCGCCGTGGACAACACGCTTGCAACGCCCATATTCGTCCGCCCCAAGGAGTGGGGAGCCAACCTCATACTCCACTCTTCGTCCAAATATCTCGACGGGCATGCGGCGGCGCTCGGCGGCGTTATAGTGGACGCGGGCAACTTCAACTTCAAGGGCAATCCCCGCTATCCCTCGTTCAACGAGCCCGACGAGAGCTATCACGGACTTGTATACGCCGACCTTGCGGTGGCGTTCGGCACAAAGTGCCGCGCGCAGATGATAAGGGATATGGGCGCGATAATGAGCCCGCAGAACGCATTTTTATCATACATAGGCTGCGATACCCTCGCCCTCAGGATGAGACAGCACGCTTCCAACGCAAAGAAGGTGGCGGAATACTTAAATAATCACCCCAAGATAGAGTGGATTTTACACCCCTCCCTCAAAGACAACAAATATCACTCTCTCGCCCAGAAGTACATGCCCGAGGGACAGGGCGGAATGATGAGTTTCGGCATAAAGGGGAGCGTTGAAAAGTGCGCGCGCTTTATGGAGAGCTTAGAGCTCATCACGCAGGAGACGCACGTTGCCGACGTGAGAAGCTGCGTTCTTCACCCCGCCTCCACCACTCACAGACAGCTTTCGGAGGAAGATTTAAAAGCCGCGGGGGTGCCGCATAACCTTATAAGGCTGTCCGTCGGCATAGAAAATCCCGACGACATAATCGCCGATATAGAAAAGGCGCTTGAAAAAGTTTGATTGAGGAAGAATAATGCCAATAGTTATCGACAAGGATTTGCCCGCATACAAGATTTTGACGGGGGAGCGCATATTCGTGATGGACAGCGCCCGCGCCGACACGCAGGAAATCCGACCCATTGAGATAGCCATTTTAAACTTAATGCCCAATAAGGAGACGACGGAGACGCAGCTTATGCGCCTTCTCTCCAACTCTTCGTTGCAGGTCAATATAACGCTTATAAAGACCTCGACATATCACGCGACGCACACCGACGAGAGCCATCTTTCAAAGTTCTACAAGAGCTTTGAGGAGGTGAAAAACGGCAAGTTCGACGGCATGATTATAACGGGTGCGCCCGTCGAGAATATGCCCTTTGAAAAGGTCGCCTACTGGGACGAGCTGAAAGAGATACTCGAGTGGACCAAATCCAACGTGACGAGCACGCTGTTTATCTGTTGGGGCGCGCAGGCGGCGTTGCACTACTTTTACGGCATAAAAAAACACCCCTTAAAGGAGAAGTGCTTCGGCATATTCGCCCACCAACGCATACGCGACGGGGTTATCGAGCCGCTGATGCGAGGAATTTCGGACGAGTTCCACATGCCCCACTCGCGGCACACGATTGTGTATGCAAAGGACATACTGCACGTCAAAAATCTTAAAATACTCGCCTATTCCAAAAAGGCGGGGGCTTCCATTATAAAGAGCATTGACAACAGACAGGTGTTCGTGACGGGGCACATGGAGTACGACAGATATACTCTAAGGGACGAGTACGAGCGCGACAAGGCGAAGGGGCTGGACATAAAGCCGCCCGCAAATTACTTCACCGACAAGAGCATGACCGACGTCAAGATGAATTGGTCGTCCACCTCAAACCTCTTCTACATAAATTGGCTCAACTACTACGTATATCAGGTCACCCCTTACGACATCTCCACAATAGAAAAATAGGCATATATATTTATATTTTTAAAGCCGCGGCGCATTTTTCAATGCGCCGCGGCTCATATTTTTTATAAAAATTTTAAGTTTCCGCGTCGTCAAAAGTGGGCGTTAAGAGGACGGTTACGTCTGTGTCGCCGCGCTTTACGGTGTACTCTATCTTATACCCCGCCCGCGCCGAGAGGATTACGTCGTCGAGGTTGAAATATCGCGTGACGGGCACGTCCTCGACCACCGTATCTCCGTCGAGCACCCTTATGCGCTGTACCACGTCGCCCACTCTCAATCCGCCGTCGTCGGTGAAGCTCCCCAAAGACTTCTGAATTATGACCTTATCGCTTATCCTCGCAATACCCGTCGTCTTGTCGAGGCTGACTGTCGAGGTGTAGGAATAATTCAAGTCGTTCACGGCGCGGGTTAAGTGAAGGGTATCGTTCACGGCGTTGCCGTATCCGTCCATAAAGAGTTTGAAAATTCTGCGCGCATAGCTGCCCGCGAGGGCGTAACCTATATTGTCAATCGAGCTGCTCTCGAGCTTGGAATTGATAATACCCACGAGCCTTCCCGAACTGTCAAAAAGTCCGCCGCCCGAGTTTCCGCCGTTGACTGCGGCGTCCGTCCTTATTACCCTGTAATCGTTATAAAACGCCGAGTTACTTGGATATCTGTCCGAAAGGTTGAGGGAGACCACTTCGCTTTCGGTGCTGACAATGCCCGAGCAAACGGACATTCCGTCGCCCTCGGGGTCGCCGATTATAAAGACGGGCTGACCGGGATATACTTCTTCCTCTTCGGCAAAGACGGCAGCGCGGGCGTCGCTGTTCTTTATGATATCGCTGTTTTCGATTTTGAGAAGGGCGAGGTCGTACGTCACCGAAGCCCCGACGATTTTGGCTTGCATGCCGTAATCGCCCTGCTTGTTGGCGAGATTCAGATAGGAGTCGTTGCCATAGAGATAGGCTTTGACGTCGGTCGCCAAAGTGGTGTCCTTATTGTCGCTGTACACGACGTGGCAGTTGGTGAGGATATATGCGTTGCCGTTGGTCTTGTCGATATCGACGATGACGCCCGCGCCCGCATAGCTCTTCACGCTCCCCCTCGAGGTGAATGAAGCGATGAGCGACACGCTTGAAAATAGAGAGCGGTTGATAGCCGTCTGTAATTGCGCCGCGTCCGAAACGGCGGTGGCGTCAAAACTCAGATATTCCTTTACAAAGTCGAGAAAGCTCAACTCGCTTTGACCGTTCGCCACGCGCTCGGCATTGACCTGTTCATACACGTCGTTTATGGTGAGGTCGCGCCCGTCCTTGCCGTCCGCCCCCTGCACCGTGACGCAGCCCGAAAAGGCGGCGCAGACTGCCACGACCGACGCGGCAATCGCCAATAAAAATTTTTTCATAATTTAACTCCGTTCAATTTCAACAGTTCGCGGGCGGTTTCAACGCTGTCGTTGCCCGTCGCGTTCTTTATGGGCGCAAACTCTCTTTCGCGCACGACCTCATATCCCAAGCACCCGTTCATAAATTTAACCATATCGACGACGAGGGTCTCGAACTTGAAGCCGCATGGCTCCTTGGGGGTTACCCTCACGCCCTTATCCATGTGCGCAATCGCCTTTTGCGCGTCGTGGTATGGAAGCTTTGCGTCGAGCGCGGCGTTAAGATCCGCCACTCTGAACAGATAGTTCAAGGTGACGCCATAGCGATAGGTCAACTGCCCGTCCGCATCCCTCTGATTTTTCATCTCGTCGTCGGCGTCATAATATTCGATGATAGAGGGCTTGCCGTCCTCATAGCACAAAATTCCCACCTTTTCCTCGGGCGCAACCTTTTTGACGACCTTCGCGCCGCATGCGCAATTTGAAAGCGCAGTCGCGCCGATAAAGGCGGGGTCGCATATGCGCTGCAACACGTTATCGACGCTGTAAATATTTATCCACTCCACTCCCTCTTTATTTATGATTTCGCCCATACCGCTATCTATGAGAGAGCTGTACCACCCGCCGTTGCCGTTGGGCGCGAATGAGACTCGGGACTTCGTATCCAAATAAATTTTCCCTTTAAAGTCGCAGGTGGGCGCGACGGATTGGATATAGAAGTGGATTTTTTGCTCGGGATAGCCGAAATATGAGTTGTCCTTGAAGAATTTGCGGGTCACTTCGTCGTTCTGCGCGCCGGTCATTATAAATAAGTGGAAAAACTCCCCCGTCTTCTTCGTGACCTCGAAGATGTTGTTCATCTGCTGACCGAAGATGGACAAAGGATGGGTGACGCCGATATCGAACATTCCCTTTGGACCGTCGAAGCCGAGACGCGAGCCCTGCCCGCCCGCAAGCAACACGGCGGCGACTTTGTTTTGCCTTAAAAGCTCTATGCCCGCGCTCTCGTACTTTCCGCGGTTTTTTTGGATCTCCTCTGCGGAGACGGCGGGCGCGGGGGTTATTTTGCCGCGCCTTTTATTGGAATTTCCGCCAATATATGAGAGCACGGAAAAATCAATCTTCTCTATATCGGACAAAAGCTGACTTCTTTGCTTTTCGTCGAGTTCGCCGAAATAGTCGAGCAGTTGGGTTTGTCCGTGCCTTTCAAGCAGGGTCTTTGCCGCTGTATAATCCATATTCCCACCTATCACGTGGAGCTTTCGCATCCTCTATTATTATACAATAGTGTTAAATTTCTGTCAACAAAATGTAAAATTTAGGGCAACAATTATGTCAAAATATAAAACACCTATTGAAAAACGCCGAAAGATGTTATATAATATATAAAGAATTGCCGTAAAATGCGGCAGTTTGCGGAGGTTATTATGTTCTGTACTGAATGCGGAGAAAAATTGACGCTTATGTATGCGAGCGGCGAGGGGCTGGTGCCCTATTGCAAAAATTGCGGGGAATTCCGTTTCGCCCCCTTTGCGGTTGCGGTGAGCATGGTCGTGACCAACAGGTCTAAAAATAAAATACTGCTTGCAAAGCACAAGGACCAGAATGACTTCATTCTGTTTGCGGGCTATATCAAAAAGGGCGAGACTGCCGAAAAAGCCGTCACCCGCGAATTCAAGGAAGAGACAAAGCTGAACACCGTCAAATTCAAATATATGTCCTCGCGCTATCACGAGCCGAGGAACGTGCTCATGCTCAACTTTTTGATTATCGCCGAGGACGGCGAGCCCGTAATAGACGAAAAGGAGCTTGAAGAGGTGCGTTGGTTCACCTTTGACGAGGCTCTCGGGGCGATAAAGAAGGATTCCACGGCGGAATATTTCCTCAAAAACGCCTTGAACGAAATCAAGAAATTTATTTAAAGGAGAAATGAAATGAATTTACCCCTTGTTTACGGCATTATAGGACTGTCTGTCGGCGGCGCGGTGCTGTTGGCGATAATTATCTGGTTCATCGCGACCTACAACACCTTCGTCTCGATGCGCTCCTCCTGCGAGGAAGCCTTCTCGACGATGGACGTCTATCTCAAAAAGAGATACGACCTTATACCCAACCTTGTAAATACCGTAAAGGGCTATGCCGCGCACGAGGCGGAAGTGCTTGAAAAGGTGACGGCGGCAAGGGCGCACGCGCAGGCGGCTTCGACAGCCGAGGAAAAAATTGCCGCAAACGCCGAGTTGACGAGGGCGTTGCGTTCGGTAAATATCGTCGCCGAAAACTACCCCGCATTGAAGGCGGACACGAGCTTTTTGAATCTTCAATCCAGCCTTTCCTCCGTCGAACGCGAGATTGCCAACGCGCGCAAGTACTACAACGCAGTCGTCAAGCAACTCAACGCCAAAAGGGAAAAGATACCCTCCAACCTCATTGCAAAAGTGGCAAAGATCAAGAAAATGCCCTATTTCGAGGTCGAGGACGAGACCGAAAGGCAGAACGTCAAGGTTGAGTTTTAATTGATTTTTGCGGGTTGAACCCGCTTTGATGAGAGGGAAGAAATGAAAAAGTCAGGGAAGTTCACTCCCCTTGCGGCACTCTGCGCGCTGGTCTTTGCCGTCGCACTCATCATCCCCGTCCTGTTTATGGGTATGGGGGCAAGCGCAAGCACGGAAGTCGGCACTTCAAACGAATACCGCTATGAGTTGGACACGTTCAACGCCGAATACGACATTAATAGCGACTGCTCTATTTCGGTGACGGAGACGCTATCGATAAACTATTTGGGCATACACTCGACGGGATTTATCCGCGATATTCCCGTAAACGCGGGGGCGCGGGTTAAAAATATTAAGGTCGAGGGCGTACAGCTTTTGGACGGCACTTCAAACGCGCCTTACTCCGTGAGGATAGACGACAGCGACTTTATCTCCGTCGATATAGGCGACACGCGCATTAAGACGGGATATTCGGAGACCTATAGACTAACCTACACCTACTGCATAAGCAACGGGTCGGTAAAGTCGGGCTTGCTGCCCCTCAACGTAATAGGCGGCGGGTTCGATTCAATCATAAAGAACTCGCACATAACGGTAAAACTGCCCGAGGGCTTTGAAAGCTGTAAGATGTATTACGGCGCCGTCGGCACGACAACCGAAAGCGCAGATTTCAGGCAAGTTGAAGTTGACGGCAGGGATATTCTGATCGTGGACAAGACCAATATCCCCGAACACAATGCGCTGACATTCTACCTGACCTTTGAGGAAGGGGCGGTAAGACCCTACTTCGACTTCACCCCCTATTGGTTCGCCATAGCGGGCGGAATACTCATGGTCTTAATGCTGTTAATAAAACTCATCTTCTTCAACCGCGACAGGTTGGTGCCCGTCGTCAACCTCGACGCTCCCGACAAAATGGATCCCCTTCTCATGGGCAAGCTCATCGACAACAAGGTAAACGCCGAGGACGTGACGTCGCTCATATTCTATTGGGCGGACAAGGGCTACGTGAAGATAAATCTCGACGACAAGGACGACCCCACTATAATTAAAATACGCAATCTTCCCGCGACGAGCGGCGCGCACGAACAGATTGTGTTTGCGGGGCTGTTTGCGGGACGGGACGCCGTGAAGCCGAGCGAGCTCAAATACAGATTTTACGGCACATTCGAGCGGGCGACCGCGACGGTAAACGACGAAGCCAAGGGGCTTTACAGGAGCAGCAGTATAGGCATTTCGATAATAATCGCCGTGCTCTTCGGGCTGTTGCTCGGCATTGCGCCCCTCCTGTTGGGAATGTTGGAAATACACCTGTCGCTTGCGTGGTTTTACAGCATGATAGCCCTCGTTCCCGCGCTCGTGCTGTACGGGCTGGCGGAGACGGTAATATACAACAGATTTAAAAATCGCGGCAAAAAGAACGCAATTTTCTTCACGTTGCTGTTTGCGCTCATATGCGCAATTACGGCGCTGTACATCGTGCTTGTGCCCTCCTCCCTTATTCCGCTCGCACCCAAGGCTGTGCTTGCGGCGGTGGGATTGACGGGCGTCACCCTTGCGGTCACCCTTATCAGCCGCACGAAGGACTATAACAGAAAGCTCGGCGATATAGTGGGATTCAGAAACTTCATACTTCTCACCGAAAAGGACAGGCTGGAAAAGCTGTTGGAGGACGACCCACAACTGTACTACCATATACTTCCCTATGCGCAGGTCTTAAACGTCTCGGATATATGGGAGAACAAGTTCAAGGACATTGCGATTGCGCCGCCCGCGTGGGCAACAGCTTCGTCATTTGACAACGCTTTCGACTATATCATCTTAAACAATATGATAAGGCACTCCATGTCGAGGATAACCTCGGGAATGATAGCGCGCCCCTCCTCTTCGGGCATGAACGGCGGAGGACATATGGGGGGATTTAGCGGCGGCGGCTTTGCAGGCGGCGGTTTCGGCGGCGGCGGCGGACGCGGAAGATAACAATAATTAAATGGTTTTAAGATTAAAAAGGACTGTAGGTCGATTTGACCCACAGCCTTTTTTTATTTCAATCCTATTTACTCGGGGACGACGTTTATGGTTATCTTTGCCGAGACGCCCTCCATGAGCTTCAATTCGACGGGATAGGCGCCCGTGTTTTTGATTGAGCCCGATATGACGACCTTCTTTTTATCCACCTGATATCCCGATGAAAGGAGAGATTCGGCAACGTCCGCCGCGGTGACAGAGCCGAACGCCTTGCCTCCCTGCCCCGTCTTAATTCTCACTTCAAAGGTCTTTCCGTTTATCTCTTGGGCGAGTTGTTTTGTCGCCTTTATCTCCTCCGCCCTATGGTAATCGGCGGCGGACTTCTTCATGGAGATATCGTTGAGTTTTGCCGCGGTCGCAATCTCGGCAAGTCCCTTTTTGACGAGGAAGTTGCGGGCATAGCCCTCGTTTACGTCGACGACTTCGCCCTTTTTGCCCTGTCCCTTTACATCCTGCAACAGTATGACTTTCATAATATTTCTCCTTTGGATTATTGTATTTCATAGCCGCAACTTTGTCAAGCGGGCGGGAATAATTGTGAGTTAAGCCGCGCAAAATAACTTGCGGAGGGTTAATTATGCAAGACGTTAATTACGACATCGCTTGCGACGTCACGACCTGCAAGCACAACTTCAACAGCTGTAACTGCACCCTTTCGCAGATAAAGGTGGGTTGCACCTGCAATGCGGAAGAATGTACTTGCTGCCAAAGCTATTCACAAAAAGAGTGAACTACTCCATAAAAAAGACGCGCAGGCTGTTTGATATGGTCTGCGCGCCTTTTCATTTTAAGATAACCAATTCTTTATGGGGATAATCGAGGGCATTCCGAACGCGAGCAGAATGTTGTCGGTATAGATGAAGTTTGCAATCAGACACTTGTCGAAGTAGGAATCGAATACCAACATAAATTCCATGCCGTAAAGCGGCTCTATAAGGCTGCCGATAAACAGCAATATAGCAAGCACGACAATCACGCTGACAATCGCGCCGATAACGCCGTCCACCACGTAGAAGGTCTTGCCCGTGCGCACGAAGTTGAGAATTCTCGGCACGAACTTGGCGATAATGGCAATCAATATTGCAAACAGTATGAAAAGCCCTATCGTGATGAGCACCTTTGCGAGCGTCGTGCCCATATTCGCCATCATCTCCGAGCCGCCCATTGCCTGCGCAAGTTTGCCGCCGAGGGCTTCGCCCGCGCCCGCGAACGCAGGAGTGTTGAAGGCGAGATTGTATGACGCAAAGCCCGCGCCCACGACCAATCCGAGGACGACGAGCGACCAGAGCGAATTTATAATTCCGCTCTCGAAGCCGTGGCAGACCGCCATGAAGAGTATTCCGACAATCACAAAGTCGAAGATATGGGGCTTAATCGCCAGCCAGCCCGCGCTTTCATATACGCCGAGGAAGGCGTTTTTGAGCGACTCAATCTGAATAAGGTCGATGACCGTCGATACGGACAGCACGAGTATACACGACATTACAAAGCCCTTGAAGGCGAGGGAGAAGCCGCCCATGACGCGATTGAACACGCCGAGACCGCCGCCCTTCTGCCCCTCTTCCTTGCGCTTGTCGAGATGCTTATTTATTATGTTACGGACAAATCTTGCCAAAAGCATAATTATAAGCATAAAGGCGATAGCCGAAATAATCGTCAGAATTCCCGCTATTGCCGCGCCCGTGGCGTCCTTGATAAGCCCCCGCGTCAATGCGCCGACTGCCATTGAAAGCAGGGTGGACAGGACGAATTCAATCGCCCATGTCTTTGTCTTTGAAAAGCCCTTAACAAGCCCCACGATGAAGCCGATCACCGTGAAGAGTATTATAAGGACGAGCATTATGATACTTCCTACCAAAATATCAACCTCCGTCAATATTCCTTTAATAATGAATGATTATTTATTGAAATTGTCCTTTAAAGACACTATTTCAGTCAAGAGAAGTCTGTCGCCGCACTCGGCGTGTTTATAGTAGCCCGTGCGCATTAGCTGGAACGCCGTTCCCAACTCGCTCTCGAAAAGATAGGGTTCAGCCTTTCCGAAAAATACCCTTTCGCTGTTGGGATTGAGCCTTTCGGCATAGTCCTGATCGGGATACTCTTCATCCTTTAAGAGGGGTTCGTACTGCCTGAACTCGGCGTCCTTGCCGTACTTTGCGTCCACCCACTGCACGACGCCCTTTGCCTTGATAGTCGTCTCGGCGTTTGAGCCGCTCTTGGTCTCGGGGAAATAGGTGCAAATGAGCTCCTCCACCCTGCCGTCCGCGCCCAACTTTACGTCGTCGCAGCGGACGATATACGCCCCTTTGAGGCGCACGGTGCCGCCCTTTTGAAGCCGCTTGTACTTGGGCGGGGGGTCGAGCGAAAAGTCGTTTCTGTCTATATATACGCTGCCCGTAAACTTGATTTTACGGGTGCCCGCGTCCTTTACGGGATTTTTCTCGAAGTCGAGTTCTTCCTCTCCCTCGTAATTTGCAATGGTGAGTTTTATGGGGTCGACGACCGCCATAGCCCTCTCCGCATTCTCGTTCAAATTATCCCTTATACAGCTGTCGAGCTGGGCGGAATTGACCACCGAATACGCCTTTGCAACGCCAACGTCGGCGCAGAATTTTTTGAGAGCCTCGGGCGGAACGCCCCTGTTTTTAAGCCCCATGACCGTCGGCATGCGGGGGTCGTCCCAGCCGCGCACAAAGCCCTCGTCGACGAGCTTTTTGAGATAGCGTTTGCTCATCAACGTGTTTGTGATATTCAGACGGGCAAACTCTATCTGTCTCGGCACGGGTTTTTTAAAGCCCGCCTTTTCGATAACCCAATCATAGAGCGGTCTGTGATTTTCGAATTCGAGAGAGCAGAGAGAATGGGTTATCCCCTCGATAGCGTCCGACAGGGGATGGGCGAAGTCGTACATGGGATATATGCACCACTTGTCGCCCGTGCGATAGTGCGAAACGTGCGCTATGCGATATAAAACGGGGTCGCGCATGTTGAGGTTGGGAGACGACATATCTATCTTCGCCCTCAACACCTTTGCGCCGTCGGGATATTTGCCCTCCTTCATTTCGCGGAAGAGCTTTAAATTTTCCTCAACGCTCCTCTCTCTATAGGGCGAGGGAGCGCCCGCCTCGGTGAGCGTGCCGCGGGTTGCCGTTATCTCCTCCGCGGAGAGGTCGCATACGTATGCGTTGCCGTCCTTAATATACTTTTCGGCTATCTCGTAAAGCTTATCATAGTAGTCGGAGGCATAGACCAACCTGTC
The DNA here is from genome assembly GCA_947631325.1 of uncultured Clostridia bacterium. Lineage (GTDB taxonomy): Bacteria > Bacillota > Clostridia > Christensenellales > Borkfalkiaceae > Coproplasma. The sequence continues at coordinate 9,499 of CANRKX010000021.1, read as the reverse complement.
ATACTTAAATCCCAGCCAATTGACCGCGTCCACTATGGAATCGACGTATTCATAGTCTTCCTTGGCGGGGTTGGTGTCGTCCATGCGGAGATTGAGCTCGCCGCCGTACCTCTCCTTTACGCCGAAATTTATGCACATGGCTTTGATGTGCCCGATGTGCAGATAGCCGTTGGGTTCGGGCGGAAAGCGCACGATAATCTTGTTGCCGACCGACTCGAACTTGCCGTTTTCGAGTTCCTCGTTTATAAATTGTTCTATGAAGTTTGTGGGTTCGGGCAAATTCATTGATGTCAATCTCCCGTCAGGAAAGCCCTGTTATTTTGCCGTTTGCGTCGATATCTATCCTCTCCGCGCAGGGCGATTTGGAAAGCCCCGGCATGAGCATAATTTCGCCCGCGACGGCGACGATGAAGCCCGCGCCGCCCTTATAGATGACGTCGCGCACATAAATTCTGAACCCCGTCGGACGGGCGAGTTTTTTGGCGTCGTCCGAAAGGGAATACTGCGTCTTTGCGATAATCAAGGGCAATCCCTTTATGCCCTTTTTTTCTATCTCGGCAATCTTTGCGAGGGCTACGTCCGAAAAGTCCGCCCCCTCTCCACCGTAAATATTTTTAACGATGTCGTTGCACTTTGTCTTGATATCGTCGTCAAGATCGTATGCAAAGTGCAATTTTGTGGGCTTTGCGCACTCCTCGACGACTGCGGCGGCAAGCTCCTTACCGCCCTCGCCGCCCTTTAAGAATACGTCGGTGAACACGGCGCGCGCACCCGCCCTTTCGCATGCGGAGAGCACTTCGTCTATCTCGGCTTTGGTGTCGGTTGCGAACCTGTTCATCGCGACGACCACGGGTTTTTTGTATACGTTTGTAATATTTTCGACGTGCTTCAAAAGATTGGGAAGCCCCGCTTTGAGGGCGGGCAGATTTTCTTCGGACAGAGCCGTCTTGTCCGCGCCGCCGTGCAACTTCAACGCCTTGACGGTTGCGACGACCACGACGCAGTCGGGCTCTATGCCCGCTATCCTGCACTTTGCGTCGAGGAATTTTTCCGCCCCGAGGTCTGCGCCGAAGCCCGCCTCCGTAACGGTATAATCGGATAAAGTCATTGCGGTATACGTCGCACGCACCGAATTGCAGCCGTGGGCAATGTTGGCAAAGGGTCCGCCGTGCACTATTGCGGGCGTTCCCTCGAGCGTCTGCACGAGGTTGGGCTTTATGGCGTCCTTCAAAAGGGTCGCCATTGCGCCGTCGGCTTTGAGGTCGCGGGCACGGACATAGTCGCCGTCGGAATTGACGCCGACAACTATGTTTCCGAGCCGCTTCTTGAGGTCGGCTAAGTCCTTTGCAAGGCACAATACAGCCATTACCTCGCTCGCCGCCGTAATCTCGAAGCTCTCCTCCCTGTCATAGCTTTGGCAGCCCTTCATTGCGCCCGCGCTGCTGTGCAAAGTTATTGAGCGGAGCGCCCTGTCGTTCATATCCATACACCGCCTGAAATAGACGCGCTCAATCTTCAATTCGTTGCCGCGGAGTATGTGGTTGTCAATCATCGCGCATAAGAGGTTATTTGCCGCCGTTATCGCATGCAGATCGCCCGTGAAGTGGAGATTTATGTCCGCCATGGGCACGACCTGCGCATAGCCGCCGCCCGCTGCGCCGCCCTTTATGCCGAATACGGGTCCCAAAGAGGGTTCCCTTAAAGCAAGGCACACCTTTTTGCCCAATTTCGCCATTCCGTCGGCTAAGCCTATGGAGACCGTCGTCTTGCCCTCGCCGCTCGCGGTGGGATTTATCGCGGTGACCAGAACGAGCTTGGAGCGGGGATTGACTTTCTTCAAATCTATCTTCGCTTTATACTTGCCGTACAGCTCGAGGTCGTCCTCGCCCAAGTTGAGCTTTGCGGCAATTTCGCGGATATCCTTCATTTTACAGCTTTCGGCAATTTCGATATCAGACAGCATAAATCTTCCCTTAATAAATCATTTGATTTATTATAGCATATCGCGGTGCAAAATGTATATCATTTCGCAGTACTTTTTGAAAAATAAGAGTGCGTAATTTTTGCCAAACGCCGATATTTTGAAAAAATAGCCCCTTAGAGCGGCGCGGACGGGGATATTTGCTTGACTTAAAGGGCGATTTGGGATATATTGATTTTATCATTTTTGGCTGTCCGCATTAAACCAAATGCGGAAAAGGAGAAATTATGGCGGATAAAAAGAGAGCCGTGACAATGGACAAGCTCGTGAATTTGTGCAAGGCGAGGGGAATAATCTTCCCCGGGAGCGAAATTTACGGCGGAATGGGCAACACGTGGGATTACGGTCCCGTCGGCGTCGAAATCAAGAACAACATAAAGCGCGCGTGGTGGAAGAGATTCGTGCAGGAGAGCGACAACAGCTACGGCGTCGACGCGGCAATCCTCATGAATTCGCGGGTTTGGGAAGCGAGCGGGCACACAACCTCCTTTTCCGACCCCAAGATGGACTGCAAGGAGTGCAAGAGCCGTCACCGTGCCGATAACCTCATAGAAAATCACTCGAAGGGCAAGGTAAACCCCGACCTCATGACCAACGAGGAGATGGAAAATTATATAAACGAACACCACGTCTGCTGCCCCATATGCGGCAAGTTCAACTGGACCAATATCCGCACCTTCAACCTGATGTTCGAGACCTCGCGCGGGGTCACCGACGAGAGCCAGAACAAGATATATCTCCGCCCCGAGACGGCGCAGGGTGAGTTTGTAAACTTCATGAACGTCCAGCGCACGACGCGCGCAAAAGTGCCCTTCGGCATTGCGCAGGTGGGCAAGGCGTTCAGAAACGAGATAACGCCCGGAAACTTCATCTTCCGCACGATAGAATTCGAGCAGATGGAACATCAGTGGTTCTGCAAAGAGGGCACAGACGTCGGATACTATGAGCAATTTAAGTCCAAGGCGTGGCAGTTCCTTATAGATCTCGGATTTTCCGAAGAGCACTTGCGCTTCAAAGACCACGACAAGCTCGCCCACTATGCAAAGTGCGCCTGCGACATACAGTACGACTTCCCCATGGGCTGGTCTGAATTGAACGGAATTCATAACCGCACCGATTACGACCTCTCCCGCCATCAGGAATTTTCGGGCAAGACGATGCAGTATATCGATCCCGTATCGGGCGAGAGATATATTCCATACGTCGTCGAGTATTCGATTGGCGCCGACAGGCTGATGCTCGCCGTGCTGTCCGAGGCGTACGACGAGGAAGAACTCGAGGGCGGAGATATGAGGAACGTCCTTCACCTTCACCCCGCGCTTGCGGCGTACAAGGCGGCAATCCTTCCCCTTCAGAAGAACCTTTCGGACAGGGCGGAAGAAATATACAATTCCCTCAAAAAGCGTTTCCCCGTGACTTTCGACGCGGCGGGTTCCATCGGCAAGAGATACAGAAGGCAGGACGAGATAGGAACGCCTTTCTGCATTACGGTGGACTTCGACACCCTTGAAAACAACACCGTCACCGTACGCGACAGGGACAGCATGGAACAGATAAGGCTTAATGTAGACGAGCTTGCGGACTATATCGGCAAGGCTTGCGAATTTTAAAGATTGCAGTAAATTTAGGGCGCGCCGCGGAAGATTTTCCGCGGCGCGCCCTCTTGAATTTTCAGTTAATTGCCGCATAGTATGGGGGCAATTTTATTTTTGCTCGTCATCGTCGGATGTGGAGGCGGCAATATATTTATCGAGCATGGACTTGCCTATCCGCTTGCCGACGTTCATAAATCTGTCCTTCATTGTAAGCTTTTTCTTCTCGGCTTCCTCTATATTTCCCTCGAATTTGAGGTCGCGGCAGGGGTCGAAAACGACATATCCGCATTCGGCGGCATAAGCGAACACATTCTTCAAAAGTCCCTCCAAAATGGGCTTTTGCTCCTCGTCGCAGTTCTCGACGACGGTAAGAAGATTTGCGGGCTTTATCGCCGTTATGTACTTCTTGCCCAGCTCGGGCACGAGATAGTTATCTATAATCGCCCCGATATCGTCAAAGTACTTTTTGGAGACTCTTTTTGCGGGACCCTGTTGGGCGTTGCCCGTGACGATGAGTTCATACCACTCCACCACTACCGCACCGAAACGCCTTTTGACCTTTACAGGCGAGAGAAGCCACCTCACGAACTTGCCCGTGCCCCCGAAAAGGAGGGGAAGCAGTTGGACGATAAAGGTTATAATCGAAAAGGTTATGACGAGAATCTGAATGGCGAGAGAAGTCGCCCCCGACTTCTCGTCGGTAACGGCGAAGACTATCGCCGTCATGGACACGGCGAGCGAGAGAATTCTCACCGCAAATCTGAAATACTTTAAGGCGGTGGAAAACTTCCTTATATCCTTTGTCTTGGCATGCGTTCCGCAGATTGCCAATATGACAAGAGTTATCGCCATTACGCCGTAAAGCCCCAAAAGGACATAGAGCGTTATGTCCGCCCCGAGCGACAGGCGCTTTGTCAACCCCGAAAAGATGATGAACGCCGAATAGAGCAGTGTGTATACGAAGCTCACGACAAGGGTGACGATATGTATTCTGCGCGCAATCACCGCGCGGTTCGAGTACACGTTTTTGACGAACGTGCGTATATCGAACACGTCCTTCGCAAGCGTGAAGGTCTCCTCCGCGGATATGGTGTGGCGGATTTTCGTCTTTTCCTCTTTTACCTCTTTCTCTTCCTTTACTTCTTTTTTATCTTCTCTTCGCTTTTCTTCCATGCAAATGCACTCCTCATGAAGTCAAAATTGCAAATTTTTTCCGATATTTTTGTATAGGTATTATAGTGTTTTTATATGGGTATTGCGCCGTCGCTATCATTATAGCATATCCCCATACTTCAAGTAAAGCCCGTCGAGCTGTAATTTTATGTCAGACAGCCGCTTCGTCAGCTCGGCGACCTTTTTGTAGTCGGAGACTATCTGAGGATTTGAAAGATCGCGATTAATCTCCTGCTCCTCATTTTCGAGCTCGCCTATTCTCTTTTCGAGGTTTTTTATCTCCTCTTTTTTCTTGGCTTCCTGCGCCCTCTCCTTTGCCGAGCGAAAGCTCTTCTCGCTCTCCGCCTTTCGCCTTTGCTGCCTTTGAAGCTCCTCTTCCCGTCTTTTGTTTTCCGCCGCCTCCGCCTTGCTCGCGCAATAGCCCTCATAGCCGCCCTCATAGGACAATATCTTCCCGTCCTCTATTTCGAGTATTCTTCGTGCGAGGGCGGAGATGAAATATCTGTCATGCGAGACGAAGAGGAGTGTGCCGTCGTATTGGGAGAGGGCTTTTTCAAGGCTCTCCCGCGCGGGCAAGTCGAGGTGGTTTGTCGGCTCGTCGAGAATGAGGAAGTTGGCGTTTTCGCCGCCCAATATGCACAGGGCGAGCTTGGCGCGTTCCCCGCCCGACAGAGAGGAGACCTTTTTATTCATGTCCTCTTCGGTAAGTCCCGCCCGTGCGAGCGCGGCGCGGATATCTGTCTGCGAGGAGACGACGTGCCGCCCCCACATTTCGGACAGCACGGTGTTGTCGCCGTTGAGGTTTAGCCCCTCCTGATCGAACAGGGCGCAGTGCACGAATCTGCCCTTTACAACTGCGGGATCGCCCGTCATTATCTGCTTTAAAAGGGAGGTCTTGCCCGTGCCGTTCGCGCCGACCAAGGCAACCTTATCCCCCCGCTTAATTTCAAATTGCCCCGCAGATATAAGCCGTTTACCGCCCCTTTCGAGGTCTAAATTTTCGACTTTCAATACGCTTTCAGAAGGTCTTTCCGAAAAAGTGAAGGAGAACTTGGGCGGCTCGGGCGGAAGATAGGGCTTTTCGGGCTCCTGCTCCTTTTGAAGCTTTTTCACCCTGCTCTGCGCCGACTTTGCGGTGGTTGCGCGGACTATGTTTCTGTCGATATAGTCTTTAAGTTTCGCCCTCTCCTCAACCGCCTTTTCATATTCCTTTAAAAGCCGTGTGTATCTTTCGGCTTTCAACGCCTTGTATTTGGTGTATGCGCCCGCATAGCTCTGCGCCCCGCCGTTCTCTATTTCAATGGTCTTTGCAGTCGTTCTGTCGAGAAAATATCTGTCGTGCGAGACGACGACGAGCGCGCCTTTATAGCCCTTTAAATAGTCCTCGAGCCAGAAGAGTGTGCCTATGTCGAGGTGGTTGGTGGGCTCGTCCAAGAGCAGTAAATCGGGCTGTTCAAGCAACAGTCTGCATAGCTTCAACTTTGTCTTTTCGCCGCCCGAAAGCCCGTCAATCACCCTGTCATAGAACGCCGAAAAGCCCATTCCGTTCAAAACTGTCTTTATCTTGACGTCGGCGTCGTAACCGCCGCGCGCCGCGACGAATTTTTCGAGAGACTCTATCTTTGCGGAGACGGCGTTGTATTCGCTGCCGCCGTAATTTAAATTTGACAGCTCGGCGGAGAGGGCGGCAATTTTTCCGATTGCGTCGAGTTCGGCTTTAAACACCTTTTTCATCTCTTCATACACTGTGCCGCCGCTCGTGTAGCCGCCGTTCTGTTCGAGATAGCCCAAACGCGCGCCGTTCTTCAAAAAGATTGTGCCGCTGTCGGGCGAGAGGTTGCCTGAGATGAGATTCAAAAGGGTGGTCTTGCCCTCGCCGTTCGCGCCGACAAGTCCTATCCTCTCCCCCTCGTTCACGGTGAAGCTGACGCCCGAAAATATGAGATTGTCGCCGTAGCCGAACGCCACGTTTTCAAAAGATAAAAGCATAATTCAATAATCCCATTGGGGAACGTACGCGGACTGTGCGCTGTCGAAATCCTGCAAAAATACCCTCTTCAAGCCCTGCTCTTCCACCGCCGATACCACCTTTTGATATTCGCGGCGGGTTATTCTCCTCTGCAGTTCGGGCAAATTTTTTATGTCGCCGCAGGGGGTGTATTGGCTCATCAGCGAAAAATACACGCTGTCTTTAAAAGAGGCGACGAACTTGACGACTTCAATGCTGTCATAGGCGGCAAGGGGAAGAACGAGATGGCGGATAATGCACCCCGAAATCATCTTGCCGTTCTCTTCGACGAGGGGTTTTTTCGCCATAAACTCTATTGCGGGCAGGGCGAATTTCGCATAGTCGGGGCGGGCGGTGTAACGCCCCGCAAGCGCGGGGTCGATGAATTTCAAGTCGGGAAGCCATATATCGACAAAGCTATCCGCAATCTTCAGACTCTCCGCAGTTTCATAGCCGTGGGTGTTGTAGACGATGGGGATTTTGGGGCGATAAATTTCAATTGCCCCCATAATATCCCTTAAATAATGGGTGGGATTGACCAAATTTATGTTGTCCGCGCCCCTGTCCTCAAGCTCTTTGAAGATATCGGCAAGGCGGAATTTATCTATATTCAATCCCCTCTCGTTGCGCGACAGGGGGAAGTTCTGACAAAATACGCATTTTAAAGAACACCCGCAAAAAAAGATACAGCCGCTACCCGCAGAATATGAGATGGGCGGCTCCTCGAAGGGGTGAAGATAGTATTTGGCGATTTTAAGCCCCTGCACTCCGCATGCGCCGACGTTTTTATCCCTGTCTGCGCCGCAGCCTATCGGACATTGGTTGCAATTCATAGATACATTATAGCATAGCGGCGGAAAAAATCAAATTTTTTTGAGATAGTCGCACTTTCTCTTTTTTTATATAAAATAGGGGTAAATTGAGTTGACATATCGCGCCGCGCCTGTTACAATACATTCAAACCTATAAAGAGTGTGCGAGAGAACGGCTCTTCGACCACACAGCAACCTGCAAAGCAAGGTGCTAAAGCCGTACCGATGGGAATTGACATATTTGAATATGCGCTCTTCCGCGGTTACGGAAGGGCTTATTTATTTTTACGGAGATTGAGATGACAAAATTTTTCACGAGCGAAAGCGTCACCGAGGGGCACCCCGACAAGCTGTGCGACGGAATTTCCGACGCAATTTTGGACGAATTTTTAAAGAAAGATTGTAACTCGCGCTGCGCCATAGAGTGCTGCGCGGCATACGACAGAATGTTGATTATGGGCGAAGTCGCCTCCTCCGCCGCCGTTGACTACGAGGGCGTTGCGCGGGAGGTAATCAAAAAAATCGGATATACGTTCGGCACCTTTTCATATGATAAGTGCAAAATCGAGACCGCAGTGCACGAGCAGAGCCCCGACATAGCCATGGGCGTTGTGGGCGGCAAAGACGTTGGTGCGGGCGACCAAGGCATGATGTTCGGTTATGCCTGCCGCGAGACCGAGGAACTCATGCCCCTTCCAATATCGCTTGCGCATAGGCTTGCAAGAAGGCTCACCGAGGTGAGGCGGGAAGGCATTATTCCCTATCTTCGCCCCGACGGAAAGACGCAGGTGACCGTTGAATACGACGGCAAAAAGCCCGTGAGGGTGGACACTGTGTTGATTTCCGCCCAGCACTCCCCTTCGGCAAGTCAGAGCAAGTTGAAGGAAGATATTTTGAGGTATGTGGTGACGGCTATACCCCAAGAACTGTTGAAGGACACGAAGTACGTTATAAACCCCACGGGAAGGTTTGAAATAGGCGGACCCGAGGGCGACAGCGGGCTTACGGGCAGGAAGATAATCGTCGATACGTACGGCGGCAGATGCGCCCACGGCGGCGGCGCGTTCTCGGGCAAGGACGGCACCAAAGTAGACCGTTCGGCGGCATATATGGCGAGGTTTATATGCAAAAACCTCGTTGCGGCGGGACTTTGCGACGAGGTGGAATTGCAGGTTGCATATGCCATCGGCGTCGCCCGCCCCGTCTCGGTGTTTATCGACACATTCGGCACGGGAAGATTGCCCGACGACGAGATTGCGAATATAGTTTTAGGCGAATTCGACCTGCGCCCCGCCGCCATAATCGAGGCGTTGGGACTCAGATCGCCCATATTTTCGGGGACGTCCTTTTACGGGCATTTCGGAAAGCCAAACCTTGCGTGGGAGCGGCTGACAAAGGTTGCCGACCTCAGAAAATATTTAAGATGATTTTATGAAAAGTGAGCGCGCCGCGCGGCAGATTGCCGCGCGGCGCGCTCTATAAAAATCACATATATCGAAGATATCTCAATAAGCCCTAGCGAAAATTATGACGTGGGCGGCGGGTTTTCCGCAGACGGCGCACTTTTTTGCGCTCTCGCCCTCGGCAAAGACGCGCGCGGTGGCAGCCGTCTTTTCCTTTACCCTATCCTCGCACTCGCGGCAGCCGCACCAGCCCGCCTTGACGAAATTCCCATTCTCCACTCCGTCCAAAATGCCGTCGAGAGAGTCGGCGTATACCATTCTGCCGTCGCGCCTTACCCTCGCCGCGTCCAGCATATCCCTTTGAACGCTTTCAAGCATCTCCTCTATTCCGCCCACGATATCGTCGAGCGGACAAGGCGATTTTTGCAGGGTGTCGCGGCGGAACACGAGGGCGCTTCCGTTCTCTATATCGCGGGGACCGAGCTCAATTCTTAAAGGCACTCCCTTCATCTCCCACTCGTTGAACT